>NZ_JAVTJA010000003.1:0-399961 GCF_031843785.1 Methylobacterium sp. WCS2018Hpa-22
GCGATGCGCTGTCAGATCTTTCCAGGCCGCAAATGCGTTCTCACACAGCCTCGGTGGATAGCGGACCCTGACCCTTCATCCTGAAGCGGACGTTCCGCCTCCGACCCAAACATGACGTAGCGAGGGATTCGGCCGACGCTCGAAAGCGGAATCTTACGGCGGCATTCCGTTGGTGTGGGTCGGTCCCATCGCCGACATCCTAGGTCGTGTTCATTGCAAATCGCGACGGATTCGCGGCTGAAGCGTTGATCGGGGCTCCGGAAACATGTGCCCGAACTATCTGGACAACACCCGCGCCGCCACTCCGAGCGCGCGCACGCCAAAGGCGAGATCTGCATCGCTGGTATCCTCTGTCCAGTGATGGCTGATGCCGCCGACCGACGGGACGAACAGCATGGCGGCCGGCAGGATACGGGCGATGTTCTGGGCGTCGTGGCCGGCGCCCGAGGGCATCACCTGCCAACGGCCGGGGCAGACCTGCTCGGCAGCCTCCGAGAGGGCCCGCATCAGGTTCGGATCACACCGGGCGGGGATCGCCTTCGACCAGGGTATGAGCGTGGCAGTGCAGCGCTCACGCCGGTTCGACTCTTGCACCAGTGCTTCGAGGCAAGCTTCCATTCGCTCCAGCACCGGGACCGACACGTCGCGGAACTGGAAGGCCACCTCTGCGCGGCCCGGAATGATGCTGTAGCCGCCGGGATCGAGCGTGATCCGCCCTGTCGTCCAGGTGCTACGCGGGCCGCAGACCTTCGGAAATTCCCGATCGATGGCCGCGAGCAGGCGTACCGCGGAGAGTCCCGCATCCCTGCGCTCGGCCATGGTGGTGCCTCCGGCATGGTCCTGCTTGCCTTCGAAGACGATCTGAAACTGCCAGATCGCCACGATGCCGCTGACGACACCGAGATGCAGACCTGCGGATTCGAGTTGCGTGCCCTGCTCGATATGCAGTTCCAGAAAGCCCCGGTAGCGCGCGGGATCCAACTGCATCCGAGGTTTTCCGGCCAGTCCGGCCGATTCGAGCGCCACGCGCAGGGGGGTGCCGTCGGTGCGGTTGCGGGCGGCGTCGATCTCGGCCTCGGTCAGGTCACCGATCGCCGAGCGGCTACCCAGGAAGCCGCCGGAAAAATGTCCCTCCTCATCTGCGAAGGCGACGACGTCGACGGGAAGCCCGGCCCGGGCCAGCGCCAGTCCGGCGACGACGCCGAGCGCCCCGTCGAGCCAGCCGGCCTCGTTCTGGGTCTCAATGTGGCTGCCGACCAGGAGGTGGGGCCCCGGGCCACGATGCCGCCCAAGCACGTTGCCGATGCCGTCGATCGACGTCTCGAGACCGCAAGCCTCGATCCGGCCCATCAGCCAGCGACGCGCCTGCATATCTTCAGGCGAAAAGGTCGGCCGGTGGACGCCGGTGCGGAACCGCCCGATCTCGCGCAAGGCGTACAGGTCGTGGAGGAAGGTGTCGGTCTCGATTTCGGTCATGCTGGGTCCAGGCGGTTGATCGCGTTCGGTAGTCACCCCCACCCTCTTTCAGAGTTCGAGGGTCACGCTGCCCTGAGCGCGCGAGACGCATGGCGTCATCCGGTCCCGGCGTTTCCCAACCGAGAGCACGGCATCACGATGGATCACTGTGCCATCGTGATAGCCGCACTCGCAGGCGCCGCAGACTCCGAGTTCGCATGAGGAGGGTTGGGAGAAGCCGTGCTCCCGCAGGACGTCGAGGAGCGAACGGTTCGCAGCTACGTGGAGCTGGGCGCCTGTGGATGCGATGCGAACTTCGAACGGCTCGGGTTTGAAGGTTTCGTCCGACAGTGGGGCGAAATGCTCGACATGGACCTGCTCCGGTGGCCAGCCCTGCGAGTCGAGGGCAGCTTGGACGGCGTCGGTGAGACGCTGCGGGCCACAGGCATAGACATGCGTGTCCACCTTGACGTCGCCGAGACGCATCGGATCGAAGCGTCGACCTTCATCGGCGAACCAACCCTGAAGTCGGTCACCGCAGATCGCGCGGACGTCCGCGAGGAGAGGCGCATGGGTGGCCGACGACGCACAGAAATGGAGCACGAAGTCCGCTCCTTCCGCCGCAAGCGTGCGTGCCATAGCGAGGAGCGGCGTCACGCCGATGCCGCCCGCCACAAGGATGTGCCGACGTGCGGCGGGTGCGAGGGGGAAGTTGTTGCGGGGCGCTGAGACATCGACGACCGCGCCGACGGTGAGGTTGCCGTGCACCCAAGTCGAACCCCCGCGTCCCGCCTCCTCGCGCTTGATCGCGATCTCGTATCGCGTGCGATCTGCAGGGTCGCCGCAAAGGGAGTACTGGCGCACGCGTCCATCCGGCAGCCTAAGATCCACGTGGGCGCCGGCTGTCCAAGATGGGAGCTCCGGCCGCCGCGGATGGACCAGGGTTAGATGCAGTACTTCGGACGTTGTCGCCATAGCCGCCGAGACCTGCAGCCTCATGACCAGACGTGCGCTCACGACCTAGTCCACCATCTCGATCGTATCGCCGACCCGGATGATTCCGCCGCGCTCGATCCCGCAATTGAGGCCCGAGCGGTTGTAGAGAGGCAGGTAGACCGGCTGGCCCAGGAGTTCCTCTAGGTACTTGCAAGGAAAGTTGAGCCGTCCGCCGCGCAGGATCACCTCGCCGACGCGAAATCGACGCCCCACGAGGTGGTTCAGTGGGACGCCCCGAACCGTGAGATTGCGGCGGTGGTCGATCGGCGCGATGTGCAGAGGACCGCTTTGGAGCGGCGGGTCGTTGCGGTTGATCGCATCCAGCGCCTCCTGCTCGATCAGGGTCACCTCGCGGGTGTCGGGCTTGGGCGAATAAGTGCCCAAACCGAGAAAGTAGCGGTCCCCCTCGATGCCGCGTCCGGCGACACACCGGGCCTCGGTGCGTTCTTCCATCTCGTAGCTCGCCGCCGAGGCCGTATGGATGTTGAGCAGGCTGCCCCGCCAGCCCACTGCGCCTCCCGGAACGCCGACCGCTATCGAACCGGCCGGATGTGCGAACGCCTCGACCATGCGGGGTGCTGTTACGTCCGTCATCGCGTGGCCTCCGATTGTGTCGCGAGAGCGATGGCTTCGATCTCGACCATGGCGTCGCGGGGCAGCCGGGCGACCTCGATCGTCGATCGCGCCGGGGCATCACCGGGGAAATGCTCCGCATAGACGGCATTCATGGCGGCGAAGTCGTTCATGTCCTTGAGGAACACGGTCGTCTTGGCGACCGTCGCCAGGCTCGCGCCGCCCGCATCGAGAACCGCCGCGAGATTGGCGAGCGAGGCCTTGGTCTGCGCCGCAATCCCGTCGGGAAATGCGCCGGTCTCCGGGTCGATCGGGAGTTGCCCCGAGGCGAAGACGAGATCGCCGACACGGGTTGCCTGCGCATAGGGTCCGGCGGCCGGTGCGGCCTTGTCCGTCTTGATGATGGTTCGGTTCATTCGTGTTCCTCGGTGTGAACGGGGCTGTCGGGATCAATCTACGATACTAGAAAAATATCCACTGTGAAGGATCGGCGGCATCGAAGTTCCCAATCATGCGCCGAGCTCGGGCGGTCCAGCGGCTCAGTCGATCTGTCGTCGAGCGGTTTCGGGCGACAGGAACGCAGCGACCAGCGTCACGCAGGCCAGCACGATTAGGTAGACCGAGATCGGCCATGTCGCGCCGCTGCTCCAGGTCAACAGTGCGGCGGCGATGAGCGGCGTGAAGCCTCCGCTCAGGGCTGCTCCGACCTGGAATCCGAGCGAGGCGCCGCTGTAGCGCAGGCGCGCATCGAACAGCTCCGACATCCAGGCCGCGCCCGTCCCGAACATGATGCCCTGGCCGAAGCTCAGGGCCACCGCGACGGTCAGCGTGATGACGGTCGGATCGCGGGTGTCGAGAAGCTGGAACAGCGGGAAGGCAAAAACGATGGAGAACAGGCAGGCGACGACGAACAGGGTGCGCCGGCCATAGCGGTCCGAGAGCCATCCAAAGACGGGAATCGTGAAGAGCTCGATGATCGCCGCGATCAGGATGCCGTTGAGGATGACGCTTCGCGGCAAACCGAGCTGCCCCGTCACGTAGGAGATCGAGAACACCGTGACGATACTGACATAGGCGATCTCCGACACCTTCAGGCCGACAGCCTTCAGGAAGGTGCGGGGATGCTCGGTGAGGATCTCGACGACCGGGATCTTGGCAACGGCAGCGCGCTGCTTCACCCGCTGAAAGGAGGGTGTTTCGTGCAGGCGAAGCCGGATGAAGAGGCCGACACCGACGAGGAAGGCGCTCGCCAGGAACGGCAGCCGCCAGCCCCAGGCCAGGAACTCGGCCTCGGGCATCAGCCCCGCCAGAGCGAAGGCTCCGATGGAGAGGATGACGCCCAAGGGATAGCCGAGTTGGACGATGCTCCCGAAGAAGCCCCGTCGATGGGCCGGTACGCTTTCGACCACCATCAGGACCGCGCCGCCCCACTCCCCACCGATACCGATGCCCTGGACCAGTCGCAGGGTGACGAGCAGGATCGGTGCCCAGACGCCGATCTGGGAATAAGTCGGCAGGCAGCCGATCAGGAATGTGCCGAGGCCCATGATCATGATCGTCAGGGAGAGCATGGCCTTTCGACCGATCTTGTCGCCGAAATGGCCGAAGACGATGCCGCCCAGGGGGCGGGCCAGGAATCCGACAGCGTAGGAACCGAAGGCGGCTATCGTCCCGACGACGGGGTCGATACTCGGAAAGAAGAGCTTGTTGAACACCAGGGCACTGGCGGTGCCGTAAATCAGAAAGTCGTACCATTCGACTGTCGTGCCGATCACGCTCGACCAGACAATCTGTCGTCGGTCCGCGAGCGAGACCTCATGCCGGTCGAGACCGCCTTCGGTTTCCATCACAATCGCCGTACTCGCCATGGCCTTCGACCCTCCACCGAACTGGAGAAAATTCCACTGATGTGGAGGCAATCGCCGTGCCAGATGCGGCAGCGATCGTTTGGCGCGCCCCGGGCGCGCACGACGGCGCCCGGCCGTGCGGCGAAAGCCGGGACGTCGCGGGATGGGGCGCGTGCAAACGTCAGGACGATCCCCTATTCAGGGGCGAAGCTGACCCGCACGGCCCTACTTGCCGGTCTATTGGGAGGATGGGAGTGGATGACGGCATGGCGGTGAGGGAGATGGTTGCCCCGGCGCAGACAGCGGCCGAAACGAGTTCCCAGGCCTACGTGTCCGAGGAGATCCGTCGCCGCCGCAGGGAACTCCACCTGTCCCTGGAGGCGCTGGCGACGCGCTCCGGCGTGAGCCGCTCGATGATCTCGAAGATCGAGCGCGCCGAGGCGGTGCCCTCGACCGCTGTACTCTCCCGCCTGGCGGAGGCGCTCGGCGTGACCTTCTCGCGCTTGATGGCCCCGGCGACCGAACTCGAAGTCCTGCTGATCCCGGCACGTCGCCAACCCATCCTTCGGGACGAAGAATCGGGCTTCCTGCGTCGCTGCCTGTCGCCGGTCCTACCGGGCCGAGGCATCGATCTGGTGCTGAACACCTTGCCGCCCGGTGGCAGCACGGGCGAATTCACGGCCCATCGCCCTGGCGTCTCGGAATACATCTACATCCTGCGCGGCCGCCTGCGCGCCGTGATCGGCGACCGGACCGTCGTCGCGGAGACGGGGGACAGCCTGTACTTCGAAGCCGATGCCGGGCACGCGTTCACGAATCTCGGCACGGACCCGTGCGAGTATATCCTGGTGATCGATCCGTCCCGCGCTCGGTAGCGATCTTCCGTCGGAATCTCGGGGGTTCGCATGCGTTGCAGAGAATGGGCTTGAGAACGAACCGGAGCGCATCCTGCGATGGAAGACCGTTTTGACATCGCCGTCGTCGGCCTTGGCGCCATGGGAAGCGCGGCCCTCTATCAACTGGGGCTGCGGGGCGCGAAAGCGGTTGGCCTCGATCGCTTTGCCCCGCCGCACATTCTGGGGTCGAGCCACGGAGAGAGCCGCATCACCCGGCAGGCTGTCGGGGAGGGCCGCGACTACGTCCCCTTCGTCCTGGCTTCGCACCGGATCTGGCGAACCCTGGAGGCGGAGACCGGCGAGACGCTACTGACGGCATGCGGCGCCTTGGTGATGGGGCCGGGCAGCGGTGACACCTCCCATCACGGCAAGCCGGATTTCGTCGGGCGTTCGATCGATGCCGCGCAGGCCTTCGCGATCCCGCACGAGGTCCTCGACGGAGGCGAGATCGCGCGCCGCTTCCCGCAATTTCTGAATCTCGGCGGCGACGAGAGGGCCTATTACGAGCCTGGCGGCGGCTACGTGCGCCCCGAGCGCTGCATCGCTGCGCAGCTGCAACGGGCCGGCGAGCTCGGCGCCGACATCCGCACCGGGACGACGGTGCTGTCGATTATCCAAGAGCCGGGCGGGATCCGCATCGAGACCGAAAACGGCGTCGTCCTGGCCGATCAGGTGGTGGTCTCGGCCGGGGCCTGGACCGCGCCTCTTCTCGGCGCGCCGTTCACGGAGCTGCTGACGGTCAGCCGCCAACTCCTGCACTGGTACGCCCTCGACGACGCCTCGGCCTACGGCTCGGAGTCGCCGGTCTTCATCTGGATGCACGGTTCCGGCGACACGGACTACCTCTATGGCTTCCCGCCCCTGCCGGGGGAGGTCCAGGTCAAGGTCGCCACCGAACAATACGAGACCGCCACGCGGGCCGAGGCCTTTGACCGCGCCGTGAGCCCCGAGGAATCCACCGCCATGTACCGGCACCACGTGGCGGGCCGGCTCGCCGGCGCGACGGGGCGAGTGACCAAGTCCGCCGCCTGCCTCTACACCGTGACCCCCGACCGCGGCTTCATCATCGACCGCCATCCGCAGATGAACCGGGTTCTCGTCGTCTCGGCCTGTTCGGGGCACGGCTTCAAGCACTCTGCCGGGATCGGCGAGGCCGTGGCGAACGAGATGGTGCAGGCCAGCGGGCGGATCGATCTCGCACCGTATTCGCTCGGACGGTTCGGCTGATCCCCCCAGTGATGGCCTGCCGATTGCTTGACCCGTTCGGACCGGACAAGGCAATCTGCTCGAAGAGGGATCGTCGGGTCTCGGTCTTGATTTCCGGTCGATCGGCATGAACCAAGCAGGGATGTGGTGCGATGCGTAAGCTGACTCAGGCGTTCCTCGGCTGCAGCCTGCTCGCCGCCACCGCATTGCTCCCTGCCTCCTTGGCCTCGGCTGCGGATGGGATCGAGGCCATCAAACAGCGCGGGACGCTCATCGTCGGCGTGAAGGCGGATTACCGTCCCTTCGGCTTTCGCGATCCGAGCGGAGCGATCATCGGGATGGAACCGGACCTTGCCGCCGACGTCGCCAAGCGCCTCGGCGTGAAGCTCGAACTCGTGCCGGTGGTCTCCTCCAACCGGATCGAGTTCCTGCAGCAGG
The DNA here is from genome assembly GCF_031843785.1 of Methylobacterium sp. WCS2018Hpa-22. Taxonomy (NCBI): domain Bacteria; kingdom Pseudomonadati; phylum Pseudomonadota; class Alphaproteobacteria; order Hyphomicrobiales; family Methylobacteriaceae; genus Methylobacterium; species Methylobacterium sp. WCS2018Hpa-22. Next base: position 7,412 of record NZ_JAVTJA010000003.1, read on the forward strand.
GCAAGGTCGACCTCCTCATCGCCACGATCTCGGACAAGCCGGAGCGCCGCCGCGTGGTGCAGGCTATCGACCCGCAATATTATTCCGACTTCGTCAACGTGATGCTGCCCAAGAAGGCCAATATCACCGACTGGGCGCAGCTGAAGGGCAAGCCCCTCTGCGCCACCTCCGGCGCTTGGTACAACAAGGACGTGGCCCGCACCTACGGTGTCGAAATCGTCGCCTTCGATGGCTCGGAGAAGCCGCTCTTCGCCCTCAAGCAGGGCAACTGCCTCGGCTACGTCTACGATCAGAGCATGCTGCAGGGGAAGCTCCTCGACGCCGACTGGAAGGCGGATTACGCCCTGCCGCTGAAGGGTATCCTCGACGCCCCCTGGATGATGGCGGTGGCGCCCGGCAATGGCTCCCTCCAAACCATGATGGAAGCTACGACCAAGGACTGGATGAAGTCCGGCTTCATCGTCGAATCAGAGAAGAAGTGGGGCATCGAGCCGACGGAATACTCGAAGGCGATGCACGAGAAGTACAAGAACGCGACCAACTGAGCCGCGCCGGGCCGAATGACCCGCCGTCTTGAGGAACACGATGGACGCCGTCCCAAACTGGTTCCGGACCCTTTACGACACGACGGGTTTCAACTTCACGGTCTTCTACGACCCCTATGATTGGGACCGCTACGTCAACGGCCTGAAGACGACGCTGCTGCTGGCGGTGACGACGATCCTGGCGAGCCTCGTCATCGGCGCAGTCGGGGCACTTCTCCAAGGAGGCCCGTCGCGGCTCATGCGCGGATTCGTCAACGGCTTCGTCGTGGTGTTCCGCAACACGCCGCCCCTGGTGCAGATCTTCTTCTTCTACTTTGGGCTGGGCACCCTGCTGCCGGCCACCCAGACCGCAGACGGGTTGCGCGTGCCGATCCTCGACAACGTGCAATGGGCCATCGTCTCGCTGTCCCTGTTCGCCGGCGCCTTCAACGTCGAAATCTTCCGCTCCGGAATCGAAGCGGTGCCGCGCACCACCATTGAGGCGGCCGAGGCCCTCGGCTATACCCGCCTGAAGGCCTACCTCTACATCGTGCTGCCGCTCGCGCTCCGCGTCTGCCTGCCGGCCCTCAACAACAACCTCATCAACCTGCTCAAGACCACCACCCTGGCCTACGCCATCGCGGTGCCCGAGACGCTCTATGCGGTAAAGCAGATCTGGTCGGAATCGCAGAACGTGCTCGAGATGATGATCGTGCTGCTCGTCACTTACGCGGTCCTGGTCGGCGTCCTCGTCTGGATCATGCATCGCTGGGAGCGGGCCTTGCGGATCCCGGGCTACAGCCGGTGAGGGCGCTTGAGCCGCCTGCAAGCGACCTGCCGGTCCTACTGCCGTTCCGGGTCTCGCGTACGCGGACCCGGTTCACCCTCCGCCCGGCTCAAGGGTGGCTTCTCGGGGCGTGGCTCGCCGGCCTCGTCCTCATGGTACCAGCCTTCGCGCAAGAGCCGGACGCCGTGCTGTCGCCGCTCCAGGTCGTCCTGCGCTGGGCGCCGCTCCTGCTGACGGGCTTTGCCTTCAACGTCGCGATCTCGCTTGTGGCGATGCTCCTCGGCACGGGGGCGGGTCTTGGGCTGGGGCTCGCCCTAGTGAGCGAGGGGCCAGTCCTGCGCCGTATCGCCTGGGGCGTGACACAGTTCTTCCGCAACGTGCCCTGGCTGGTACTGCTGTTCTTTGTGATGTTTCTCGTGCCGTTTCAGGTCACGGTGTTCGGCCTGCGCGTGCCGCTGCCCGACTGGGTCAAGGCGACGGTGGGGTTCGCGCTGCCGGTTATGGCCAACGTCGCCGAGATCGTACGCGGCGCCGTGAGCTCGGTGCCGGCCACACAGTGGGAGGCGGCCGAATCCCTGGCTTTCACCCGGCGCCAGACCTTGTTCCGCATCATCCTGCCCCAATGCCTCAAGCGGATGCTGCCACCGTGGATGAACGTCTACGCTCTGATCGCCATGGCAACGGTGCAGGCCTCCATCGTCGGTGTCACCGAGATGCTGACATTGACGGCGCAGGTTCACGCCGCCGAAGGCGGGCGGCCCGAGCTGTTCGCCCCCCTCTACGGCTTCGCCCTGCTTTGCTTCTTCCTATACTGCTACCCGATCGACCGGCTGACCGCGCGCCTGGAGCGGCGCTTCGAGACAGCGTGAGGCCCGGGTGTCCGATGGTGCGTTTCTGATGGTGCTTTTCTGATGGTGGGTGTCTCCTCCTCCGGCCCACCGATCGTGCAGCTGCTCGACGTGCACAAGTCCTTCGGTGAGGTGGAGGTCCTCAAGGGGATCAGCTTCGACGTACGCCGGGGCGAGGTCGTCTGCATCATCGGCCCGTCGGGATCGGGCAAGTCGACGCTGATCCGCTGCATCAACGCCCTCGTTCCGGTCACGTCCGGCACCATCCGGGTCGACGGGATCGAAGTAGTCGACCCGAAGCTCGACAAGCTGGCCTTGCGACGCAAGGTCGGCATGGTATTCCAGCAGTACAACCTGTTCCCGCACAAGACGGCGTTGGAAAACGTCATGATGGCGCCGATCCACGTGCTGGGCCAGGACAGACGCGAGGTCGAGGTCCGGGCACGCACTCTCCTTGCCAAGGTGCGTCTCGCCGGCAAGGAAGCGGCTTATCCCGGCGAGATGTCGGGCGGGCAGCAGCAACGCGTGGCCATCGCCCGCTCGCTCGCGATGCGGCCGGACGTGATGCTGTTCGACGAAGTCACCGCCGCGCTCGATCCCGAGACGGTCAAGGAGGTTCTCGTCACCATTCGCGAATTGGCAGAGGAGGGCATGACCTGCCTTCTCGTCACCCACGAGATGAATTTCGCGCGCGAGGTCGCCGGCCACGTCTACTTCACCGATCGCGGTGTCATCGTCGAGCACGGGCCGCCCGAGACTTTGTTCTCGTCCGCCGTCGATCCGCGCACGCGACGGTTTCTGTCCCAGGTTCTGTAGGAACCGATTCAAGTCAATTCAGGCGAGCTGCGAGTATCGCCCAACTACCTGTTCGGAAACGGACCAGCTACTTGCGACCCTCGCTGGTCGTCAGACCGGACTTGGGTCCTTATCGATAGCGGTTATTCTTGACGAAGACGCAGGATCTTCATGATCTAACTTGGGTACCTCGAACTCGCGGCCGGCAACGACGCGAAACTTCACGTGGAAGCACCAATGCCCCTGAACGGTCTCGAACTCTCGAAGCAGCTCATCCGGTTTCGATCAATCAATCCTCCAGGCGATGAGAAGGAATGTTCCGAGTTCATTGCCCGGCTACTGACCGAACACGGGTTCGACGTCGCCAGCTACGAATTTGCCAAGGACCGACCAACACTGGTCGCGCGCATCCCTGGGACGGCCGGTGGCAAGCCGCTCTGCTTCACTGGGCACATCGACGTCGTGCCACTTGGGTCGAACGAGTGGCAATTCCCACCCTTCGAAGGGATCGTGCAAGATGGCCGGTTGTACGGCCGCGGTTCCAGCGACATGAAGGCCGGCGTAGCGGCGTTCATCGCGGCTGCATGCAACCTGATCGGGGACGGGCTTAGCTTCCACCGCGGTGTCACGCTCGTGATCACCGCCGGAGAAGAGACGGGATGTGAAGGCGCATTCCATGTCGGCCGTGAGAAAGTCCTCGGGCCAGCCGAACTCCTGATCGTGGCCGAGCCGACGTCTAATGCCCCCATATTCGCCCATAAGGGTTCTCTCCGCGTCATCGTAACCGCGCGTGGGAGGACAGCGCATTCCTCCATGCCGCATGAGGGCGAAAACGCCATCAGCAAGGCGGCGGAGTGGATCCGGAGACTTGAGGGCCACGAGTTCGGCGCCCGCCACCCACTGCTCGGCAGCGCCACAGCCTGCGTCACCACCATCCGCGGCGGAGAAAATATCAACTCCGTCCCTGACTTCGTCGAGTTCACCGTGGATATCCGGACCCTGCCGGAGCAGAAGCACGAAACGCTGATCGCCGAACTCAGCCGCCTGTTCGGACCGGAGGCTGAGATCCGGGTTGTCACGAGCTTCCCTGGGTTCGCTACCGAGCCGGACGATCCGTCCGCCGCCCTGCTCCTGACGCTGCTGCGCGAGCGGACTGGGGCGTCGGCGGAACCAGCTGGGGCACCCTACTTCACCGATGCGTCGGCTCTTGTGCCGGCCTTCGACGGAGTCGCCACGGTGATCGTAGGACCCGGCGAGCCGGCGCAGTGCCATAAGACGGACGAGTACTGCCTCGTCGACCGGATCGAGGAGGCGCAGGCCATCTACAGGGACTTGATGCTCCGCATGTGCTGCGACCGCGCGGGATGAGGCGCATTGGCCGACGCCGCTGCCGCCGTCCGGCAGGCCTGACGTGAGCGCTTGCGCGGTTGCCTCACACTGCGCCTAAGAGCCAGCCCAGGTCCGTTCCGAAAATACCGCTGCAAGCCAGCGAATAACTGGGTCGGGCGCAACTCCATCGAACAGCTTGGCCTAGGTGAAAGTCCGGTCTTGTGGCTACGGCCTCTAAAAGCGGATGGGCAAAAATCCACCCGATCTAGTCGTAGTTCTTTGTCCCCGAGGTCGCCCGAAAGCGGACCTTCCCGAGGTCTGCAACAGGTGGTTTTCAGTCTTCCTGCTCAGTGACAGACGCTTAGCGAAGCGGACGTGCCTTTCCGCCTAGGGTGCTACAATTGGCGACGTGCATGGCCTCCAGCGCCTGGAACCCGCGTCCTCCAGAATGCTGATCGTCACCCATCACGATGATGGGTTTCATCGTCGATAATGAGAGCATGAGGCGTATCGCCCGAAATAAGATGTTTTACCGACCTTAAGCTCTCATTGAGCGCAAGGATGCGATCAATCTCACATTACATCCAAAATAACCGCCGGCCGTACCTTTGAGCGGGACCAAGGGCCCCCATTATAACTTCCACCGACGTACGATCAGGATAACAAAAAGCTGCCCGGACCGTGCCCGGACAGCCTTGCTTCGCTCTAAATTCGGAACCTACTTTGGCATCAGGACCGTGTCGACGACGTGGATCACGCCGTTCGACTGCATCACGTCGGCGATAGTGACGGTCGACTTGCCGCCCTTGCCGTCGACGAGCTCAATCTTACCGCCCTTCTCCTCAGCAGTCAGGCTACCGCCCTCGACCGTCTTCAGCATGGCCTTGCCACCACCGGCCTTAATCGCCTTCTGGAGATCGGCCGCCGTCATGGTGCCGGACACCACATGGTAGGTCAGGATCTTGGTCAGCGTCGCCTTGCTCTCAGGCTTCACCAAGGTGTCGACGGTGCCGGCTGGAAGCTTGGCGAAGGCGGCGTTGGTCGGCGCGAACACCGTGAACGGGCCCTTCCCGGAGAGCGTCTCGACGAGGCCGGCGGCCTTCACAGCGGCAACCAGGGTAGTGTGGTCTTTCGAGTTGACCGCGTTCTCGACGATGGTCTTGGACGGGTACATCGGCGCCCCGCCGACCATTACCGTCTTCTCTTCCGCCGCCTGGACCGCCGTGCCAAACGCGCCTGCGCCGGTAAGCGCCATGGCGAGGGTGAAGCTGGCGACCTTAAACATGCTGGTCATACGTATCTCCAAGTTCCGAACCCGTTATGTGGGATCATCGCTCGTTACGGCCCTGCGAGAGGTGAAGTTTCAAAAAAATCATAGCCGGAAGAGAAAATTCCTGACTTCCCGTTGCAATAATTCCGAGTGGATCGTGCTTCGTGAGGGGGCTGCGTGTCCGTCGCGAAGGGGAGACGGGTTCAAGCTTGTCTTCACGGACGCGATCATGCCCGGCGGGGCGAACGGCATCATTCCGCCCGCAGACGGCCGTTGAACGACTCGATGTAGGCGTTGTCGGTCGGCTTGCCCGGTCGGGAGAAGTCGATCTCGACCCCGTTCAGATAGGCCCACCGGTCGAGCATGCGCCCGGCGAACTCCGGTCCGTTGTCCACCCGCAGGCTTTTGGGTCGACCTCGCAGCCGGACCAAGGCGTCCAGGGCCCCGGTCACCTGGTAGGCGCGGAAGTTGGCTCTCGGGGTGAGCGAGAGCGCCTCTCGCGTGTGGCAATCGACGACGGTCAGGATCCGGAACGGACGCCTGTCGAAGAGGCGATCGGACATGAACTCCATCGCCCAGACCTCATTGGGTCCACCGATCGCCGGTCGACCCTGACGGTAGCGCCAGGCTCGCTTGCGATTGGGCAGCTTGGACCGGATCGACAGCCCCTCATCCCGGTATATCCGGCAGGTTCGCTTGTGGTTCACGGCCCAGCCCTCCCGTCGCAACAGGATGTGCAGCCGCCGATAGCCATAGCGTACCCGCGCGGCGGCCAACTCCTTCAAACGCATCCGCAGCGCGACCTGAGGGTCGGATCGCTTCCTGTAGCGCTGGGACGAGCGGCGAGCCTCACCACTTTTGCTGACGCCGCCCTTCGGGTCGCTTAAGGACGTCCTGCAGCATGGAGCGGTCCAGCGTCAGGTCGGCGACCAGCCGTTTGAGCTTGCCGTTCTCGTCCTGCAGCTGCTTGAGCCGTCGGATCTCCGGCACACCCATGCCGACGAACTGTTTCTTCCAGCGATAAAAGGTCGGCTCAGAGACGCCCATCTTCCGGCAGACCTGGTCCACCGTGGCGCCATTCTCCGCCTGCCGCAGGGCAAAGGCGATCTGTTCATTCGTGAAGCATTGCGAGGCATGGCATCCACCCTCCTTCAGGGTTCGCGGGTCGCGACGGCAAAACCTTCGACGCCGTTTCGCACCGCCTCGGCGCGACCGGTTGGGTCGTCAGCGTCCTTGCGCCAAGCCAGTCTCGGCCGCAGTGAACGACACCTGAGGTCGTTGCATTCGCCGCTGGGAGGGCAGGTGACAAACACCATTATCCGCGTCGCGATCCACGACCTGACCAAAACCCAGGGGGCCTTCGTCGTTAAGCACGGAAAAAGCGATCTGAAAGTGACTCAGACGATGCAACGCGTGATCGACGACCTCACCGCTCTCTACGCCAAGCGGACCTCGAAATCTTACGGGAAATTCGCGGTCGATGAAGATCGATTTCCGACCGAGAAGCACCTCCGCGCCTACCTCAACGTCCAGCCCAATGACTTCACGACGCTGACGCACAAGATGATGGAAACGCTGAAAGCCCAGGCGGGCTACAAGGGTGCTGCCACGGGCGGCCACGTCTTCTTCGCTCACTTCGAGCGCGAAGAACGGCAGTACCTCCTCATCGCGATCGTCAACGAGAAGCTCGGCGCGTCGATGACGAGCGACCTCGATGTCCAGGATGTCCGCCATCTCGACATGGACGGTTTTCGGTTCGCGGGCCGCATCAACATGACCGGCTGGACCAACGGCGAGGAGCGCTACATTGGCTTCTTGAAGGGCATGCGGGAGGTCTCCGAGTACTTCAAGGAATTCCTCGGCTGTGACACCACGGTCCAGAACCGCCGCGACACAGCCGAGCTCGTCCAGGCGCTGATGGCATTCGCCACCGATGATGGCATGGACACCCCAAGCAAGGACGATTTCCTCGCCCGCGCGAAAACCATCTGCGAGCGTTCGGCCAAGGCTCAGGAGGAACTTAGCTTCGAGGCGCTGGCCAACGAACTGAGCCCGCAGGATCCCGAGAGGCTGATGAGCGTTCTGGCCGATCCTGATCTACGCCTCAACGACGGCTTCGTGCCTGATCGCCGCGCCCTCGGACCGCTGATCAAATTCAAGGGCAAGACCCCGACCTGGAGCATCGAGTTCAACCGCGACGCGATCACCCGCGGAAATGTGCGGTTCAACGCTGAGGACAACACCCTCACGTTGACCGGCCTGCCCGAGGATCTCACAGCGCAGCTGCGCACTGAGTACAGCCAAGATGGCTAAGATCACATTCGACCAGCTGATCCTGCTGTATCGTCATATCGCCTTCGATCAGAACGGCGATCAGGGAAGGCTGTCGATTGCGACCCCAGAAGTCCTGGAGGTCATCCAACTCATCGAAGATGACCAGGATGTCGCTGTTGACGCAGACATCGTGGTGCTCGACGACGACGCGCTTCAAGTCGGTCAGATCGTATCAGTCCGCGTCGGCCCACCCCGGACTGCGCTCGGCTCCCTCATTCGCGACTTCGACGGGTTGCTCGATACCCCGGAAGCGCGGGTCAAAGAACCGCGCGCCTACTTCGTCATCGACGGCGGTATCACACCGGACATCGATCCCTGTCCCGAGCGCTTAGCGACCTATCGCAAGGTCCTCGAGTTCACGAAGCTCGTCGGCGAAGCAGCGGCCTATGTCGATCAATCCAAAAGGGAATTGATCTTCATCAAGGATGGCAAGTTCAGCGTTCCGCTGGCGTATAAGGCCGCCGGCTTGGACCGTGTGAGCGTCTCCGACGCCGACGCCATTCTCAGCGCGTGCGCCGACGAGATTCACCGAGACCAGAAGCTCGCGATCCTCGCCGAAGCCGTCATCGGGATCTGCGCGTCTCAGCCGGTCGCAGTCCGGTTTCGCCACCTCATCGCAAACCTCGGTTCGGTGAACGAGGAAGTTCGCAACGGCTATCAGCTGTTCGCGTCCAGCTTCTCTTACTCAAAGATCCGCAACGAGATCGAAGCCGCACGCATCGATTATCTCAACAAGATCCATAAAACGATTATCGATATCCAGACGCAGTTGCTCGGTATCCCTGTCGCAACGGTCATCGTCGCCTCGCAGCTGAAAGTCACATCCGCCTGCGGCGTCGAGTTCTGGACCAACTTCGCCGTCGTCGTGGGAGCGTGGATCTTCGTCGCGCTCTTGGCGATCGCCATCGGAAACCAATGGGCGACGCTGGCGTCCATATCCGACGATATCGCGCGCCAAAAAACCAAGTTTCAGAGGGACTTTGCGGCGCTCAGCGATCAGTTCGATACGATTTTCGTCACCCTCGCCGGTCGGATCAAATGGCAGCGAAGGTTTCTTGGGTTTGTTGGCGTGCTCGCAGTCGTCGGGGCAGCGGTGGCCACGTTCGTCGCGTATCGAGTGACCAACGTCCCGTACATGAGCTGTTGGTCGGGTGAAGTCTCGGCGTCGGCACCAACCCCGATCCCGCCGGCTGTGACGCCTGTCGCATCGGGTCCGACGCCTCCGTCGCCTGTCTCGCCAACCGACACACCGACGAACGCGTCGCCGCCTAAGCCAAGCCCGCCACCCGATCCGGCTCCGCCAACGCCCGCCAAGCCGAAAATGGCTCCCACGCCACAGGCCCACCCGCAGCCGTAAGTGGTTTGCGCTGTCAGAAGCGCCAGGGGAGGAGAGGACATTCCGTGTCCCCGCAGTTCGGCTGATAGCTCGGTAGAACTGATCGCATAGGAGCGGCCCGCTCCAGGGGCCGACACGGCGACGGTCATCCGAAACTGAATTCCGCTACCGGGCGGTCAGCTGATGTCCGTTCATGGCGCGCAGCTGCGATGATGAATGGCCTTCACACGGACTGCTTACATGGCGCGGAATAAGAAAGGCAGACATTCGAACGAGCGAGAGCGATCGACGGCTTTGTGGCCAGTCAACTCGCGATGGGGCCACCGTCTGTGTAAGGCGGCTTTCCTTATCACCAGCCTATCTATCTCGTTGCATAACGAAGGCGACGGCCTCGTTCACGGCATCGGGCAAAACGGTCATGTGCGTTCGTCCGGAAATCAGCCGGAACTGGCTTGTTAAACCAGGGATCCGGCTAAGCCGGTCTGCCATGGCACGGGTAAGCTCGACCGTCCGCGCCGACTTCAAGCGGTCGAGGCGCGCCTCGCGATCGGGCGCCTCGCGCTGAAACGGGGCGAGTTCCTCCTCGAAAGCTCCCGCGAGGAGAAGCGTGCGGGCGCGGACGGGGGGGCCGGTTTCGAGGCGCTCGATACTCTTCAGCAGGACGAGATCCTCCCAGTAGATGGACGGGCTCGCCGCGATCCAGTGCGAGAACGCCGTTGGCATATGGGCCAAGGCGTAGAGGACGAAGAGCCCACCGAAGGAATGCCCAAACAAGCCCTGCCGTGACGGGTCGATTCGGCAGCGCTGCGCGATCACGGGCTTGAGGTCATCGACGACGAAACGCAGGAACCCCTCGGCGCCCCCCGTCCTCAGCACCGGCCCGTCGGGCATGGACGTCGGGTAGGACCGGCCCGGCGGAGGCGTGTAATCCCAGGAGCGGCGCCGGGTGTCATAGGCCTCCTCGCCTGGGTATCCGACCCCCACGATGACGAATCGAGACCCGATCCCGGTTGCATCCGGGTAGGGGGCCTGCACGCGCTCGATATCGATCGCGGTGGCCGTCACCGCGTTGCCGTCCAGGAGATACAAGGCGGGCCAGCCTGCGGCCGGAGGCTCGCCGGGCGGAATGTAAAGCGTGATCCGCCATGGGGCCTGCCCTTTGTCGCCCGCGAGATCGAAGCTGACCGCACCGGCGAGCCGTGCCGGCTCGTCCGGGCCGGCGGCGGCCATCACCGAACGCTGCTCAAGCATCAGTGGGGCTGCTGCCAGGAGGCCCGCAAGGGCACGGCGCGAAATGAGCGTCGTCACCGGACATGGTCCGGGAAAGCCTCGATCGTCATGCGCACGGGTCCTGAACCGGCTTCACGGACGCTCGCGCTACCACCGGTAGATCAGGCTTCCGATGACAATGGCCGGTGCGCCCCGATAGCAGAAACCGGCTTGGCAGGTGAAGTAGTCGCGGTCGAGGACGTTGTTGGCATTCACCTGGGCGCGGAAGCCCTTGTACTGGGATCGAGGGCGGCGAAGTCGTAGGCGAGCAGCGCATCGAACAGCGTCACGGTCGGGTTACGGACCGTGTTCTCGTCATTGGCGAAGCTGTTGGCGTTGAAGCGGAGGCCGCCTCCGAGCGTCAGTCCGCGCAAAGCCGAGCCCGGCGGGAACAGGTAGGTCAGAAAGCCGGTGAACGTATCTCCCGGAATGCCGGAGAGCGCGTTGCCGTCCAGGGACTGGCCCGCGAACGAGGTCTGGCTGAGATAGCGCAGGTCGAGATGGGTGTAGGCGAGGGTCAGGTTGGTGCCGGGCGCGAAATTGGCGATCGCCTCCATCTCGAAGCCTCGCGACTCGACGGCGCCCGTCGCCACCTGGAAGGCGACGTTGTTAGGGTCCGTGCGCAGCACGCTGCTCTGGACGATGTCGAAGCCGGCAAATCCTGCCTGGATGTTCGTGCCTGGAATCAGGTACTCGATGCCCGCCTCGATCTGATCGCCGGTCGCCGGCTTGAAGGCGTGCCCGGCGACATCGACGCCCGGCTGCGGCGCGAAGGTGGTCGCGTAGCTGACATAGGGCACCAGCCCGGGGGCCAGGAGATAGTTGAGGCCGACGCGGCCGGTGAAGGCCTGGTCGTTCTGCTCGGTTGCGGCGGCGGCTGTGGTCGTGTTCTGGGACACCCAGTCGTAGCGGCCGGTGAGGGTGAGCACGAAGCGGTCGAATTTGGCCTGCTCCTGCAGGTACAGCCCGACCTGATCCTGGCTCTGCGCGGTGCGGGGCCCCAGCACCGGCGCCAGGATCGGCTGCTGACCGTAATTGCGCGTGACGAGGTTGAGATCGGGGGCCGCGCCGAAGCCGAAGCGGTAGTTGAAGTCGGAATGCGCGTAGTCGAGCCCCGCCACTAGCGTGTGCTGGAACGGCCCGGTGGTGACATGTGCCTCGATCTGGTTGTCGAGGGTGAACTGGCTGAGGAACTGCCGGGAATATCCGGTCGACCGGCTCGCGCTCAGGCCGTCGGGGCTGAGCATGGCGATCGACGCGTAGCGATAGTCGTTGCTGATGTCGTAGAAGCGGAAGTTCTGCCGGAAGACCAGATCCGGATCGAAGCGGTGCTCGAACGCGTAGCCGACGCGGCCCTGCTGCTGTTTGAAGTCGTTGAAGGCCGGATCGCCCGAATAGATGCGGGTCGGTCGCAGGTTCTGGTTGAAGAACGTCGTCGAGGCCGGAAGCTTGGTTTCCTGGTACTCGCTTAGGAACGTGAAGGTCGTGTCGGCCGAGGGCTTCCAGGTAAACGACGGCGCGATATAGCCCCGATCATCTGAGCCACCGGGGATGAAGGTGTCGGACTGCCGCTTGATGCCCGTGACGCGGTAGGCGAGCGTGCCACCCGTGCCTTCGACCGGGCCACCGATATCGAAATTGCCCTGGTAGCGGTCGTAGTTACCGACCTGCAACTGGACCTCGCCGAAGGGCGTGAAGACCGGCCGCTTCGTGGTGACATCGAGGATGCCGCCGGGCGAGCCGAGGCCGTAGAGTCCGGAGGCCGGTCCGCGCAGGATCGTTGCCGCCTCGATACCGTAGGGCTCGATGCGGGGCACCGTCAGGGCACCGTCAGACCCGACGCCACCTGGCGCAGGCCGTCGCGGAAGATGCCGTCATAGGTCAGACTGAAGCCGCGCACAAAGAACGAATCGAAGCGGGGATCGAAGCCGAAGACGTTCGAGGAGACGCCGGCCACGTAGCCGATGGCCTCGTTGAGGGTCTGGACGTTGCGGTCGTTGAGCGCCTCGCGGGTGAGCACCGTGACCGATTGGGGCGTCTCGAGCAGCGGCGTGTTAGTCTTGGTCTCCGTGGGGCTGATGCGGGCGGTGTAACCGGTGACCCCGGAAGGGCCACCCCCGCCGCCACTGGTCGCCGCCGTGCCGCCATCCCCACCGCTGAGATTGGCCCCGCCCCCCAGCACGGGCGCTGGTGCCGTACCCTCGACCGTCAATTGGTTGAGCTGCACGCTCACTTCCTGTGCCGTCACAGGTCCCGTGAGGGCGGTCGTGGCAAGAAGCAGAGCGAAGAGCGGGGGGCGATGGGACATGGAGCACGCTAGTAGACGCCTCAAGCGGCGCAGTGACCGTTCCATTGCTTTTGTTGCGTTGCGAGGCAAGGCGAAAACTTGATAGAAATCACACACTTAGAGCACTTCAAAGCTGAATTAATCCTAAGTTGATGCATGGCTGCGATGGCAAGAGCGCTTTCACAACCTCTACGTTTCCACCTGCGCGAAAGATCGAATGTCCGCCTCTGGACGGTGGGGCAACTGGCTCAAACGGCGTAGTCGTGTCGGACGCAGCAGGGCTGCATTTCAAGCCTGGCAGCTGCGTTGCACACATCCCGAACGTCTGACCGGTAATGCGCAGGCTACGTTCGCAGCACCCCTTCTCTCTCTGCCGGCATCTGCCGGTTGGGAGATGAGAGATGGGACATTCAGAGCACGACCCAGCCTTCAAGAACCGCCGTCCGTGGAACGCAGGACGGAAGCTCGGCGCCAAGCGCGCTCTCAAGCCTCAGCAGGTTTGGGCCATCCGTTTCTGGCTTGATGGAGAGCGGCGCGTACGCGACCGCGCCATGTTTGACCTCGCCATCGACAGCAAGCTGCGCGGTTGTGACATCGTCAAATTGAAGATCGGTGAGCTTGTCAGCGGTGAGCAGGTGCGGCCGCGAGTCATCGTCGTTCAGCGAAAGACAGGACGGCCTGTACAGTTCGAACTGCTTGAACCAGCACGTACCAGCATTCTGACTTGGCTGGGGTGTCGAGGAGGCGGGCTTGATGATTACGCTTTTCCCAGCCGGATCGACCATGAAGCGCACATAAGCACCCGACAGTACGCCCGTCTGGTAGATGAATGGGTGACGGGCATAGGGCTACGGCGCGAGGACTACGGAACACATTCCCTACGTCGAACAAAGGCGGCGTTGATCTACAAGCGAACAGGCAACTTGCGCGCTGTGCAGCTTCTACTCGGGCATACGAAAATCGTGAGCACGGTACGCTACCTCGGCGTGGACGTTGAAGACGCGCTCGCTCTGGCCGAAGGGACCGAAATCTGAAGCCCGGCCTCCTCGGCGGCAAAGTTGTGGAGGCCATGCATGCTTCAGGAATGCAGCGCGTTTGATGCAGTCGGTTACCCCAACATAATGCCGTCCCGGACATAGGCGTTCTCGAACGAACCCAGCCCTTCCGCCCTGGGTGGTTTTCCGCCTGTCCGGTCTCGGAGAGCAAAACACAAGAAACAGACGGTGGCTCGGGCCACAAGGGGGGCGCAACGCTCCAATCGCAGCCACTCGACGGGGGCAGGTGAGTGCTCTCAGCGATGACGCATGCCCTTGCCAAGGAGCCAGACCCGAGGAGAGTCGCGGCCAACGCGCTAGACCCTGGGTCGGAGGCGATCGAACTGTTCCTCAGCGGCGGACCTAGGAGCAGGTTGTACAAGGGACGAGAATGATCCCGCTCGGTCGCCCGAGTGAACCCGGCGACATCGCCGCCGCTATCGCGTTTTTGGTCGGACCGGACGGCGGTTGGGTGAACGGCCCGATTCTACGGGCCAACGGCGGTTTGGGCTGAGCGCGACCGCGCCTGCCTGCAGCCCTGATTGTCCGAGCGTTCGGTCCCTACCGCTCCTGGCGAAGGGGCCGAGCGAGACGCGCGCCACCTCTCGCAGGGCCTCGCGATTGGCCTCGGACGACGCGATGACGCCCATGGCGGAGGCCACCGTCAACAGCAATCGCGCCAGCGCCGTAGTATCCGCGACCTCTGACGGATCGCCGTCGGCCTTTGCCTGGACGAAGCGCACGAGGAGTTCCGTCGCTGCGCCGAACAGAGGCATCGTTGATCGACAAGGGAACTGGCAACCTGCGCGGTGCAGATTCTGCTCGGGCATTCGAAGATCGAAAGTACGGTACGCTACCTTGATATGGACGTCGAAGACGCGTTCGCTCTAGCAGAAGGAACCGAAATCATAGAGCGAGCCATCTCGACGGCAATGCGGAGAGGGCCTCCGAAGCCGCTGGGCCGGATAAAGCCCATGACTGTCGCTCGACCATGCTGGCATTAGCCGTGAAGTAGAGGAGGCGACACGGACACGCGCCTTCTCGCGCGCACTGCCCCACTGGGTTCCCGGAAGGCGCTTGTCCACCGGCGCGATCGCTCATAGCTCTCGACTATGACCAAGATCCCTTTCGACAACAGCTACGTCCGCTTACCGGACGGCTTCTTCGTCCGCCGCGCCCCGACACCTGTCGCAGCCCCGCGCCTGATCCGTTTGAACCGCGCGCTGGCGGCGAACCTTGGCATGGACCCGGATTGGCTCGCCGGATCCGCTGGGGTGAGGATGCTCGCGGGGAACAGCGTCCCGGAAGGCGCCGAGCCGATCGCGACAGCTTACGCCGGGCACCAGTTCGGCAACTTCGCGCCGCAGCTCGGTGACGGGCGCGCCGTTCTGCTCGGCGAGGTCGTCGACCGTGACGGGCAGCGCCGCGACATCCAGCTCAAGGGCGCGGGCCCGACTCCGTTCTCCCGCCGTGGCGACGGGCGCGCGGCGCTTGGGCCGGTGCTGCGCGAGTATCTCGTGAGCGAGGCCATGGCCGCGCTCGGCATCCCCACCACACGGGCGCTGGCGGCGGTTGCCACCGGCGAGTTGGTCGTGCGTGAGACCCGGCTACCTGGGGCGGTGCTCGCTCGCGTGGCGGCTAGCCACATCAGAGTTGGCACCTTCCAATACTTCGCCGCCCGGGGCGACGCGGAGGCGGTGCGGACGCTCGCCGATCATGCTCTCGCCCGGCACTATCCCGAGGCATCCTCCGCGGAACATCCCTACCGAGCGCTGCTCGACGGCGTCGTGGCCCGCCAAGCCGAGCTCGTGGCGAGCTGGCTGCTGGTCGGCTTCGTCCACGGGGTGATGAACACCGACAACATGTCGGTGGCCGGCGAGACGATCGACTACGGTCCCTGCGCCTTCCTCGACGCCTACGATCCGCGCACGAGCTTTAGCTCGATCGACGCGCACGGGCGCTACGCCTACGGCCAGCAGCCCGGGATCGCCCTTTGGAACCTCACCCGTCTGGCCGAGGCCCTCTTGCCGCTGCTGGCCGACGACGAGGCGGCGGTCGAAGCGGCCGAGGCGCTGCTCGCCGGGTTCGGCCCGCGCTTCGAGAAAGCGTATCACGATGGCCTGGCGCACAAGCTCGGGCTGTCCGCGGATCGGGACGGAGCCGTCGCGCTCGCGGACGACTTGCTGGCGCGGATGGCGGAGAACCGGGCGGATTTTACTCTGACCTTCCGCCGCCTGTGCGACGCGGCCGAGCGGCCGGAGGCGGACGCCGGGGTGCGCGACCTGTTCGTCGACCCGACCGAGTACGACGCCTGGGCCGTACGCTGGCGGAAGCTGTTGGATGAAGAGGGACGGACCCCCGCGGCGACGGCGTCAGCGATGCGCGCCATCAACCCGGCCTTCATCCCGCGCAACCACCACGTCGAAGCGATGATCGCGGCGGCGGTCGAGCAAGGCGACTTCGGCCCGTTTGAGGAGCTATTGGCGGTGCTGTCGCGGCCCTACGACGACCAGCCCGCCCACGCCTGCTATGCCGAGGCGCCCGAGGGCGGCGGGGCGGACTACCGGACATTCTGCGGCACGTGAACGCGCGCGTCGGCGTCCGCGTCACTGGAGATCGTCATTCGGCCTCATGGTTCGGAAACCGGTTTCCGTGGCATCCTTGGCGGCATCCGGTGCCCCAGCTCGTCCATGGCGATGGGCGGCGCCTCAAACGTATACGTGGAGAACGGTCAAGTCCGTTGTGTCCCTTGCCGTGTCGACGACGAGCCACTCCTCTTGCTCTCCGCTCTCCGGCACGAACTAGGCGCCGTAGCAAACTTCCTCTTTGTACCCTGGGTAATCTTCGTCTGAGCTGTGATGGCGCAGCTGAATCCTCAGGGAGGACATGTCCGATCACTCCTGGGCAAGACGAAGCTTTGGAGCCGCTGCGAACAGTGCCTGCGTATAGGCGTGGCGCGGGTTGGCGAAAAGTGCGGCGGTCGCCCCTTCCTCGACGATCCGTCCGCCGAGCATGACCACGAGGCGGTCGCAGAGGCGTGCAGCCACGCGCAGGTCGTGCGTGATGAAAAGGATCGAGAGGTTGAGACGCTCGCGGATATCCTCCAGCAATTCCAGCACCTGGCGCTGCACCGAGACGTCCAGTGCCGATACGGCCTCATCCGCGATGAGTACATCGGGTTCCATGGCCAACGCCCGCGCAATGGCGATGCGCTGGCGCTGGCCGCCGGAGAATTCGTGCGGATAGCGGTCGAGCGCGCCGGTATCGAGATGGACGAGATCGAGGAGGCGCGTCGCGCGCGCCCAAGCTGCATCTTTCGACAGACCGTAATTCATCGGCCCCTCGATGATCGACTGCCCCACCGTCCGGCGTGGATTGAGCGAGCGGTAGGGATCTTGGAACACCATCTGGATGCGACGCCGATAGGGGCGAAGTTCCCGCGTCGGCAACAGGGCGATGTCGTCGCCACCGATACGGATATGACCGGCGGACGGATCGACGAAGCGGGCGACGCAGCGCGCCAGGGTCGATTTGCCGGAGCCCGATTCCCCGACGATGCCGAGGGTTTCCCCTGGTTGCAACGCGAGGCTGACACTGTCCAAGGCCGTCACGGCGCGGCCGCCACCGAAGAGGCCGCGCCCGCCATAAGTCTTGGTGAGGTCGCGCACGGTGAGGATCGGCGCCGAAGGCTGAGGGCGCGGCCTGGGCGGTGGAGGCTCGGCACGGGGAACCGCCGCGATGAGCATGCGGGTATAGGGGTCGCGCGGCCGGGTGAGCACGTCCTCGACGCTGCCTTCCTCTACGAGCCGCCCCTTCTGCATCACCACCACCCGGTCGGCGATCTGGGAGACCACGCCGAAATCATGGGTGATGAACAGGATGCCGGCGTTGCGCCGAGCTTGGAGTTCCTTCAGCAGCTTCAGGATCTGCGCCTGGGTGGTGACATCGAGGGCGGTGGTCGGCTCGTCGGCGATGATCAGGGCCGGGTCGTTGGCAAGGGCCATGGCGATCATCACCCGCTGGCGCTGGCCGCCGGACAGTTGGTGCGGGTAGGCCTTCGCCAAGCTCGGTGGATCGGGCAGGTGGACATCGGCGAGAAGGTCGAGAACGCGACGACGCCGTGTCTCGCGGTCGCCCCGGCCGGAATGGGCTTCCAGCATCTCGGCGATTTGGTCGCCGACCTTCAGAACCGGGTTCAAGGCCGTCATCGGCTCCTGGAACACCATCGCCATGCGGCTGCCGCGCAGGGCGCGCAGGCGCGCGGGACCGACCGTCAGCACGTCCTCGCCCTGCAACAGGATCCGCCCGGCCGATGGGGTCAGACCCGGCGGCAGGAGCCCCATCACCGCGCTGGCGGTGACGGATTTGCCCGAGCCGGATTCACCAACGACGCAGACGATCTCGTTCGGACCTACGCTGAGCGACAGGCCCTCGATGGCATTGGCCCGGTCGGCGCCAAGCGGAAGCGGAACGGTGAGGCCGGTGATGGACAGGACGGGCTCGTTCATTGCCGGGGATCGTATCATCGCAGGGCTCCCACGCGCCGGGCAGTGCGCGGGTCGAGGGCATCGCGCAGGCCGTCGCCGATGATGTTGACGGCGAGCACCGTGGCGGCGACGCAGAGGCCCGGGAACAGGATCACCCAAGGCGCGATCTGAAAGGCCTGCCGGCCTTCGGCCATGATGTTGCCCCAGCTCGGGATCTCGGTGGGGATCCCGGCCCCGAGGAAGCTCAGGATCGCCTCGGTGAGGATCGCCGAAGCGCAAACATAGGTGCCCTGGACGATGAGGGGCGCGATGGTGTTGGGGAGGACGTGCCGCGTCAGCAGCATCGGCAGGCGCGTCCCAGCGCCGATGGCGGCCTCGACATAGGGCTCCGAGCGGACCGATAGCACGACGCTGCGCACCAGACGGGCCACGCGCGGGATCTCCGGGATGGTGATGGCGACGATCACCGTGGCGATCCCGGCTCCCGATAGGGTCACCATGGCGATGGCGAGCAGAATCGAGGGGATGGCCATGAGACCATCCATGATCCGCATCACCACCGCGTCGAGCCGGCGCAAGTAACCGGCGACGAGGCCGATGACGAGACCGATGAGCACCGCGGCGGCAGCCACCGAGAAGCCGATGCCGAGCGAGACGCGGGCACCGTAGACGACCCGGCTCCAGACGTCGCGGCCATACGCGTCGGTGCCGAGCCATGCCGGTGCCGAGGGTGGCCTGTGGCGCAGGCGCGGGCGCAGCAGGATCGGATCGCCGGTCCAGAGGTACGGCGCGAGCAGCGCCGCTCCTCCGACGATCAGCAGGACCGCGAGGCCGAAGAGCACGCCCGGATGGCGTAGGACCGGAGGCAGGGTCGTGAACCGCGCGACAGCGGGGGAAGACATCGTCCGTTCCTGCCGGCTCAATAGCGTATCCTCGGGTCAAACAGCAGGTAGGACAGGTCGATGGCGAGGTTCACCACCACGTAGAGGGCGGAAAAGAGCAGGATCACGCCCTGAATGACGGGGTAATCGTGCGCCAGCACGGCATCGACGGTGAGTCGGCCGAGACCCGGCAGGTTGAACACGCTCTCGGTGACGACGACGCCGCTGATGAGCAGGGCGATGCCGAGGCCGATCACCGAGACCACCGGGACGGCTGCATTGCGCAACGCATGGCGCCACAGCACCTGGCTCTCGCCGATTCCCTTGGCGCGGGCGGTGCGGATGTAATCCTCGCCCAGAACCTCCAGCACGCTCGAGCGGGTCGTGCGGGCGATAAGGGCGACGTAGATCACCGACAGGGTGAGGGTCGGCAGGATCAGCCGCGACAGGAAAGGCCAGATCCCTTCTGTGATGCTGACATACCCCTGCACCGGCAAGAACCGGAGCTGCATGGCGAAACCGAAGATCAGCAGGTAGCCGAGCACGAAGACCGGCACCGAGAAGCCCAGCACCGAGACGGCCATGATGGCCCGATCGATCCAGGTGCCGTGCCACCAGGCCGCCAGCACCCCGAGGGGCACCG
Source organism: Methylobacterium sp. WCS2018Hpa-22 (assembly GCF_031843785.1). Lineage (NCBI taxonomy): Bacteria > Pseudomonadati > Pseudomonadota > Alphaproteobacteria > Hyphomicrobiales > Methylobacteriaceae > Methylobacterium > Methylobacterium sp. WCS2018Hpa-22. The sequence goes on from NZ_JAVTJA010000003.1 coordinate 27,236, forward strand.
CTACGATGACGGCGAACACGATGGTGGTGGTGGCGAGAGCCAGGGTCGGCTCGATCCGCTCGAAGATGAGTTTCGCGACGGGCTGGTTCGAGATGATCGAGGAGCCGAGATCCCCCTGGAGGAGGCGTCCGCTCCAGGACAGGAACTGGGTCAGGATCGGCTTGTCGAGGCCTAGATTGGCGCGGATCGCCGCGATCTGTTCGGGGCTCGCGGCATCGCCGGCCAGGATGGCCGCGGGATCCCCCGGTGCGAGCCGCAGCAACAGGAACACGATGACGGCCACGATGCCCATCACGGGGAGGGTGGCGGCGAGACGTCCGGCGAGAAAACGACCCATTCAGATCTCCGGCGGATTATGAGAGCCCGTAGCGGCCCGGCACTTCCCTCGCCTCTCCGGTTCCCCCCGAACCCAATCGGGGGGAGATCGAAAGGAGATAGGAGACGAAGCGCCCGCTCACTTCTTCTCGATGTTCCAGAATACCGGCGCCGGGGCTTCGAGGATCCCCGTCAGCTTGGGGCTGACCGCGAGCGGGCTGATGAACTGGCCCGTCGGATAATACATGCCGACTGCGTAGGCCCGCTCCTGCACTGCCTTAGCGATGGCGGCCTGCTTGGCAGGATCGGATTCCAGCGCATAGGCATTGCGCATCGTCTCGATCTCGGCGTCCTCCGCCCAGCCGAAGAACCCGCCTTTCCGGCCCTTCGCATTGATGCCGACATTGCTCACTGGGTTGAGCATGTCCGCGTTGACCCAGAAGGTGTGGAAGATGTTCCAGCCGCCTTGATCCACCGGGTCCTGCTTCGCGCGGCGTCCCACCAGGGTCTGCCAGTCCATCGATTGCAGATCGACGTTCATGCCGATCTTGCGCAGGGCCTGCGCCGTCACCGGCCCGAGCGGTGCGGCGATGGCAAGATCCGTCGGCTGCATCACGACAACGGGCTTCCCGTCATAGCCGCCCTCCTTGAGGAGCTGCTTCGCGCGGGCAAGGTCGGTCTTGGGTGCCCCCGCATCTGTCGCGTTGGGGGTGTTGCAGACGAACATGGCCAGACAGGGCACCATGTAGTCTGGGTCGCCGATCTGGGCGTCGAGATAATCCTGCTGGTTGACCGCCAGCAGCGCCGCTTGGCGGATCTTCTCGTTGTCGAAGGGCGGGTTGAGCCAGTTCATGCGCAGCATGCCGGACACGCCCAAGGTGTTGTAATTGACGATCTGGATGCCGGACGCGGCCTTCAGGATCGGCAGGAAGTCGTGCGGCGGCTGCTCGATATAATCGATCTCGCCGTTGATGAGCGCGTTCACGGCGGTCTGGTAATCGGGGATGTTGAGCCACTCGACCCGGTCGACCTTCACCACCTTGGCACCAGCGGCCCAGCTCGGCGCTTCGCTACGCGGTACGTAATCCGGGTTTTTCTCGTAGACGACCTTCAGGCCGGGCTGGAACTCGCCCTTCACGAAGCGGAACGGGCCGGAGCCGATTTCCTCCGGAACGTTCTTGTCCGCCGGGGTCTCGGCGATGCGCTTCGGCATGATGAACGGCACGTTGGACGAGGGCTTGCCGAGCGAAGTCAGGACAAGCCCGTAGGGCTGCTTGAGCTTTAGCGTGAAGGTCTTGTCGTCCGCTGCATCCAGGGAGACGGTGTATTCCATGAGCTTCTGGCCCATGCTGTCGCGCTTGCCCCAACGCTGGATCGACGCGATGCAATCGGCCGAGGTGACCGGCGCGCCGTCATGGAACTTGAGCCCGTCGCGCAAGGTGAAGGTGTAGGTGAGCTTGTCGTCGCTGACGCTATACTCCTTCACCATCTGCGGCTGGACCTTGAAGTTCGCGTCCGTGGCGAACAGCGTGTCGTAGATCATGTAGCCGTGGTTACGGGCGATGTAGGCCGTGGTGATGATCGGATCGGTGATCCGCAGGCCCGAATGCATCACGGCGCGGATGGTGACGGGCTTGGCCTGTGCCATCGCCGCGCCCGGCATCACGCCGACCGTGGCGGCGGCAAGGGCGAGTGCCGCCTGGAAACCTGTCCTGATCGCCTTGTCCATGAACTCATTCCCCCTGCCGCGATGCGGTTCTCTTGCGAAAGTGTATGCAGGATGCGGGCCGTTATGGCCGGCCGAGCTTCGTCATGAGGCCGGCCAGCAACCGAGCGCGATGGGTCAGCGACGCGATGCTCACGTACTCTTCCAGGGTATGGTAGCCTGCCCCGCAGGGACCGAGCCCGTCGAGGGTCGGGATGCCGAGATTGGCCGTGAAATTGCCATCGGAGCCGCCGCCGAAGCTCTCGTGCGGGAGGGCCGAGCCGAGCTCGCCGGCGGTCGTCCGGGCGGTCTCGTAGAGCGCCATGGTGCCGGCATCGGGCTCCCAGACCGGGCGGGTGACACCACGCGTTACCGTGAGGGCGACGCCGTCCGCCTCTCCGGATAGGGCGAGCATCCGCTGGACGCCGCGGTCGAGATCGCCCTGGCGCTTGGCCATGCTCAGCACCTCGGCCCGGCATGTGGTGGCGACGCAGTTCACCCATTGCCCGCCCTGGACGATGCCGACGCTGAAGGTGCAATCGGCATCCGACATCGCCTCGATGGCGATGATCTGCTGCGCCATGGCCCGGATGGCCGAGCGTCCGTCGCCGAGTCGCGCTCCCGCATGGCTCGGACGGCCGTTGGCGGTGAGATCGAAGCGGGCGATGGCGTAGCGGCCCGTGAGCACTCCGTCCCCCGGCTGGCCGGGCTCCGGCACCAGGACGTAGCGATGGCGCTGGGCCTCCGCCTCGATCAGGTCGCGGGTCGAAGGGCTGCCGACCTCTTCGTCGCTCGTGAGCAGAAAAGTAACCGGGAGCGGTGTCTCGACGGCGGCTTTGCGTAGCGCCTTCACGGCCTCGAGGGCGATGAAGTTGCCCCCCTTCATATCGAGGATGCCCGGGCCGTAGCAGCGATCGCCTTCCACCCGCCAGGGGAGGGCGGCCAGGGTGCCGAGGGGATGGACCGTGTCCAGATGGCCGAGGACGAGGATGCCCGGCTCGTCCCGGCGCGGATGCGGGAACCGGGCGCGGACGCAATCGCCGAAATCCATGCGTCCGGGGATCGACTCCACCGACGCACCGGCCATGGCGAGGTCGCGCGCGGCAATACCCATCATCCGGTTCACCGCCGCCCTGTCATGGGTCGGGCTCTCGCACTCGATCCAGGGGCGAAGGCCGGCGAGCAGGTCGCCGAGTTCGAACGGAAGGTCGTTCAGAGCGAGATCCTCAAGAGCCATCGATCAATCCTGTGCGAACGGGTCGGCGATGCGGGGCCAATAGGCCGGGTCGCGTTTGGTGTAGGGGATCGCTCCGTAATCCGGTGGAACCGCGCCGGGGGCGGCGACGTAGCGAATCTCGCTGGCGATGGGCGCGAAGGCCGCGTGGAAGTGTTGCATCGATTTCACCACGACGATGCGCTTGTCGTCGAGGGTGAGGCCGAGGCCAGTATAGGCATCCGGGGCGAAGGGCTGCTGGCGCTGCGAGGCCAGAACGATATGGATGCCGTCCGCCTCGATCCAGGCGCAGGGACCGAGTTGCGCGCGGCCCCCGCTGAGGCCGCCCTGGCTATGAGCCTCGGAGAGTCCGCGCACGGTGATGCGCAGGTCGAGGGGATCGCCGGAGGTGACACCGCACTTGCCAGCGATGCGCAGATCGAACGTGGCGCCGATTCCGGCCTCGTGACAGATGCCTACCGCGCCCGGATCCCAGTACAGGCCGGTGACGGCGTCGCGGATGCCGCGCTCGACCATCCGGGCGAGGAGAGCGGTGTTGTCGGAGGGAGCGCCCGCCCCGGCATTGTCCGCGATGTCCGCGAGCACCATCGGGCGCGGATCGGTGGAGGCTAGCGCCGCGTCGAGAGCGGCGTCGACCGTATCGACCCGTGTCGCGGCCTCCCCGCGCATCGCCCAGATCTCGGCGGCGAGAATTCGGGCGAGGGAAGCGGCCTTGGCCGTATCGCCGTTGGCCACCACGAGCATCCGGGCGCCGACCTCGGCGACGTCCCCCCATGGAAAACCGTGTCCGAACGAGACGGACAGGATGCCATCCCTGCCCTCCAGCGCCTCCATCCGCCGCACGAACCCAGCGACCGGCTCCGCCGTGGTGCGCCACATATTGACCATGCGGCAATCCTGGATCGCCATGACCGGGCGGATCGTCCCCTCGGCCGTGCCGATGACGAGCGGATAGAGGTCGCGCGCCCGCGCCACGATGTCCGTATGCGGGTATTCCTTATAGATCACGACGACGTCGGCCGCCCGGCGGATCGTCTCGGTCAGATGGCAATGCAGGTCGAGTTCGACCCCGACCGCCACTTTCGGCCCGACCAGGGCGCGGACCCGCTCCAGCGTGTCGCCCTCGCAATCGTCGTAGCCCTGCGCGACCATGGCGCCATGCATGAACAGCAGCACCGCATCGACGGGTAGCGCCGCTTCGAGATCAGACAGCAGCGTGTCGCGCAAGTCTTCGTAGACCGCGCGCAGGGTGATGCCACCGGGCTGGGCGAAGGTGGACAGGCTTTCGACCACGATGTGCCCGTCGCTCTCGGCCATCTCCCGCCAGGCCTTGAGGCCGATATTGCTGAGGCTCGGCGGTCCGAGGCTCCCATCGCGGCGGGCGTAATCGGCGAGGAAGGCGGCCCTGCCCGTGGGCAGGGGAGCGAAGGTGTTCGTCTCGGTGGCGAGGCCGGCGATGAAGATCTTCACGTGCTCGGCAACTCCTGGCTAGGTCGAAGGGGCTGGCTGGGTCGAAGGGACTGGCTGGGTCGAAGGGTGATGATGCTCTCGGTGGCCGCGTCCACGGCCTCGCGGGAATAGAGCAGGGGCACCGTTGCGCCCGCCGCCCAGGACACAGCATGGTCGGCGTAATGGCGGCTGTCGGTGCGGCCCGACTGGCCCGGAGCGTTCACGAACACGCTGGCGTCCCAATCGCCCACATCGACGACCATGCGGAACGAAGCGCCCGTGGTGAGGGCGCCGTCATGGGGGCGGTAATCCGCATGCATCACGGAGGCGGCCGAACCGCCGACAGGCAGCGGACCGACATTCTCGCTGACCGCGCCGCCGATGCCGGAGAGGGGATGCCGGAAGAATCCATGATGGAACCGGCCCCATTCCCATCCGGCAGGATCGGTGCCGAACCGCGCCTGGCAATCGAGCCAGGCCGAGGCGAGGGCGCGGGTGACGAGCGCCGTGCGCGTCGCTTCGTCGAGGTGCGGGTGACCATGGTCGAGCGCGTCGAGCAGGGTCTCCGTGTCACCGGGCCGGAACAGGTCTGCATCGGCCGGCTCGGGCGCCAGGGCGGTCACGAGGGCCGGACGCAGGTGACGGACCCAGAGCGTCTCGATGAGGCAGGCGGCGGCGCTCCCGGCATGCAGGTATCCGTCGAAACCGAGGAGCAGGTGGATGGCGGCCCGGGACGCAGCATCGTCGGCCGGGGGCAGGGCGGCTACGAGTCGGCCGAGGCGGAGGGCGGGTTCCGAGAACACGTCGGCCTGCAGGCGGGTCGAGGCGTCGAGCGTATGCCCGGCATCGTCCTCGAGGACGGAGCGGATGCGCCGGGCCCGCCAGGGCTCCAGCCACTCGAAGCTCAGCTTGCGCGTCTCAGCCGGATAATCCGCGGGCAGGTTCATCTCGTTCGCGCTGAAGACGAAGCCGCATTCGGGGTCCACATGGTGCGGCAGCACGAACGGATCGTGGAAACCCGCCCATTCGTAACGCCCGTCACCGGGCACCGGGAGCAGCCCGTCCCAGTTCGAGCGCACGGGCGCCTTGCCGGCCATGAACCATGCGATGGTGCCACCGGTATCCGCATAGACCTGGTTGGTGGAGGGTGCCGACCAATCGCGCAACGCCTCACGAAATTCCGTCACCGTGGTGGCGCCAAGATAGGCGAGGCTGCCGAGATAGGCGGCTGTCCCCGGCTCGGACCAGACCGTCCGCACGGCGAAAGCTTGGCGCCCGGACACATCCTCACAAATCACCGGCCCGTGACGGGTGAAAGCGAGGGTGACCTCTTCGTCGGAGCCGTCGCGCACGGGAATGCGCTCGACGACCCGCGCCATCGCCTCCCAGCCCGTTCCATAGCGGTAGAGGCCGGGATCATCCGGATGGGTCTCGTAGACGAACAGGTCTTCCTGATCGATCGGCGCGATGGTGAGGCTGAAGGCGGCGGTGCCGTTATGGCCGATGGAGATGCCCGGCAGCGCCGGTTCTCCGGCTCCGATCACGTCGAGCCCCGGCGCGGTGAGATGAACGACGTAGCGCAGGGAGGGGAGCTGGTAGGCGCGATGCGGGTCGCTCGCCAGGATCGGACGGCCGGTGGCGGTCCGTGCCCCCGAGACCGCCCAGTTGTTCGAGCCTTCGCTGGCCTCCGCCAGCGTCACGACAGGTTGGCGATCCGAGCGATGGACGGCGCCGAACGCATCGACCTCGCTCCATACCAAGGCATCGGCGCGATGGGCGGCGAGGCGGGCCGGATCGAAGCTCACCGGCGCAGTGGCGAGACGGAAGACCGTGAGGAGGTCTTGGGGCAATCGCTCGGGCGCCAACCCTTCGGGAATCACGGGATGGTGGTCCGGGCTCAACGACTTGCGCAGGACATCCGTCGCAAGGCCGAAACGCGCCAGGACACGGGCGCGGGCGACCTCCGAGGCGACGTTGCGCACGAGGGCATGGCTGCGGATCCGCACCACGTCCTCCGCATCCCACAAGGCGGGCCGCGTGCCCATGGATGCGAATTCCGGCGGCAGTAGATCGTCCCTGTCACGCGTCAGGACGATGAACGCGTTGAGCCCACGGACGAAGGCCTCGACGATGCCCTTTGCGCGGGGATGGCCATAGGCCGCCCATTCGGCCTCCATGTCTCCGCGATACAGGAACAGCCGCGCGGCCCGATCCTGGGCGAGGTAGCCCGGACCGAAATCTGCGGCGAGCAGGCCCAATCCGCGCTTGCGCCACAGGTCGAGCTGCCAGAGTCGGTCACGACCCGCATTGAACCCCTGCACGAGGAACGCATCGTCCTGCGATTCCGCCCGGATATGGGCGACGCCCCATCTGTCGAGACGGATCTCGGCGGGCGCAGCCAATCCTTCGATGGAGAAGGCAGGGCCGTCCAAGCTCGGTGGCGTCACCATCAGCACGGATTCCATCGGCGCGGCTTCGGACAGTGTTGTCGGCCTGCGGCACGCATCATGTATGCAATTCCATCCTGTATTCGGCGTTCTGGCAAGCCGTGCGCCAACCTGGAGTGATGGGATGAGCGGGACTTCTACGATGCCAAGTCTGCCGCAGGGCGGGATCGTCGGCCTCGACGCGACACAGATGATGGCGGCGATCCGCGACCGGCACATCTCCTGCCGGGAGGTGATGGAGGCTCATCTCGATCGCATCGCGCTGGTGAACGGGCGAGTGAACGCTATCGTGTCCCTGCGTGACCGGGGGAGGCTTTTAACCGAGGCCGAAGCGGCCGATGCCGACCTTCGGCGCGGGCTGTGGCGCGGGCCGATGCATGGATTGCCCCACGCGGTGAAGGACTTGGCGCCGACGCGCGGACTTCGCACCACTTTCGGCTCACCGATCTTCGCGGAGCATGTTCCGAAGGAAGATGCTTTATTCGTCGAACGCCTGCGCGCGGCAGGGGCGATCCTCATCGGCAAGACGAACGTCTCCGAGTTCGGCCTTGGCTCGCATAGCTACAACCCCGTCTGGGGCACCACGCTCAACGCCTATGATCCCGCTCTAAGTGCCGGCGGAAGCTCGGGCGGCGCCGCTGTCGCAACGGCCCTCCACATGGTGCCCATGGCCGATGGCAGCGACTTCGCCGGCTCCCTCCGTAACCCTGCCGGCTGGAACGGTATCTTCGGGTTCCGGCCTTCTCAGGGCAGGGTCCCATCGCTGCCGGGCCCGGAGGGCTATATCCAGCAACTTGCCACTGATGGTCCCATGGCGCGGAACGTCACCGATCTCGCGCTCCTCTTATCGGTGATGAGTGGTCCCGATCCCCGTGCACCCCTCTCCCTGGCAGAGCCGGGCCTCACTGCCGAGTTGCTGCCGGGCAGAGTGGAGGGTGCCCGCATCGGCTGGCTCGGCGATTTCGTCAGTGCTCTTCCCCTGGAAGACGGCATCCTGCCGCTGTCCCAGACGGGCCTCTCCGCCCTCGAAGCCGCGGGATGCCGCATCGAGGAGACCGGTCTCGGGATCAGCCGGGACGAGATCTGGGCATCCTGGCTGGTCTGGCGCCACGTCCTGGTCGGCAGCCGCTACCGACCGCTCTATGACGATCTAATCAAACGCGAGCAGATGAAGCCGGAACTGATCTGGGAGATCGAAGGCAGCCTCGGTCTTTCCGCCGACGATCTCTATCGAGCGTCGGTGTCTCGGACGCGCCTCTACCAGCGCTTCCTTGCGCTCTTCGCCGATTTCGACGCGCTGGCCCTGCCGAGCGCTCAGGTCTTTCCGTTTGCTCAGGCCGAGCCCTGGCCCACGATCATCGCCGGCACGTCCATGGATACGTATCATCGTTGGATGGAAGTGGTGGTGCCAGCGACCTTGTCCGGATGCCCCACAATCTGCCTGCCGTTAGGTCCATGGGCACCGGACGGACGATCATCGGGGTTGCAGCTCATCGGAAGGCCGGGACAGGACAGGGCGCTGCTTTGCATAGCCCATGCATTCGAGGAAGTGAGTCAGCCATCACAGCGACTTCCTTTATGAAGAGATGGGCATACACGGCAGCGCTGTTTGCCGCCTTCAACGTCCTGGACGGTACCTTGCTCGGCCACTGCACGCAGCATCATCGCCACGGCACGCTCAACCGCCTCCTTAACAATATCCAGGGCTTCTTCTGGGGCCTGACCCGTCGGCGCCTGTAGCGATATACCTTCACTGGCTTCGTCGACTCGCAGTCGATCATCAACTGAGGCACCGTTCACTACAACAAAAAGCCAGTACTGGGTTATGAGGACACGAACTCATTTTACCGTGCGTTCCAGTCCTGGGAAGGAACCACTCAAGCGCGCGGGATAGAGCTTACCGCGTCATGTTTTGGAAACTGCTCAATGGCTCCAGATCAGGTGTAGTCCTGCCCAAGGAGCCGTTTGGCTTAGGTCCACCTCCGAGAACGCCAAAATGTCCGTTGAACGCCCGGATTGGGTCGCATGCGGAACGTCCGCTTCCGGGCAGGCGGTAAACTTCCGCTTATGGCGCATTACTTCCGCAGCAATATGACAACGAGCGTCCGACTGCCAGTATGACCATGCGCTGCCAGTCAATCGCAGCACGTGCTCCTTCACGCTGCATTGCCGCCGCAAGCGTCAGGATATTCGCTCCAGGCTATTGGCGCATTCATGAGCACGGAGATGCCGGACCCTTCCGGCAAGGTGCCAGCGATCGCCGCCTGGATGACGGATGGAGCCAGGAAGGCGAGGTTGAGGGTCATGCGCACCGAGCGCTCGCTGCAGCCTTCCGCTGTGGCGATGGCATGGGTGTCCGCCACGCGGCCGCTGACAAGGTCATCGAGCCAGAAGCGCGCCTTGGCGATCCCGTCGACGAGGCGGGCTCGGGTCTCGACCCGCATCGGCCGCAACGGCGCTGCTCCGTCATCACCGTCGGTACGGATGATCTGGCGCCGACGACGGCTCGATCGGGCTGACCAGGGCACGTTGAGCGGGGCCAGCTCGATGGCTTCTGCTCCGCACGCTCTGTCATCGCGCTCAGCCTCGTCCGGCCCGACAAAGCTGATGGCAAGATGGCTCGGGTGAACGACGATGCGGCCAACCTGGGCCAGCAGGGGCATCTCGTTGGATGGGGAAGGTTGGTCAGGGGAGGGTGGTGCAAGCGCCTCCCGCACGGCCTGCTCGATCTCGGGCGCCGACACCCGGGAGACCGAGCCGGCCTCGCTGCGCTGGCCCGTCTCGAGGGCGCGTGAGACGTAGTAGCGGTAGCGGAGAGCGCCCTTCCTGGCCGAGCTCGGCGTCATCCGGTTGCCGCGGTCATCGTGGAGCAGCCCCGTCAGCCACGAGCCGGTGTTGCCCCGGGCGGAACCTTGCGCCCGCGCCTTCTCGCTCAGCGCCGCCTGTACCGCATCGAACAGCTCGCGCGGGACGATGCCCTCGTGCTCTCCGGGATAGTACCGGTCCTTGTGGATCACCTCGCCGATATAGACCCGGTTGCGCAGCAGATAGGCCAGCGGACCCTTGGTGAAGGCGATACCGCCCCGGATCGTGCCGTCCCGGCGCGGGGATCGCTTGGTCAGGATGCCGTGGCCCTGAAGATCGACAGCCAGTCCGTTCAGGCAGCCGAGCGCGAGGTAGCGCTCGAAGATCGTTCGTACCTGGGCCGCCTCATCGGTACGCGTTCGGTGATGGCCGCGGTCGACGGCATCGCGCACTCGGCTGAAGCCTGACCTTAATGCTGGCATTGAGGTCAGCGGGTCGAGGCGATGCGGGTCGAGGTACTGGAGGGGGCCGAACGACGGCGGCGCCGGTCGTTCGAGGACAAGGTGCGGATCGTCGAAGCCTCGTACGAGGCGGGCGTGTCGGTGTGTTCGGTGGCGCGCCGGCACGGGATCGCCCAGGGCCTGCTGTTCACGTGGCGACGCCAGGCTCGGGAAGGCCGTTTGGGCGGGGACGAGCAGGCCCCCGTCTTCGTGCCCGTCGCGATCACCCCGGAGCCCTCGCCGGCAGTTCCAGTTCTGCGGTCGGATGATCATGATGCTGCGGCCCAGCCCCGTCGAGCGCGGCGCAAGACCGGCGTCATGGAGATCGATCGCGGTGGTGGTCGGCGTCTCAAGGTCGACCGGGACGTCGATGCCGCGGCACTGCGTCGGGTGCTCGATGCCCTGGAGGGCCGATGATCCCGCTGCCGGCCAACGTTCGGGTCTGGCTGGCCACCGGCCACACCGACATGCGCAAGGGCTTCTCCAGCTTGGGGATGATTGTCCAGGAGACGCTGAAGCGCGATTCCCACTCCGGGCACCTGTTCGTCTTCCGCGGCCGGCGCGGCGACCTGATCAAGGTGATCTGGCACGATAGCCAGGGCGCGTGCCTGTACACGAAGCGGCTCGACCGCGGCCGTTTCCTGTGGCCGTCGGTGGCGGCCGGAGCCGTGACGATCTCGACGGCGCAGCTCGGCTACCTGCTCTCGGGGATCGACTGGCGGATGCCGCGGACAAGCTGGCGTCCGAGCGCCGTCGGCTGAGGATAACGCGTTACAGGGGCTGAGCAATATGCTCTTCTGTCGGCGTGCCGAACGCGCCTGAGCCGCCACCGCTTCCCACCGCTTCCCACCGATCTCGCTGCCGCCCACGCCATGATCCTGGCCGAGCGGGCGGCGCGGCTCGCCTCCGAGATCGCGGTCGAACGGCTCAAGCTGGAGGTCGCCCGGCTGCGACGGGAGCGCTTCGGGGCCTCCTCGGAACGCAGCGCCCGGATCGACCAGCTCGAACTCGTCCTGGAGGATCTGGAGGAGACGCTGGCCGAGACGGAGGCGCGAGCGGCTGAGCCCGAGCCGCATACCACCCCGACCTCTTCCCAGCGCAAGCCCGCTCGTAGGCCCTTGCCCGAGCATCTGCCGCGCGAGCGCATTCTCCATCCCGGCCCGACGACCTGCGCCTGCTGTGGCGGGGCACGCCTACGCCACCTCGGCGAGGACGTCACCGAGACTCTGGAGCGGATCCCGGCGCGCTGGGTCGTGATCCAGCACGTGCGCGAGCGCTTCTCCTGCCGCGACTGCGAGACCATCGCGCAGAACCCGGCCCCCTTCCACCCGATCCCGCGGGGGCGGGCCGGGCCGAACCTCCTGGCCGAGGTGATGATGGCCAAGTTCGGCCTCCACCTACCGCTGCATCGCCAGAGCCAGCGCTTCGCCCACGAAGGCGTGCCGATCGACGTCTCGACCCTGGCCGGCTGGGTCGGGGCCGTCACCACCGCCCTGTCGCCGCTGGTGGCCCGGATCGAGGCCCATGTCCGGGAAGCCGACCGCCTCCATCTCGACGACACGCCGGTGCCGGTCCTGGCCAAAGGGAAGACCCGCACCGGCCGGCTCTGGACGGTGGTGCGCGACGACCGCCCCTTCGGCGGACCCGAGCCGCCGGCCGCAGCCTACTTCTACTCCCCCGACCGCTCCGGCGCGCATGCCGAGACCTGGCTCGGCAACTTCCACGGCATCGTGCAGGCGGACGCCTTCTCGGGGTTCGGCCGGCTGTACGAGCCCGGCCGCAAGCCGGGTCCGATCCGCGAGGCGGCCTGCTGGGCCCATGCAAGACGCAAGTTCTTCGAGCTGGCCGACCTCAGGAAGGCTCCGATCGCCATCGAGGCGGTGACGCGGATCGATGCGATCTTCGCCATCGAGCGCGCCGCCAACGGTCTTGAGCCGGATGAACGCCGTGCGCACCGCCAAGCCCGCTCGGCCGCCATCGTCGCCGACCTGGAGGCTTGGCTGCGAGAGAACCGTGCCAGGCTCTCGGCCAAGGCTCCCACAGCCGCGGCGATCGACTACCTGCTCAAGCGCTGGACCGCCTTCACCCGGTTCCTCGACGACGGACGCATCTGCCTGTCCAACAATGCCGCCGAACGGGCGATCCGGCCCATCGCGGTGGGCCGCCGCAACTGGACCTTCGCCGGATCGGATGCGGGCGGCCATCGCACGGCTGCCCTCTACACGCTCATCGAGACTGCCAAGCTCAATCGCATCGACCCCCAGGCCTGGCTCGCCGACGTGCTCGGGCGGCTACCCGACCATTCGGCCCGGCGCATCGACGATCTGCTGCCGTGGAACTGGACCCCGTCTCGGCTCCATCAAATCGCGGCCTGACACCCCGCCGGGACCACGACCGCGGCCTTCACCGAAGGCGTACCCTCATCGGGGCAGGGGACCAGCTTCTTGTCATGGACGCGGTAGCCCAGCGGCACAGGTCCGCCCATGCGCATGCCCTTGCGCTTCGAGGCCGCGATCTTGTCTCGGATGCGCTCGGCCGTGACCTCGCGCTCGAACTGGGCGAACGACAGCAGGACGTTGAGCGTCAGCCGCCCCATGCTGTTGGTGGTGTTGAAGGCCTGCGTCACCGAGACGAAGGAGACGGCGTGCGCGTCGAACAGCTCGACGAGCTTGGCAAAGTCCGACAGGGCGCGGGTGAGCCGGTCGACCTTGTAGACCACCACCACATCGACGCGTCCCGCCTCGACCTCGGCAAGCAGCCGCTGCAAGGCCGGACGCTCGAGACTGCCGCCCGAGACGCCGGCATCGTCGTAGGCGTCGGGCAGCAGGCGCCAGCCTTCATGGGCCTGGCTCTTGATGTAGGCTTCGGCGGCCTCGCGCTGGTTGTCGAGGGAGGTGAAGGCCTGATCGAGCCCGTGCTCGGTGGATTTGCGGGTGTAGATCGCGCAGCGCAGAGCCTTGGGGGCCTGGGTCTTCGACGGCAGGGCCTTGGCATGCAGCGACTTGGAGGGCGATGCCATCACGCGATCCCTCCCGCGGCCACAGCCATGAACGGCTCATCGCCGCTGCTTGGCGCCCTGGTGACTACCTTGTCCCGCAGCCCGAAGAAGCGGGGTCCGTTCCAGCGGGTGCCGGTGATCGCACGAGCGACCTCCGACAGGCTGGCATAGGTCGTCTCCCTCCAGGCAAACCCACCCGCCACCACAGTGACGGTGTGGACCTCACCCCCGAACTCCCGCACCAGCAGCGTGCCGGGCCGAAGCCCGGGCGTCGGGATCGGCGGGACGAGGGGCGGCGCCTTCGGCTTGGCCGCGCGTTCGGCGCAGGCGCTCCTTCGCGATCCGATCGAGCAGCCGGGCGCTGTCGCGATCGAGGTCGCCCAGCATCCTGGCTTGGATGCGATAGGCGACGAGCCGCACCATCAGGGGGCGGGACAGATGCGGGGGAGGGGCGGTTCGCAGGTGATGCCGCCAGCGGATGCGCAGGTCGCCCAGATCGAGGGAGGCAAGCGCCTCGATCTCGCGCTTGAGCTCGGGGCTGATCACGGCGGCCATCACCGGACCTCAACCGTGGCATCGTCGGTCAGACGATAGGCGGTCCGACCCTCCGCATCGCATCCCTTCGTGAGGATCATCCCTCGCTTGCGCAGGCCAGTCAGGGCGGCGCGCGTCGAATGGGCGAGCCAGCCGGTGGCGGCCATCAGGTCGGCGAGTGTGGCCCCTTCCTCACGCTGCAGCATCGCGACGATCAGCGCCTGCTTCGTGCCGGATCGCGGCTTTGTCTCAACTCTGTCCGGTCCGGCATCGAGGCCGAGGCTTTCTCGACCGGCGGTCGTGAGGCGCAGCCCGATCGGACCGCGCTCGTCGCTGTGCCAGTGCGGCTCATCCGCTGTCACGACGACCTCGACCACCAACGCGGTTTGGCAGAGTTTAGGCAACAGCGCCTTGGCGGCTCGAGCGTTCAGTCCGGCGGGACGGGCGATCAACTGGTCGTGAGACTCGGCGGCTGCCTTCAGCAGCGCGTGGTAGTTCTCGTCGATCATGAGGGTGGCCTTGCGATGGGTCGGCAGCGGGTCTGCTGCCACCAGCGCAACCCCGCGGATCGCGAGGGATCGGCAGGGGGTCGAGGGCGCACCGCGTAGGCGGCCTCAAGGACGCTGACAGTTCCGCTCCATTCGCAGCGCAAGTCCAGTCCGAAGTGGCGGTAATCGCTCACACGCCAGTGCACAGCCACTACCGAACCACGGCTCTGCTAGCCTGCGAACCGGTCTCCAGCCCAGCCAGCCACATCGGTGTGGAAGCTGCACCGGCGGCAGGCGAGAAACCGCCCGAAATCGCCAGGAATCAGGGCCGTAGGTCCGCCCCGGAGAAGAGGCCTCAAAACTGCAGCTTTTCGCTATGCCCTTGAGACGCCGCACATCTCCCGCCAAACCCGAACGTCCGTCGTTCGCGGAGAGAGTGGTGGGCCCGGCAGGACTCGAACCTGCAACCAGACCGTTATGAGCGGTCGGCTCTAACCATTGAGCTACAGGCCCCACGTCTATCCCGTAAAAGGAAAGAGGGGGCTTCGTCCAGCCGTGGGGAGTCCGAAGATCACGGATTTTCGCTGGTTGGCCCTCTCCTGTCATTGCGCGATCGAGGCGTGCGGTATCCGTTCCGGGCAGCCTGTTTATGCCGGACGGTTCAGATATTGACGGGTGGTGTAGAGCCGGATCGGCTTTTGTCGTCCTGTCAGCGAAGCTCCAGACGCCGACCGTCGCTGGTCGAGATTCATCCCTCGGCAACCGGCAAGCCCTCAGACATATGCGCAGCGATGCGCTTCGAGCTCTCGGGTCGAATACGGGGCACAGCGGTGTTGGATGAGAATGGAGACTCCCATGGGGCAAGGTCGTCTTCGCGTTAAGGTCATGTTAACCCTAGGCCGACGATCGTTCCCCGACGGACCAGGGGTCTGCCGATCCGATTGAGGAGCCGATGGGCCGCACGATCCTCGCTTGCCGGCTCGCCGCTTCATCTCTCGCCTGCACCCTTGCAGGATCGCCCGTTCTGGCCCAGGAACCGCTCCTCCTGAGAATCAGGCCTCCCGACGCCGCTCCGGCCGAGATCGGCGCCAGCGGGGGAATGCCATCGGCGGAGGAAGTGGCACGGGCCCGGGCCGCTCGCGAAGCGGTGTGGGAGCGAGCCGACCGCCGCGCCCGCATCGCGATCGCCTCCGTCTGCAGCGGCTGTCTGCAGCCGGAGCGGCCGGCGCGGCCCAATCCTCAACCGCGCCCGGAGGACGCCGTCGTCCGGACACAGACGACACCGCCCGCCGCCGACACGGCTCCGGCCCACACACTTGCCCAGACATCCACGAGCCAGACAGGTATTCCATGACCCAGTCGCACCCCACCAGCGGCGCCGAGCCGGATCCCGCCTGCCCGGTCTCCCTCGACCTGCTCGGAGCGGTCTACCGTGCCGAGCCCGAGGACCTGCCCGAGATCCTCGCCGAAATCCCCCCCACCACTCGCGCCAAGCTTGCCGTCTATCTCTACGGCAAGAGCCACATGCATCAGCTCGGCCTCTCTGTCGCCCGAGCCTGCGAGCGGGACGACCTCGTGCGTGTCGCGGGCGAGATCGGCTCGGTGGTCCATGGCCAGGCGCAGATGAAATCCGCACGGCCCGCGGCTCCGAACCCCGCCGCCCCGCCGCCGCCCCGCAAGATCAGCCTCGGCGGCGGTTCGGCCCCGAAGAAGATCAGCCTCGGCGGGTCCTCTGCGAAGTCGCGCTCCTTCGATTGAGACGCGCTCACGGAATCGTGCATCCGTGACGTCGGTTCGACAGAGCCGCCCGTTTCGACCATGGCGAGCCGCGTGGCATAAGCGCGGCCATTGCGCCCATCGGCGTGGAGAGGACTGACATGTTCGGTGCGTGGTGGAAGCTCGGCATGGACGCGACCCTGCTCGCGATGGAATCGCAGCAGGTGATCGGCCTTCGTCTCGCGAAGCTTTCCCTGGGCGGTCCGGCCGCGCAGATCGAGGCTCAGCGTATGGTCAGCGAGAAGATCATGGCGGCCGGCGAGGCTGCCATGATGATCGCGACCGGGGTCTCCACGCAGAAGGTGGTCACGGGATACCGCCGAAAGGTCCGCGCCAACGCGCGACGCCTCTCGCAAGCCTGAGACGCCCTGGCCGCGGGGCGACATTAACCGAGCATTAACCAACCTCCGCTTCCATCGGGGCCACCACCCACGAGGAGAGCGCGAATGAATCCCTTCGAGCAGCTGGTGCGCGAGCGCGCCTATGACATTTGGGAAAGCGAGGGCCGAGTGTTCGGCCGCGCCGAGGATCACTGGCTGACGGCCGAGGCCGAGTTGCGCGCGGCGAGCCTTTCCGCACCGGTCTACGTTCAGCCCGTGACCGCCGATCTCAGCCTGGCACCGAGCCCGGCCAAGACCCTGAAACCCCGCGCCTCGCGGAGCACCGCCGCCAAGGCCGTCGCCGAGAAGGCCGTGGTCCAGGCGTCCGAGACCGCGCCGCGCCAGACCAGGACGGCCAGCGCCAAATCGTCTTCGGCCAAGGCTGCTTCTGCCAAAACACCGGCCGCGCCCAAGGCGCCCAAGGCCGCCTCGACCAAAACTGCCGCGACCAAAACTGCCGCGACCAAGACCGCATCGACCAAGACTGCATCGAGCTCCACGGCGACGAAACCGCTCCGCGCCACGAAGCCGCGCGCCGTGGCGCCGATGGAATCCGCCGCGACCGTGCATTGACGGCAAGCGGATCCGCTCAAGCCCGCCGCCCCTCGCCGGGCGTCGGGCTTCTTTTTTGTACCTTGTGATTCAAGCGGCGCGCCGTCGCTTGCTCCAGCACAAGAGCGCGGCCGCCACCATGGTGAGGGCGAGCAGGACAATGTTGAACACTGCCACAGCCGGCCAAGCCTGGGCTGTCCAGAACCATCCGCCGGCCAAACCAAGGCAGCTCGAACCGAGATAGCCAGCGCGAAGGTACAAGGACGCTGCATGGCCCTTGGACCCGGCCGCCATCCGACCGACCCAGCCGCTCGCCACCGAACGCGCCACGAAGAACCCGACCGTGACCGCCGCAACGCCGACGATCATGCCGGGAAGCGAGGGCAGCAGCGTGAGGGCGATGCCCACCGCCATGATCAGGATCCCCGAGGCGAGGACGGAACCACGACCGAACAGGTCCGCCCGGGAGCCTGCCGTCGAGGATGACATCACACCGAACAGGAAGACGGCGAAGACCAGACTGATCTGGGCCTGGTTGAGGCCGTAGGGTGGGGCACTCAGCCGGAACGTCAGGTCGTTGAAGGTCGCGACGAAGACGCCGAGAACAAGGAACCTGGTGGCGAAGAGCAGCGGCAGGCCGGGATGACGCAGGTGACAGGCCCAGGCTCCCAGATGGTACGCCGTGTTGATGCCCGAACGCCTGATGAAACGGACCATGTCGAGCGCGGCATCTGGGTCGGGGAAATGCTGAGAGCGTAGGGACAGGTCGGGCAGAACCGATGGAGATCCTCTCCGTTCTGGTCCGCCCTTCCCATGGCGCCGCGATGGGACGGGCGGAACGTCGCGACAACCTTTGCTGTTATAGGATCACGTGATCGATTCGCGCCGGATCCCGGCCAGTGCTTCCGAGGCCTGTGATGAAGACCGCCTTTTCCGCCTTGCTCGCCCTGACGATGATGGCGGCTCCCTTTGCCGCCGAGGCCGGTTCCGGTCCCTATCCGGATCGTCCGGTGGTGCGGGACATCGACTCCACCGGTGGCATCACGGTGGGTGGCCGGGCGCCGTGGAACCAGGCCTGGGAATACGATTCCGGCAGCGATAACGACCGCCGGCCGGAACTGCCCTATTATCAGCAGGGCCGTGGCCAGCAGACCGGCGGGCCGGCACGCAACCTCTTGCCCGATGACGGTCTCCACATTGTCCCGCGCTGAGGGTCCAGTCTGGAACCGCTCTGCAAGCCACACATGACACAAATGCGTCAGAACCGGCTGCCGGCTATGAATAGTCGGCGAAAGGGACTGGCGGAGGCGGACGTCTTCGCGTAGCGAACCGCCCGGGGAAAAGTGATCCCAAGCGACGGAACGCAGACCATGGCGCATCAGGCCCAGTCGAGCTTCGATTCTCAGCGTCCTTATGAGCGGATGGCGCTCCAGGACCAGGTCGAGGCCGCAGTTCAAGACGGCACGACCCCGATCAGCCGGCTTCTTCGGCTGATGTTCGCCGTCGATGCGGATGCAACGGCCAACGAGAACCTGCGCCTGCGCTTGCGGGCACGTATCGGCGCGCCGCGAAGCGTCTGATCGTCGGCGGACGTAGCCTATCGCCGCCGACGTGCGGCGCGTGGCTGGGAACGCGCCATGCAGGTCATGTAGATCTGCCGGCCGACCGCGTAGAGCCCAATCCCACCCGGATCGGGCGTGACGAACACCTTCGCACGCGCCTCGTTGCGGCAGGCTGCATCCTGCGGGCTCTTGATCGGGGCCTCTGCTCGAGCCTGCGAGACCAATCCCAACAATCCCACAGCGACCATGCAGGCGATGCGGCGCCCTTGACGGCCAGCCGATTCTCCACCGCATGATCCGGCAGTGTCACCCATGAGTTTACCCCCCTTCGTTGCGGCTAAGGTAGGGTGGTTCGTCGGAAAAGCGCATCGGTATTAGGTGCCGAATATCCGCTTCCCTCCGGCACGACTCCCTATGGTTTGATCCAGAGGCAGGAGGGCTCGTCCCTCACTGCGAGGCATTCGAACGGAGCGCCGCCGATCATGGCGCGGTGTTCCGGTGCGCCGACACGATCGCGGGCGATTCGGCGGCAGACGGGATGGTCGCCGAGATCGGCCCGAGCCTGCCCCATCAAGACCCGCAGGTTGACCAAGGTATCGCAGGCGACCACCTCGCTCGGCGACATCGAGCCGGCGCCGGCCAGGGTCGTTCCCGCCATGCTCACTCCCGTCATGATCAACAGGAGGGCGATTCCCCGGCGTTGCGACAGCTTCATGGTGTGGATCTCCGGCTTGGCTCTACCGGAGGCGATATAGGGCGCGCTGCGGCATCGCCCGCCGCCATGACGCGCCGTCAGCGCTTGGATTTGGGGGGCGGCGCCTTTTTGACCGATCGCGCCGGATCGGCCGGGACGACCGTTCCGGCGATGGTCCAGGAACAGATGCTGGTTCCGGTGATGCCAACGCAGTCGTACTCGTTGCCGTTGAGGGCGGCATGGTCCGTGATGGCATTGACCGTATCACGTCCGAGAAGATTGCAACTCAGGTGGTCGGCCTTCGGATCGGCCAGGGTCGCGGCCGCTTTCTTGAGGTCACCTTCCGACTGGCGCAGGAGAAGACGCAGATTGGCCAATGACGGGCAGCCAATCGCCGGCGCGGAGGGCAGGGCCGCCGACGACGGCAGGGGCGTCGGAGCTTTGGCCGGCTGCGCTTCGGCGCGCGCCGCCCCTATCGCTGCGAGGAACAAGGCCGCCAGCGGGCGGGAACGGGATCCACGCCTCATGCCGCGCGCCTCGCCTTCGCGTAGCGCTTCACCGCACGGTCCCGACGAAGCCGCGACAGGCGCTCGATCCAGAAAATGCCGTCGAGCTGGTCGATCTCGTGCTGCAGGCAGGCCGCTTCGAACCCCACCGATTCAACCTCGTGTGAGACCCCGTCGAGATCGGAATAGCGCAGGCGTATCCGCGCGGCCCGCTCCACGGTGTCGGAGACGCCCGGCATCGAGACGCTACCCTCGGTCTGAGGCTCCGTCTCGGGTGAGGCGAAGACGATCTCCGGATTGACGTAGATCGTCGCCGGCGTACCGGGCTCGAGCCGAAGCGCCACAACCCGGGCGAGCCACCCCACATGTGGCCCGGCGAGGCCGATGGCCGAAACCCGGGCGAGGGCGGCGACAAGATCCGCGGCATCGCGGCGAAGGTCCTCGTCGAACACGCTTACCGGTTCGGCACGCAGACGCAGCCGTGGATCGGGGTAGAGGATCAGCGACTGGACCGGCACGGGGTAGGGGACCTTCGGCAGAGAAGCTTCGGCAAATACCCTTTGAATGAGGCGATGCGTGGATACGCGATCGGCCCGGCGCTGTCCAAGCAAGGCCCTCGCGGTATCTGGGCTCGGGTCTGGCCGGGGCACCCATCCGCGACAGCGAGGCCGTGCCTCGCGGATCGTGCCCGTGGTGCCCCGCCTTCCGCTTCCGCGCGCCATGCCGTAAGGCCCGCGGGACAGATCTCAGGACACCGATGCGCGCATGATCCGCCTCGAGAAAATCGGCAAGCAGAACGGACGGCAGATCGTCTTCATCGAGGCGTCGGCCGCGCTCCAGAAGGGCGAGAAGGTCGGCCTCGTGGGGCCGAACGGCGCCGGCAAGACCACCCTGTTCCGGATGATCACCGGCGAGGAGGAGCCCGACGAGGGCCAGGTCGCCACCGACCGGGGCATCACCATCGGCTATTTCAGCCAGGATGTCGGCGAGATGTCGGGCTGCTCCGTCGTCTCCGCCGTGATGGACGGGGCCGGCCCGGTGAGCGTGGTCGCCACAGAACTGAAGCAGATCGAAGCCGGCCTCGCCGATCCCGACCGGATGGACGAGATGGATGCGCTCGTGGAGCGCTACGGCGAGGTCCAGGCCCGGTTCGAAGAGCTCGACGGCTACGCCCTCGAAGGCCGGGCCTATGAGGTGCTGGCGGGCCTGAGCTTCTCCCAGGAGATGATGGACGGCGACGTCGGCAAGCTCTCGGGCGGCTGGAAGATGCGTGTGGCTTTGGCCCGCATCCTCCTGATGAACCCGGACGTGATGCTCCTCGACGAGCCCTCCAACCATCTCGACCTCGAAAGCCTGATCTGGCTCGAGGCGTTCCTCAAGAACTACGAGGGCGCCCTGCTGATGACCTCGCACGACCGCGAGTTCATGAACCGCATCGTCTCCAAGGTCATCGAGATCGACGGCGGCACACTCACCACCTATTCCGGTGACTACGGCTTCTACGAGCAGCAGCGGGCCCTGAACGAGACGCACCAGCAGGCTCAGTTCGAGCGCCAGCAGGCGATGCTCGCCAAGGAGATCAAGTTCATCGAGCGGTTTAAGGCCCGCGCCAGCCACGCCGCACAGGTGCAGAGCCGGGTGAAGAAGCTCGACAAGATCGAGCGGGTGGAGCCCCCCAAGCGCCGGCAATCGGTGGCGTTCGAGTTCCAGCCGGCGCCGCGTTCGGGCGACGACGTCGTCATCATCAAGAACGTGCACAAACGCTACGGCAGCCGCACCATCTACGAGGGACTCGACTTCTCGATCCGCCGCCGGGAGCGCTGGTGCGTGATGGGTATCAACGGCGCCGGCAAGTCGACCCTGCTCAAGCTCGTGACCGGCTCGACCCCGCCCGACGACGGCAGCATCGCGGTGGGGGGAAGCGTCAAGCTCGGCTACTTCGCCCAGCACGCCATGGACCTCCTCGACGGCGACCTCACCGTGTTCCAGGACCTGGAGCGCTCGTTCCCGCAGGCGGGCCAGGGTAGCCTGCGGGCGCTGGCCGGCTGCTTCGGCTTCTCGGGCGACGACGTCGAGAAGCGCTGCCGCGTGCTCTCGGGCGGCGAGAAGGCCCGGCTGGTCATGGCCAAGATGCTGTTCGACCCGCCGAACTTCCTCGTCCTCGACGAGCCGACCAACCACCTCGACATGGGCACCAAGGAGATGCTCATCACCGCGCTGGCGAACTACGAGGGCACGATGCTGTTCGTGAGCCACGACCGGCACTTCCTCGCCGCCCTGTCGAACCGCGTCCTCGAACTCACCGCCGACGGCATCCATCAATATGGCGGCGGCTACACCGAATACGTCGCGCGCACCGGCCAGGAGGCACCGGGGCTGAGGAGCTGAGCGGCTGGTTTCCCTCTCTCACCGCGGGCGAGGTGAGGGGATGCACGGCAACGAAAGCGCCTCGAACCCGATCACCCCAGGAGACCGACCATGGATGCCAAACTCGCTGACATCGTCAGGGCGGCGGCGGCACAGGCCCGGCGCAAGGCCCGCGCCTTCGACGCATCGTCGTCGAAGGACGCATTGCCCTGGGCGGTGATCGAGGCCTTCGATGCCGATGTGCGTGGACATGTGGAGCGCGACCGCCGGATCGAAGAGGAACGCGACCGGGTTCTCATCGCCGCCGTCAATTTCGCCGAGACACCGGACGAGGACGGCGAGGAGGCGGTCGGGGCCGCGCGGGATGCCCTCATCGATGCGATCGACTACCTCGAACAGGCCGTCCTGCGCTTCGGAAGCGTCAACCGCCAGGGAGCCAGGCTCGGCTACGGCGAGACGGGACAGAGGGTAACCGACGGACGGTGAGGGTTTCGCCCTCCGGGGGTGAACCCGGACGGTCGACATGAGAACGGGCCAGGCTCCCGCGAGCCCGACCCGTTTGTAGGTCCGCGCGGTGAAGTTGGGTCAGGCGGCCCGCACCGTGGCGAGGAAGCGGTGCACTTCTCCGGTGAGATGTTCGGATTGCTGGGAGAGTTCGCCAGCGGCGCCGAGCACTTGGCTCACGGCCGCTCCGGTCTCTTCGGCAGCACTGGCCACGCCGGCGATGTTGCTCGTCACCTCGTTGGTACCGGCCGAGGCCTGCGAGACGTTGCGCACGATCTCCTGCGTCGCCGCGCTCTGCTGCTCGACCGCCGCCGCGATGGCAGTCGCCACGGCATTGATGTCCCGGATCCGCATCGTGATCGAACCGATGGCCGAGACCGCCTGGCCGGTTGCGCCCTGGATGTGGCCGATCTGCTGGGAGATCTCCTCCGTGGCGCGGGCCGTCTGGTTGGCCAGTTCCTTCACCTCGGCGGCGACCACCGCGAAGCCCCGGCCCGCTTCACCGGCACGCGCGGCCTCGATGGTGGCGTTGAGGGCGAGCAGGTTGGTCTGGCTGGCGATGGTCGAGATCAGGCTCACCACATCCCCGATCCGGCTGACGGCGCCGCTGAGTTCCTGCACGAGCACCGCCGTGGTGTCGGCCTCGGAGACGGCGGATTGCGCGAGAGTGGCGGAGCTCGAGACCTGTCGGCCGATTTCCTGCACGGACGTGCCGAGTTCCTCGGCAGCGGCAGCGACGGTGTTCACGTTGACGGCGGCCTCCTCGGCTGCGGCGGCCACGGTGGTGGATTGCGACGCGGTCTGCGTCGCCGTCACCGTCATGGCCTGCGCCGTGGCCTGAAGCTCGGTGGCGGAGGAGGAGACCATGCCGATGATGCCGCCGACGGCCGTCTCGAAATCCTCGGCCATCTTGCGCATTCCAGCACGGCGCTGCTCCTCGGCGGAAGCCCGGGCGAGGACCGTGTCCCCTTCGAGCTGACGCGTGCGGATCAGGTTGGTCCGGAACACTTCCACCGCCTGG
This sequence comes from Methylobacterium sp. WCS2018Hpa-22, assembly GCF_031843785.1. Classification (NCBI taxonomy): domain Bacteria; kingdom Pseudomonadati; phylum Pseudomonadota; class Alphaproteobacteria; order Hyphomicrobiales; family Methylobacteriaceae; genus Methylobacterium; species Methylobacterium sp. WCS2018Hpa-22. The sequence goes on from NZ_JAVTJA010000003.1 coordinate 51,073, forward strand.
GCCATCTCGCCGATCTCGTCGCGGCGGCCCATGGACGGAACGGCGGTCGTCTCGTCACCGCCGGCGATGTGACGCATGGCCTGGGTCATGCGCTCGATCGGGCGGGCAACGCCGAGGAACGAGAAGATCATGGCCGAGACGGCCATCACGATGCAGACCGTGAGCATGATGATCGAGATCCGGATCGCTTCGGCCTGCTGGCTGCGCGCCGCCTCTCCGGCGGCGTTGGCAGCTACCACGTTGATCTCGACCAGACGGGTGGCCGCGTCGGCGACCGCCCGATAATTCGCGTGGTTGCCTTCGCGGAAGAAGCTCAGCGCCTGGTCCCTGTCGGTCTCGCGCATGGAGCGGAGCTTTCCCCAATCGGCCTTCAGAATCTCCATCTTGGCGATCAGATCCTCATAGATCGCCTTTTCTTCCGCTCCGGAGATCAGGGACTTGTAGTCTTCGATGGACTTGTTGCGCTCCAGCATCATTTCGTTCGCAAGCTTGAGATCGGCCTGCTCGATGGTGCTGTTGGGAGCGGTCAGGTAGCGCAGCTGGGACGTGCGGACCCGGAGCACCAGACGATTGATCTTGTCGGCCTGGGTCACCGACGGCACGGCATTGTCGACCAGAACGGCAATCTTCGTGCCGATGTCCTGAAGCTTGTATAGGGCCACCAAGCCCTGCGCTGCCGAAATCGAAACGACGATGCTGAACAGACCGATCAGTACGGCCTTGATCGACAATCGCATGACTTATACTCCCCCAACGATACAATGATAATAACCGAATAAAGAGTCTTATTTAATATTTTATAACTACTTGTATGAAATATAGTTCATCGATATTTGATTTATAATCGCTCCGCCTGAACGGTCGCGTATTCCGATTTACGTAAATAAAAACTCTGCCCGCCCCCCAATGACTTGAATAACGATAAATCATATATTGTCACGCCCAACTCACGAAAACGTTATCACGAAACATTTTTTAGTATTCATGAGCATCACAACTTGCCACCAATACCGGCGCAACAGCGATAGTGTGAGGCGTGCCTGATTTCCCTCGACGACGAGCAGAAGGGTCTCGCACGGAGCTTCGCGACATCATGGCTCCAAGCGAGTCGGGCAAGTTCGCTCAGCCAAGCCAGCCCGTCAGGACGTAGCAGCATGCGGCGATGAGGGCCGCGGCGGGCAGGGTCAGGACCCAGGCAACGACGATGTTGCCGGCGATGCCCCAACGGACCGCCGAGGTCCGGCGGGCCGCGCCCACGCCGACGATGGCGCCGGTGATGGTGTGCGTGGTCGAGACCGGGACACCGAGCCAGGTCGCCAGGAACAGGGTGATGGCGCCACCCGTCTCGGCGCAGAAGCCCTGCATCGGGTTCAGGCGGGTGATCTTCGAGCCCATCGTGTGGACGATGCGCCAGCCGCCGAAAAGGGTCCCGAGCGCCATGGCCGATTGGCAGGCCAGGACCACCCAGAGCGGAACGTGGAAGCTGCTCCCCAGATGCCCCTGCGAGTAGAGCAGCACAGCGATGATCCCCATGGTCTTCTGGGCGTCGTTGCCGCCATGTCCGAGGGAATAGAGCGAGGCCGAGACGAATTGCAGGAGCCGGAAGCTCCGGTCGACCCCGAAGGGCGTGGCGCGTCGGCAGGTCCAGGACACGATCAGCACGAGGAGGAGGGCGAGGAGGAATCCGACGAGCGGAGACAGCACGATGGCCGCGATCGTCTTCGACAGGCCGGACCAGACCACGACGTCGAACCCCGCCTTGGTGATGCCCGCCCCGACGAGGCCACCGACCAGGGCGTGCGATGAACTCGACGGGATGCCGAACACCCAGGTGGCGATGTTCCAGGCGATGGCGCCGACCAGCGCGCTCAGGATGACGCGCGGATCGACTATCCCGGCATCGACGATCCCGGTCCCCAGGGTCTGCGCCACATGGAGGCCGAAGAACAGGAAGGCGATGAAGTTGAAGAACGCCGCCCACAGCACCGCGTATTGTGGGCGCAGCACCCGCGTCGAGACGATGGTGGCGATGGAATTGGCCGCGTCGTGCAGGCCGTTGAGGAAGTCGAAGAACAGGGCGACGGCGATGAGGCCGGCCAGCGCCGGCAGCGCGAGGGAGGCGGCGTCCATGCCCGTCACACGTTCTCGATCACGATGCCGCTGATCTCGTTGGCGACGTCCTCGAACCGGTCGACCACATCCTCCAGATGCCCGTAGATCTCGGCGCCGATGATGTAGGCCATGGTGTCACCGTCGCCGCCATCCTTGCGATGAGCCCGGTAGAGAGCCTTGAGGCCACGCTCCTGCAACTCGTCCGAGCGGCCCTCGACCCGGGTGATGCGCTCCGTGAGGGTGTTGATGCGTCCCGCATGGGTGCCGACGGCGTTGAGCAGGGGGATCGTCTCGGCCGTGAGACGCGCCGCCTCGAGCACGGTGTCGCCCATCTCGCGCATGAGGGGGTCGAAAGAACGGATTTCGTAGAGGGTGATCGTCTTCACGGTCTTGTTCATCTGGTCGATGGCGTCGTCCATCGACTGGATCAGATCCTTGATGTCGCCGCGGTCGAAGGGGGTGATGAAGCTGCGCCGGACCGCGAGCAGAACCTCTGCGGTGATCGCGTCGGCCTCGTGCTCGCGATCGACGATCACCTGGCAGTAGCGCGGCACGCCGTCGCCGCCCTTCAGGACGCCCTGGAGTGCCTCCGCTCCCGCGACGAGGGTCTGGGAATGGCGTTCGAACAGGTCGAAGAAGCGATCCTCCCGCGGCATCAAGGCCCGAAACCAGCCCATCATTCGGCGTGCCCCTTCCCGATGTGGCGGGCACTCTCCGCTCGGCGCCGCAGGCTATGTCAGCCGTCAGGTGACCGTGGCCCTGAGAGTCCTGCCGGCCGATAACGTCTTCGAGGCCGCTCCGGTGCCGGTCATTCGCTCCGACCCCATCAATATTCCCATTCGGCGCCCACCCCCACGGCGGTGCGACCGTCGCTGCCGGCCTCGCCCTGGATCTTGATGCGACGGGTCACGTCGTAATCCACGGTGGCAGCGGTATCCTGGGGCTTGGCGCCCGCCTTCACGCCGACGCTGAGACGGTCGCTGAGATAGCGCGAGGCACCCAGGGCCGGACCGCCGCTGGCTCCGGTGGAAACGTCCAGGCTGTCGAGGCCGAGCCCCTTGCGGGCCTGTTCGAACACGTCCGGGCCGCCGGCGCCGCCGGAGAGCTGCGACACGGCCTGGGCGAGCTGGAGCGCCTGGAAGGGCGAGAGTCCCCCGGCCGCCTTCTTGAACAGCAGCCGCGACAGCACTTCGTCCTGCGGCAGGGACGGGTCGGAGGTGAGGACGAAGTCGGGCTGGTTGGCGGGGCCGGTCACGGCGACGCGGGCGGTGACCTCGGCGGCCTTGGTCTCGGCCTGGAAGTCGAGATCGGGGATCGCGAGCTCGCCGTTGAAGGCCAGGCGGCCGCGGGTGAAATCGAGGCGCTGACCGATGATGCTGAGGCGCCCGCGACGCATGGCGAAATCGCCCACCGCCACCGGGTCGCGCGAAGTGCCGGTGAGGCGCAGGTCACCGCCGAGTTCCGCGTCGATTCCGCGTCCACGCACGAAGATGCGGTTCGGCGCATGGACGGCCACGTCCAGCGTGGCGTCGAAGGGCGGGGGCGCCTTCCTGCGCTTGCCCAATGCGGCGACCTTCGCCTTGCGGTCGGCCTTCGCATCGAGGCGCACCCGTACGTCGGCGGGCGTATTGACCCGGCGCACGCCGGGCAGGGGCTGCACGGTCGCGGGCAGCCGATCGGGGACCGTCACATCGACGGAGACGAGGTCGACCCGTCCCGACACTTTCGGCGTCCGCGCCAAAGGACCGCTCAGGGCGAGGTTGAGGCTCGCAGTGGCGGTGACGATGGGGCTGGAGACGAGCTCGGCCCGCTCGGCGGTGATCTTGAACGCGCCGGGGAACCCGCCATTCGGGTCCAGGGCCACGCGCCCGCTGGCCTGAAGGCCGCCGCCGTTCCGGGTCTGCGCTGTCAGGCGCTCCACCACGAGGGTATCGCCCCGCCCGGTGACGCGGCCCTCGATCTGCTTGAGGGCGATGCCCTGGAGCGGATCGGTGAAGCTGCCGCCGGAGAGGGTGGCGGCACCCTCGGCACGGGGCGCGTCGAGGGTGCCCGAGACGCCCCCGTCGAGGGCGATCCGGCCGGCGACCCGCTGACCGCCGACGCTGAGCAGGCTGTTGGCCATGGCCGCGTCGAGGGTGCCGCGCAGTTTCAGCGCGATGGGTCCGCCCGCCGAGACGGGCAGGAAGCCGGCAAGGGTCAGCTCGGCGCCGCGACCGGCCGAGACCCGGCCCTCGATCCCGGCGCGGCCGTCGCCCAGTGTGCCACTCGCCTTGGCGTCGATGGGCGGCAGGCCGGCCTTGCGTGTCTCCGGGGTCACCAGCTTCGCCACCGACAGGGCATAGCGCCCCTCCGGCCGCGCGCTGGTACCGCGGATATCGGCGTCCCCGTCGAGGGTGCCGGTGAGGGCGAGGCTCGGCGAAGCGATCCGGGCAAGAGCCAACGGCAGCGCCCGGATGCCGAGTTTCAGGTCGAGATTCGATCCGGCGCGGCCGGCGAGGCTGACCCGCCCGGTACCGGCGGCGATGACGAGACCGTCGATGACGGCCGAGCCCCGGTCGAGGGTGATCGTGGCGGGACCAGCCAGCGCCAGACGATCCTTGCCGCGTGACGCGGAGAAGCGCGACAGCTCGATCCGCGTGGCCTCGGCCGGAACCAGCCGGGCAGCCCCGTCGAGATCGAAACCTCGCGCCTTGGCGGTGAGGGTGATGTCGCTGGCATTGGGCGACCCCACGGCCAGGAGGCGCACGGTGTCGATGGACTCGCCGGCGGCGATGACCCGGTCGGCATTGACCCGGCCGTCCACCACGGGATGGGCGAGGAGATCGCGGCCGGTGAGGTCGGCGTCGAGCTGCGCGAGGCCGATCTCACCCGAGCGCAGGGAGGCGCCCTTGGCCTTCACCGACGCGTCCTGGCGTCCCCCATCGCGCGAGAGGGCGACGGTCGCGTCGAGGCTTCCGGCCAGCGGCGTGAGGGCGAGCGGCGACAGATCGTCGAGATTGGCGGCCGAGAGCGTGACGCTGCCCTGCGTGAGGAGGGTGGCCGCATCGACGGCCGCCTTACCGGCGAGGGTGGCCGAGCCGAGATTCACCGCGAGCCGGTCGAGGGACCAATCTGCGCCCGAGCGGGCGAGATGCACGTCCCCGCGCAGGGTCTTGCCGCCGATCTCGCCGCCCAGCGCCACCGTTCCATCGAGCGCCCCGGTGAGGTCCTTGAGCGCCGCGGCTACGCGCACGTCCCGGATCGGGCGGCCGAGCGCCCGTCCGTCGGCAGCGGTGAGGGTGGCGGTGAGGTCCGGTTTCTCCAGGGTTCCGGAGAGCCGTCCGTCGAGGAGGGCGCGACCGGCAAGGCGCGGATCGAGGGCGGAGAGGGTCTTCACGTCCACCAGGAGCTTGGCGTCGGCGAGACGCGCCGTGGCCTTGCCCTCCAGCCGGGCCACCATCTCGGCGCCGTCGAGCTTCACACCATCGAAGCTGTACCCATCGAAAACCTGGGAAAGCCTGCCCGAGAAATGCGGCTCGCGGCCCAGGAGCCGGTCGAGGGCCGGCAGGCCGAGGACAAGCCCTTGTGTCGTCGCATCTACATCGGCGGTCACGGCCTTGCGGGCGGGGTCCCCGCTCAAGTTCGCCTTAACGGCGACGCTGCCGGCCAGGGTCCGGTCGGCGACATCGGAGAAGGCCGAGAGATCGGCGAGGCCCGCCTTCAGCGTGCCCGTAAGCGTGTTCTGGCCGACGCGGCCGGCATAGGAGAGCGTGGCGGTGGGCGCGTCAAGATCGAACGCCGCCACATCGACCACGCCATCGGGTTGGAGCGTGCCACGGAAGGTGAAGGCACCGCGCGATCCGACCGCACGGCGCAGGGCCGGGTCGGCGAGCTTCAATCCTTCCACATTGGCATCCGCACGGAGCGCGAAGCGGGTGGCATTGGGGTCGCCGCCCGTGGGTTCCATGGCGAGGCTGGCGGCGATCCGCTCGAGGACGTTGCCGTCCGCGCGCAGGCCCGCCGCCTTGAGGTCGCCGTTCACCCGTGGCCGCGCGATCGGCCCCTTCACGGTCCCGTCGAAGACGAGGGTGTCGAGCTCGGCATTGGCCGCCTTGGTGACGCTGCCATCGGTGGGGACGGCGCGGGCCGAGATGGTGAAGTCGGCGACCCGCTCGGGCGTGAGGCCGCCCGACGCGTCGAGGCGGGCGGTGCGGGAAGCGAGGGCGAGGCGGTCGATGCCGAACGCGCCGTTATCGGCAAAGCGCAGGGCGCCGTCGAGCTTGGTGGTGCCGGAGAAGATCGCCGCCGCCGGGCCGGGCAGCAGCCCCTCGATCCGCGAGGAGAGGTCGAGGGTGAGGGAGCGGTCGGCGCCGGCCCGGGCGATGCGGGCCGTGCCCTTGGCGCCGAGATCGGGGCCGGCATCGAAATCGAGCCGGGCGTTCCAGGCATCGAGGGTGCCGCGCCCGTCGAGATCGAGGTTGATCGGCGGCTCGCCGGGGAGATTGGCGAATTTGGAGAGGAGGCCACCGGCGGCCTCCACCAGGGTGGTCTTCACCTCGAGCTTCTCGCCCTTGGGCACGAAGAGCAGGCGGGCGACGAAATGCCCGGTGGCGTCGAGGCGGCGCACGGACAGGTCGAGGTCGAGCCCTTCGGACGGGGCGCCGAGCTTGGCCTTCCCCTCGGCGGACAGGCGCGCCGGCTGACCGGCGACGGTCTCGCCGAGGACGAGTTCGGCGAGCTTGAAGGCGGTGATCTCCACCTTCACGGGCAACTCGGGAAGCAGCGAGCCATCGGGCTCCGGCGTCGCCGAGACCGGGGCGGGGAGGGGACGGCGCAGCACTTCGAGGCGGCCGATCTCCAGGCTGTCCACCTGCAGCCGGCCGGAGAGGAGGGCGAGGCGGCTCCAGACGAGGCGCGCCTTGTCGAGCTTCAGCCAGGGACCGTTGCGATCGCTGATCACCACGTCGCGGATCGTGGCGTTCGACGAGAGCGCCCCGTCCACGGCACCGATGGACACCTGGGAGCCCGGCGTGGACAAAGCCTTCGACAGGAGCCCGCCGAGCACGGTCTTCTCGCCGTCGTCGGCGCGGGTGTAGGTCGCGGGAACGGCGATGCAGACGGTCAGAGAGACGATCGCCACGATGACGCGCGTTCTCCCTCCCCCCCTTGCGGGGGAGGGTGGCCCGCGAAGCGGGTCGGGAGAGGGGAGCGCCATGTCCGGAGAGGTCGGCCCCTCTCCCGCCTGCTCCGCAGGCACCCTCCCCCGCAGAGGGGGGAGGGTCGATGCGCACCGAACTATAACCCGTCCGAAAAATTCCATCAGAACGACTGCCCCAGGCTGATGTACAGGGCCACGGGACGTTCGCGGTTCCCCTTGATGCGGTCGAGGGGGAACGCCACGTCGACGCGGATGGGGCCGATGCCGGTATAATAGCGAAGACCGAGGCCCGCCGCGTAGCGGATGCGCTCCCCGAAATCGGGCAGGCTGCCCTCGAAGGCTGTGCCGGCGTCGAAGAACGGCACGATTCCGATTGTGTCGGTGATCTTGACCCGCGCCTCCACCGAAGCTTCGAGCAGGCTACGCCCGCCCACCGGAAGGTTGAACGGCCCGCGTGGGCCCAAGGTCCGATAGGGGAAGCCACGCACCGAGCCGCCACCGCCGGCGAAGAAGCGGATATTGGCCGGGATGTCCTCCAGGCTTGCGCCCGAGATGGAGCCGAATCCGACGCGGCCGGCGAGGATGTAGCGGGCCTCGTCGTCGAGGGCGTAATAAGTAGAGCCCTGCGCCTTGGCGACGAAGATCGACGGATCCGAGCCCAGGAACCCGGCATAGGGTGTCACCGAGGCGGTGGCACGGAACCCCTGCGTCGGATCGAGCAGATTGTCGGTGGAATCGTAGGCGACGGAGAGTGGCACGCCGACGAGGCGGTAATCGACCTTTCCGAGCGCGTCCTGCGAGCGTCCGGCCTGACCGTCGACGCCGATCTGCGCGTAGAACGTGTCGGAGAACCGGTGCCGGATGCCGATCGTGCCGCCGGCCGCGTCCGAGACGTAGGATTGCTGCGCCTCGCGGCCCGCGAAGACATTGGCCACGAGATCGTTGCGCGTGCCCCATAGAGCCGGCTTGACGAAGGTTGCGGAGATCCGGCCGCCCAGCCCGTTCGAATCGATCCCGGCGGCCTTGCGCTGCGCAGCGTAGAGGTCGTTGCCGAGATAGTAGATGTCGGCATCGAGCCGCAGAGTCTCGCCGCCGCCGAACAGATTCCGGTTGGCATAATAGGCACGGATGCCCGGGCCATCGACCGTGGAGAAGCGGGCCGCGACCCCGATCAGGTTACGGTCGCGCTCGGTCACGTCGACGAAGATCGGCAGGTTGCCCTGCGCGTCGAGCGCCTCGCCCTCGCGTACCCGGACGGAACCCAGGGCCTCCACCTTGGCGACGGACCGGCGAATGTCGGCCACGGCCTTGGGTGAATAGGGATCGCCCGGCTCGCTATAGATGAAGGAGCGCACCACCGCCGGGTCGATGCCGGTGGTACCGCGCACGACGACCTCGCCCAGCCCCGCGATCGGCCCGGGATCGATGGTGAAGCGCACATCCATGACGTGGGCCTCGTCATCCACCACAGGATCGCGCGAAACCGCCTTGGCGAAGGGATGGCCCAGCGCCCGGAAGCGGTCGACGATCTTCGCCTCGCGGGCGAGAACGGTGGCGGAACGAGCGGGGACGTCGTCACCCACCCGGGTGAAACGCTCGGGCAGCACTTCGGACGGGAAATCGTTGCCGCGCGGATCGGAAGCCGTCACCGTGCGGAGCTTATAGAGCGGTCCGGCATCGACGACGATCTTCACGGGCACCAAGGCCCGGTTCCGGCCGCCCTCGGCGGCACGCGCCGCAGCCGCCACCGAGGCCTCGCCCGTCAGTTCCACGCCATCGATGCGGATGGCGACCTTGCCCTGGTAATAGCCGTAGCCGGAGAGCACGTCGGACAGGCGGCGAAGGTCCGCCTCCGCCCGCCGCACGATGCCCTCGCCGTCGGGCGGAGCGTCCTGGCGAAGGCGATAGAGCGTGGAGGTGTCCTGCAGAGCCTGCAGCACGTCGTCATCCTCGAGCCCCTGAAACTTCACCGAATAGGGCAGCGTGTCGCCGCTCGGTGCCGGCGGCTCTTCTTCGGAACCGAACATGCCGAACAGGTCGAAGGCGATGGCGGGGGAGGCGGCTAAGGTGCTCATCGACACGCCGCCGAGGACGGCCATGGCCACGCCCGCGCAGCCGTGTTTCAGGCCTCTGCCCTTTAGGTCACGCGTGTTCGACGTCACGAAACACGGCCCGCCCGTGATTCGGACCGGTCCGCTCTCGCCCCTTGCAACGGCATGCCCGCAAAGGTTCGTCCGTCAGCCGTCGATTCCGTCATCCCGCCCCCGCTTCGATGCCGGTCAACCTTCCGTGACGACCCCTCACCGGGTCGTTAAGGTCGTTCCTCGCCTCATGTCGCAGAGTGGCAAGCCTAGACCGCACCACCCACGAGGGCAATCTCGGCCGGTGCCGCAGCCCTTCGTTCAGTCGGCTCCGGGGAAGGATGGAAATCGCGCATCTCGACGGGAACCCGGAACGGCCGGGAGCCTTGTCTGAACATCGCAGGCACCCTAACTTTCACCTATCGGACCTTGTCTTCCACGATCCCCCGCCGGTTCAATCCGGGTCGCACGCCCAGCAGTCATTGCAGAACTGCCGCGGTCTGTCGCTTCGATCTCATCGCATCTCCGAAACCCTGCGCCCTGTCGGCCGCACGTCGTTTTCTGCAGCCCGAGAGGCCCCTCCCCACACAATTCGAGACGAGGGCGCGAAGACTGCAATCGCGTTCCTCCCGACGACGAGAAGGACATCACCATGAGCACGGGCACCGTGAAATGGTTCAACGAGACCAAGGGCTACGGCTTCATTCAGCCTGATGACGGCGGCAAGGACGTGTTCGTCCATATCTCGGCCGTAGAACGTGCCGGCATGCGCAATCTCATCGAAGGACAGAAGCTGTCCTACGAGATCGAGAACGACCGTCGCACCGGCAAGCAGTCCGCCGGCAACCTTCAGGCGGCCTGAACCGCTAAGGGCAAGGGCCGTTCAGTGAGGCCTTCGTTCAACACATGCGTAGGAAGCCGCCCTGTCATGGGCGGCTTCTGTTGATTCCGGCCGAATCGTGAGGCATTGGGCTTTTCGATTCGATCCCGTCTTTCGATGATTCACAGCAAGGCTCAGCGCCGCGCGCTTCCGCTCGCGGAACGGGCCGAGACGCACCACCCGAGAAAGGTCAGATGAGCGCCTTCGACTACAGGAATTTCGACGACCGCCGTAAGAACTCCGCCAGCGCCAAGCAGATGCTGCTGGAAAAATTCAAGGCCCGTCCTCCGGCGGATGACCCGGAAATGGTTGCCAAGGCCCAGGCCCGCGCAGCGGTTGCCCGCGCCCGGGACGAGAGGGCTCGCGAACGCGAAGCCGCCCGCATCGCGGCCGAAAAGAAGGCCGCTGAAGAGAAGCGCGCCCGCGAGGAGGCGGAACTCGCCGCACAGATCGCCCGCGAAGAGGAAGAGACGCGTCTCGCCGCCGAACGCAAGGCGATCGAACTCGCCGAGAAGAAGGCCCAGCGCGATGCGCGCTACGCGGCTCGCAAGGCCAAGGCTCGCCGCTGACACCCACAGAGGAAGCCCTTCCCGGGGAAGGGTTAGCCTCGCCGCTCCGGGGGACGCCGGAAGCTGGATGAGTCAAGGGCTCGGAACGTCGTACCGGATTTCGCATCCGCTGCGGCGCTCCGGGCCCTTCGCGTTTCGACGCGGCACACACGCCGAGAATGGAGCACGATGACAGGCATTGAACAGATGCTCGGAACGCGAGATTCGGCGCGCCGGTTCAATGCCACATCAGGACTAGTGACAGGAGGCCGAAGTTTAAGCCTCGCCCTCAGCTTCGCCTTCGTCTTTCTCGGAGGTCGTCTCGACCTCGCCTTTCGGCTCGGTATCGGCCTCGGGGCGGGGGCCGGCCTTGAACGAGCGGCGCGGGGCGTTGCCGCGCTTCATCTGCGCCGGCTTCTCGATAGCGCCGAGACGCTCGGAGAGCTGCTTGGCCCGTTCGTTGAAATCGTTGGTGGTGCGCGACTGGGACGCACCACTTTTAAACGCATTCGCCACTTGGGCCTCATGGAGTTGCCCAGGGCACGGGTTCGTGCGGGGTTGCTCACCTTATAGCACGGTTTGCCACGCCGCGGGCAGCTAACTGTCCGACTTCGGTCTCATCGGTCCCGAAACGGGCCGGTGCGGCCCGTTTCGAGGAGGGGTCCGGCTTCAGAACCGGGCCGTCAGGAACAGCCGAACGTTGCGACCTGGCAGCAGGATCTCGTCCTTCTTGAACGAGGCGGAGTTGCGGATATCGTCGTCGAGGAGGTTGCGCCCCTGGAGCCCCACCGTGACCTCGGTGGCGCCGTAGATCGCCGGGTCGAGGGACTGCGTGTAGGCCAGTTCGGCGCGCAGGTCGTTCCAGCCCCGGGTCAGCGTCTCGAACGGCGCGATCTCCGTATGGTCGAAGGCGTGAAGGAGGTTCACACGGCCGAACCAGCCATTCGCCCGTAGGAAGGCGCCACCACCCAGACGATGGGGAGGAATGCGCGGAACGTAGGAACCGTCGTCGAACTGCGCCCGTACGAAATCGTATTGCGCCTCGATCCCTGCCCAGCCGTCGCCAACGGGAACGATGTCAAGCTGCGCGCCGATCTCGGCCCCGTAGAAGGTCGTGTTGGCCTGGGAGTAGACGATCTGGCGCAATTCGTCGCCGCTGCCGCAAGAGGCGAAATCGTCATCGCAGCGGTTGCCCGTATCCCGGCGGTAGATGAAGCCGGTATAGCGCGTGACATATCCGGTCGCGTCGAGGCGCAGGGGACCTTCGGCCCGGCGCAGACTGAGCTCCATCGTGCGGGCGCGTTCCAGCTTCAGGGTCGGATCACCGATCTCGAAGGTCGCGGAGGCGTGGTGCGGTCCCTGCGAGAACAGCTCGTAGCTGGTGGGCGCGCGCTCGACATAGGAGCCGTTGATGCTCGCCACGAACCCGTAGGGGAGGTCCTGCAGAGCGCCGAAGCTCAGACTCTTGGGGGCGAAGCGGCGGGTCAGTGCGTAGCTCGACGGATCGATGCCGCCGGGCAGATAGTCGGCCGGGAACAGCGTGGCGATGCTGTTGAGCCGGTCGTTCCCGATCCGGCCGGCCGCCTGGAAGCGCAGGCCGCCCCCCACTGCGAGTTCCTCGAACAGATAAGCGGCCAGGGAGCGCGATTCCGTGGGCGGCAGGAAGCTCTCGAGCTGCGAATTGAGGACGCGCCGGCTAGTCTGCACGCCGACCGCGCCGGTCAGGGTGCCGAGCGCGGTGACGACCGGCACGTGCTGCGCCTCGAACCTGGCCTCGACCTCGCGGTTCTTGAAGATGGCCTGCACGCCCTCGGGGCCGGCCACCTCCTCATGGTCGTGCTCATGCTCATGGTCGTGATGCGCCAGACCGATCTCTTCGTGGCGGTAGACCGAGCCGCCGGCCCAGAACCGCAGAACCTCGAACGGCCCTTGGAGCGGTCGGTACTCGCCACGTGCGAGCACCCGGTCCTGCTTCGGGTTCAGACTTGAGCGGGTCTCTTCCGACTCGCCACCGGGGATCTGGTACATCGCCTCGTAATGGCTAAACGACACGCCGAGGAAGCCGCGATCGCCGATCGCCGAGATTCCGATGGAGCCGCCCTGCGTCTCGGTGGCCGAATTGCGCTGGATGCCGCCGGGAATCGCGTAGGAATCGGTTGCCGTCTTGAACCCGTCGGCATGGACCGCGATGCCGTTGGCCCCGGCATCGACGCTCGCCGCGCCGAGCCGACCGTTATCGACACTGGAATAGCCGGTGGTGACCTGGCCGGAGACACCCCGGGCCGGAATGAAGGTCGGCACCTGGTTATTCTCGGACGAGACCACGCCGCCGATAGCTCCCGAGCCGTAGCGCAGGGTCGCCGGGCCCCGGATCACCTCGATACGATCGGCGGTGAGCGGGTTGACCGGCACCGCATGGTCCTCGCCGAGATCGGATACGCCGCCATTGACGATTCCGTTCTCCTGAATTCGCACCCGCGCATTGTCGAGGCCGCGAATGATCGGCCGCGAAGCCGCGCCCGGCGCATAGGTCGAGGACGAGATACCGGGGCGGTCGGACAGGGCGTCGCCGAGGGTGCGGGGCTGGTTGCGCTGAATCTCGGAGCGGGTCACCACCGTGACGGGGGAAAAGCTGTCGCCGACGACCGGTAGCACGCCGGTGGGAAACCCACCCACGGCGGAAGGGCCGGGGGCGGGAAGGATCGGGCTCGCGGAGGTCACGCTGAGTTCGGAGAGCGTCGCCTCGGCCTGCTGGGCCGCTACGGGAGCGACCATCGCGCCGGATGTCAGGCCCGCGCCGGATAGCATCGTCCCGGCCAGCCAGATCCTCGATCGTCTCGTCCGCATCACGCCCCTCAAGAATTATGTTATAATGTTTCATCCGCGAGAGCGTCTATTTCCGCAAGGGGGGAGGGCGCAGATGGACGGTTGGAGCCCCGCCTGTTGCCGAACTGCATCAACGGCATCAACGGCATGCGCCGCTGCGACGAAAGCGGCGCTTGCGGGAGGCTCGGCGCAGGCAAACATCCTTGCTCGTGATCTCCCTCTCCCTCCTTGGCACCACCGTCCGAATGCTCGGCCTCCTTCTGCTCGGTCTGTTCCTTCTGCCGCTCGGCACCCATGCGCTGTGGTGGACGGCGCGGGGCGGCGGCGCAGCGGATTGGGCAGTGGCCGACTGGTCGAGCGCCGGGCTGTTGCGCCCGCCCAAAGCGACCGATCCGGCCCTCGTCAGGGTCTATGCGGCGCGTGTCGGGCGCTGGCGCGGGATCTTTGCCCATCACAGCTGGATCGTGGTGAAACCGGCCGGTGCCGCTCGCTACACCCGCTACGACGTGGTCGGCTGGGGGATGCCGGTCCGCACGGATGGCTGGGCCGCAGACGGCCGCTGGTTCGGCAACGATCCGCAAACCATTCTCGCCCTCGACGGGGACGATGCCGCCCGCGCCATCCCGGCGATCCGCGCGGCCGTGGCCGACTACCCCTACCGGGCGCTCGGAACCTACCGGGCCTGGCCAGGCCCGAACTCGAACAGCTTCGCGGCGCATGTGCTGGCCCGCCTGCCGGAGCCGCAAGTCACTCTTCCGCCGACGGCGCTGGGGAAGGATTGGGCGCCCCCCGGACGCATCGTCGAGCGCACGCCGAGCGGCACTGGAATCAGGCTGACCGTCGGCGGCTATGCCGGTATCACTGTCGGCTGGGTCGAGGGGGTCGAGATCAACCTGCTCGGCCTCGTCGCAGGACTCGACCTGCGCCGCCCGGCGATCAAACTTCCCGGTTGGGGAAGAATCGGAGTGGCATGAGCCCGGATCGAACGATGACGTCCCTTCTTATTCGTGCCGCCGAACCCGACGATTCCGATGCGATCTGGTCCATCCTCGAGCCGGTGATCCGGGCGGGCGAGACCTATGCGCTTCCGCGTGACGGATCCCGCAAGGCCATGCTGGACTATTGGTTCGGCCTGGCAAACCAGGTCTTCGTCGCCGTGGACGAGGGCAGGGTGCTCGGTACCTTCATGCTCAAGGCGAACCAGCAGGGTGGCGGGGCCCATGTGGCCAATGCCGGTTTCATGACGCATCCCGACGCGGTCGGCCGCGGCATCGCCCGCGCCATGGGACGACACGCCATCGACGATGCCGCCCGGCAGGGCTTCCTGGCAATGCAGTTCAACTTCGTCGTCGCCAGCAATACCCGCGCGGTAGCCCTGTGGAAGAGCCTCGGCTTCTCGGAACTTGCGCGCCTGCCCGACGCGTTCCGGCATCCGACCCTCGGATTGGTCGATGCCCTGGTGATGCACCGGAAGCTCGGGACCGACGCCGAATCGTGAAGCGCTCACGCGACCTTTGCGCTCGCGACGGAACCTCGGCTCGCCGGAAACCTTGTCGGGTGATTCCTGCAGCGAGCCTCATGCCAGATTCTTCCTTGCCACCCGACGCGACGCCACCCTTGCGCGTCACCGTCGATCTCAACCGTTGCCAAGCCTATGCTCAGTGCTGCTACGCGGCGCCGGGACATTTCGTGCTGCATGGGCGAGAGGCTTTGTTTTACGACCCCGCTCCCTCTTCCTCCGCCCGTCTCGCCATCGAGCGCGCTCGGGTGTCCTGCCCGGTCCAGGCGATCCGCGTCGAGGATCCGGAGCGACAGGGCCGATGAGAAGCATGGACGCCGAAAGGAAGAACACCGGGGGACATACGGTGGTGGTCGGCGCGTCCCTGGCGGGCCTGCGCGGGGCCGAGGCCCTGCGCCGCGCGGGCTTTGCCGGCCGCCTCACCCTTGTCGGCGATGAGCCACATCGCCCCTACGACCGGCCGCCGCTCTCCAAATCCGCTCTTACGGGCGAGGTGGCGCCCGAAGCGACGGTCCTGCCGAACCTCCACGCCCTCGCTGCCGATTGGCGGCTCGGCGTCGCCGCCACCGGTCTCGACAGGCAGGCGCGCGAGGTCCGCCTCGCCGACGGTACGACCTTGTCGTATGACCGGCTTCTCATCGCCACGGGTTCGCGCGCACGATCATGGCCGAACCCGACCGAGGCAGGCCTTGCCGGGGTCCATACCCTGCGCGGGCGCGACGATGCCGCCGCCCTGCGTCAGGCGCTCGCCGCCGGCCCCAAGCGCGTCCTCATCATCGGCGCGGGTTTCATCGGCTGCGAGGTCGCGGCCTCCTGCCGGGCCCTCGACCGCGCCGTCACGCTGATCGATCCGGGGCCGGCGCCCCTCGCCCGGATCCTCGGGCAGCCGGTGGGCGAGATCGTCGCTGCCCTGCACCGAGCTCTCGGCGTCGACCTGCGCAGCCGGACCAAGGTCGCGCGGCTCGAAGGCAATGAGGCAGGCCGGGTGGTCCGGGCCATTCTCGAGGACGGCAATGTAGTCGAAACCGACCTCGTGGTGGTGGCGTTGGGCGCGGTGCGCAACACTGAATGGCTGAGTGGATCGGGGCTCGATGCCGGGCCGGGCGGCGTCGTCTGCAACGAGGCCGGCCACGCCCTCGACACCGAGGGGCGTCCGGACAGGGCCATCGCCGCGGCCGGCGACGTGGCGCGGTTCCCCCATCCGCTCTTTGACGGACGTCCCGTCGCCCTTGAACATTGGGGACACGCCGTGGCGCAGGGCGAGCACGCCGGGCGCCTTCTCGCGGGCGAAGCCAATGAGACGGACTATGACGAGATGCCCGCCTTCTGGTCGTCCCAGGGCGGGATCACGATCAAGTCGGTCGGCCTCACCGAAGGGGCGGATTCCATGGTCTTCGCGCAGGGGAGCCCGAAGGAGGGCCGCTTCGTCGTCGTCTACGGCGCGAAAGGCCGCTGCATCGCAGCCGTGTCGTTCGATTCCGCCCGGTGGCTTCCCGCCTATGCCGAGCAGATCGCCGCCCGCGCACCATTCCCCCCCATCCGCGGTGGAACCGACGAACACAATCTGACGGTGCTGTCGCCGGGCTTTCCCGAGAAACGGACATCGCCATGAAGACCGGACAGCTGTTCGAGGCGGTCAAGGACGAGGCGAACCGGGCCGATCCCTATCCGCTCTATGCCCGACTGCGCGAGACGCCCGTCTCACGCCAGGACGACGGCATCTATGTGGTCTCGACCCATGCGGCGATCACGAGCCTTCTGCACGATCCGCGGATCAGTTCGGAGACACTGCCGCCGAGCGAACGCCCCCGGACCGGTAATCCGTTCTCGGACTGGATCGTCAACCCGGTCAAGGACCACCTCACCAACACCCATCGCCCCTTCATCTTCCGCGATCCACCGGATCACGACAGGTTGCGGATGGCCGTGATGGGGCAATTCACCCATCAGCGCGTTCATGCCATGCGTGGGCGCTCGCATGACCTCGTGGCCGACCTCCTGGACAAGCAGAGCGATGCGACGAGCTTCGACCTCGTCTGCGACCTCGCCTATCCGCTTCCCGTCACGGTGATCTGCGAAATGCTCGGCGTGCCGCCGGAGGACGAGCCGCAATTCCACGGCTGGGCGACGCAGCTCGCCTCGGCCCTCGAACCGGACAACCTCGGCAACGAAGAGGCACGAGCGAAGAACATCATCACCTTCGACGAGATCTCCACCTACATGCGTGGCCTCATCAAGGAAAAGCGCCGACATCCGCAAGACGACATGCTGTCGGGCCTGAGTGCCGGTTCCGGGCCAGGCGGCGAACCGGGGATGGGCGAAGTCGACCTCATCGCCAGCGCCATCCTGCTGCTGGTGGCCGGGCACGAAACCACCGTGAACCTCATCGCCAACAGCACGCTGGCTCTGGTGCGCCACCCCGATATCCTCGCGCGGCTCGCCGGCGAGCCGGACCTCGCGCCGCGTCTGATCGAAGAGATGCTGCGCTACGACCCACCGGTGCATTTCCGGACAAGGCGGGCATTGAGCGCCATCGACATCGCCGGCATCACCATCCCGGAGGGTGCCGACATTGTCCTCCTCCTTGCCTCCGGAAATCGCGACCCGGCAGTGTTCTGCGATCCGGACCGGTTCGATCCGGATCGCCCCGATATCCGTCATTTCGGCTTCGGCGGCGGACTCCATTATTGCGCGGGCGCCCCGCTCGCCCGGTTCGAGGCCGAGGCGGCCCTGGTGGCGCTGGCGCAACGCCTCGTCCATCCGCGTCTCGTCGACGATCCGCCTCCCTATCGCTCGGGCGCTGCCTTGCGCGGGCCCATGCATCTTCGGCTTGCCATCGATGGAGTGGCACCTCGGCGCTGAGGCCGCGAGCATGCGCGGAGGCGATTGAGGCCTTGCCGCCACACCGTGTCCGAAAAGCCAGAGCGATGCGCCTTTCCCCTCTCGGTCGTCCCGCATTGCCTTGCCGTCAGCGCAATTGGCGGTGACGCAGCGGTCTATTGCCGATGTCCCCGCCGGGAAGAGAGATCGATGCCGCGTCAAGTCCTGTCGACCGTTGCCCTCGTCGCCCTTGCCGCAGGCCTCGGCGCCTGCAGCTCGTCGCGCCTCGATGGGCCGAGCCGCGGCAGCCGTGCCGGTCTGGGTGCCCAGGCCGCCCTCGAGCCGGCCGCTCCGGCCATGCCCGCCGGTCCGGTGACCTCTTCCCCCCTTGCTCCTCCCCCCGGCGCCAGCGCCGCCCCTGTCGACGCCCCGCCTCCGGTAGGTACGGACGTGGCCGTCGCGCCTGCGCCGGTCGTTGCCGAGCCGGTCTACGTGCCACCGCCGGCTCCGCCGGTCGTGTCGAGCGGTCGCTCCTCGGTGGTGGGAAGCTGGAACGCCAGGGACGCCACGGGCGCGACTTGCAAGGTATCCCTGTCGAGCGCCCCCGCCCTCGACCTCTACAAGGCGAATGCGTCCGGTTGCGCCAACAAGGATCTGGCGAAGGTCACCGCCTGGGATTACCGCGACGGCGAAGTCTATCTCTACCAACCCGGCGGCACCGTGACGGCCCGCCTGCGCCAGGGCGGCGGGGCGCTGGACGGTGCGCTTTCCAAGTCCGGCGCGTCGCTGGCATTGGCGCGGTAGGGCCTTATCCGGCACCTGACAGAGGCCGCCTGAAGCCCTGCGGACGCTCAGGTTTCAGGAGGCGGCCCGAGCCCCCTCAAGGCGTGACCCGTAGCCCCAGCAGCCAGGTATTGGCACTGAAGCTCGACCCAGCGGAACTGCTGTCGATCTGCTGGTAGATGTAGCTGCCGCGCAGGGAGAGCCAGCGGTTGAAGCGGTAGTCGAGCCGGGCAGTGGCTGAGAAACCACGCTCGGTGATGTTGACCCGATCGTAGTCGCTGGCGAGGTAACCGCCGCCCAGCGTGATCGACAGGTTGCGCAGGAGGTCGTGCTGCACCTCCAGCGTCACCGCCTTGGTCAGCACGCCGCTCGATCCCGGGACGGCGGTTTCGATGATGCCGGTGGCCGCGTTGAGCCGCACCGTGGTGAGCGGGCTCGCCGTCCAGATCAGGGCCGCATTAATGATCGGCGCGGTGAGGTCCTTCAGGCCCGGATCGACATAGGTCCGATGCTGGAGACCCGCCGAGACCTCGCCGTTGACGAAACGGGTGAGCGCCACGCGCGCGCCGCCCGTGACCGTGATGCCATCGGAATTCCGGCGGATCCCGTTGGAATCCGTGCGCAGGTCATAGACGCGGGTATCGGCCAGGACGTCGACGAAGGGCGAGATGACGGGCGAGATCTCGTAGGAGGCGCGCAGCCTCAGCCCGTACTGGTTCAGGTTGCGGTCGCTCTGGTTCAGGATCGCCCCGTTGGAGAGCGTCGCGCTCTCGAACTCCGACCGGTCGATGAGGCCCCGCAGGGAGACCTGGAGACGGTTGAACGTCTCGGTGACACCGATCGTCGTGCCGTAACTCGCCACGATCGGGCGGTTCGAGAGCGTGGCATTGATGTCGGGCGAGCCCGGCCGCTGCGTGTCGACGAGGAAGCGGGTCTCCACATCGACGGTGGTGCTGCGGTTGGCGTCGAGGCGCAGGCGAACGGTACCCGCGCCGTTGGGCCGGCTGGCGGCCTGGTTGTCAGGGAAGTCGAGATAGCCGCCGCGGAGTTCGCCCGCGAGTTCGTGCGAGGACCAGTCGCTGCGGAAGGCGAGTTCGCCCTCGGTGCGCAGGGCGAGCGACCCCTTGGCGCGGTTGGGCGTGACCTGGTCCGGATTGGTGTCGTAGCCCACGCTCTGCTGGAACACCGGCAGGAAGGTGAAGGTCCCGAGCTTGATGCCGAGGGGGGCATAGGCCTCGTCCACCACCAGCGGCCTGCGCAGGGCCGAGCCGAGGAAAGCACCCGGCGTGCTGATCCCGGCGAGCGGTAGCAGGGTCAGGGACGGCGCCAGGGGCGGGGCGGGTGACGGGGTCGGCAGCGGCGCGCCGACGACGGCGTTGCGGATCACCGGGGTCAGGCGCAGGTCCGGCGACGGTGTCCGCACGATGGAACGGACCGGCCGCGTCGTCGCCACGCCGAAACGACGAGGTGGGATCGCGCGCAGGCGCAAGAGATCGGTGGGATTGCGGTTGTTGCCGGCGCTCGAAGCCACAGGCGGAACGGGCGAAGGGGAGCGCCGCCGGGCAGCGGTGCCGGCCGAACCATCGTCCGTCTGCGAAAAAGCGCCGTCGCTTGGGGAGGCGGCACCCGTCGATGCATCGCCGGACGCGCCGCTCCCACGCAGGGTCGGACCACCCGTGGTACCGGCACCCGTGGCGGAGGAGGGATTCGTGCTGCCGAAAGTCGGGGTAGCAAGCTGTGTCGCCGGGCGCGACTGGGCCTGCGCCTGCACCCCCGGCAAGGCGACGGCGGCCGTCAGGATCAGGCTACGAAGCCCCGTCCTGTGCCATCCTGCGGTCGGCCCTGCACGCATCCCGGACGACTGTCTCTCCGCGGCCCTGGCGTCGAACGTCTCGCGCGACAAGACCACTGCCCGGGGTGTTTCTCGGACGTCCCTTCACGCATCCCGGACCGGCGCGACGGACGCGGCGGCCAAAGATCGCCCCAGAGGATCGCCCACGTCCAAGACGCACGGCCCTTACATCGGGACGGCTCCTCGCCGACCCCAACGTGGTAAAAGAACAGGGTTAGCGTTGTCTTAAGGACGGGGCGCCGAAGGGGCTAAAGTCGTTCACGCCCGTGATCGGCTCACGGCGCGAACGCTCCCGGCCATAAGGGCGAAAAGACGGACGATCCAGGGCGCTGAGCCCTGCTTCACCAGGTTACGGACGAGCCAGGCGCGGCGCGCTCCATGGCGTTCAGGACGTCGACCAGTGCGTCGGCCGCAGCGAAGGCAAGCCCGACCTGCCGGACACCATTCACCAATGCCGGGCGGCCGGTCTTGGTGTCGAACACTGTCCAAAGGTCGAGGCTCCGATCATCTGATCGGAGGTCGTAGGTGATACGGCAATCGATGAACATCTCTGTTCCATAGGAATCCCGGGTAAGGTCGAGCCCGTCGGTCCTGGGAACACTAGCATCCCGCCCATTGCTGCCATCCCCCATTTGGGGGATGAGGGACCTCCCGCTAGCAGCCGGATCCCCGACAGGACGCTGTCCATCTGCAATGCCGTCGCCGCGGGGGTGTCTGGTTCGTATCAGCCGAGCCGGTGATAGGCCTTGAACCAGCGCACGAAGGCCGGGATGCCGATTTCGATCGGCGTCGTCGGGGCATAGCCGAGGTCACGGGAGATGGCGCTGAGATCGGCATAGGTCTCCCTCACGTCGCCGGACTGCATCGGCTCGGACCGACGGATCGCCGGACGCCCGCAAGCTTCCTCCAGCACGTCGATCATGCGCAGAAGCGGCACCGACGTGTTGTTGCCGATGTTGTAGAGCCGGTGCGGCGCATGACTGCCGCCCGCCTTCTCCGCGCCGTCATCGGGCGGCGGATTGTCGAGGCAGGCGAGGATGCCGGCGACGATGTCATCGATATAGGTGAAATCCCGCCGCATCGCACCGTCGTTGAACACACGGATCGGCTCGCCCGCGAAGATGGCTTTGGCGAACAGCCACAAGGCCATGTCGGGCCGTCCCCACGGCCCGTAGACGGTGAAGAAGCGCAGGCCCGTCTGGGGCAGGCGATAAAGATGGGCGTAGGTCTCGCTCATCAACTCGTCCGCTTTCTTTGTGGCGGCATAGAGCGAGACCGGATGGTCGACACGGTCCTCGACCCGGAAGGGCAGGGAGGTATTGCCGCCATAGACCGAGGAGGACGAGGCATAGGCGAGATGCGCCACACCCCGGTGGCGCGCAAATTCCAGGATGTTGAGGTGACCGACCACGTTGGCCTGAACGTAGGCGCGCGGGTTCTCGATGGAGTAGCGCACCCCGGCCTGCGCCCCGAGATGGACGATCCTGTCGATCCCATGCCCGTCCAGCCCCCTGTCCAGGGCCTCGTGATCCGAGAAGTCGAGGGGAAGGAAGCGGAACGAGTCGCCCCGGCGCGTCGCGATATCGGTAATCCGGTCACGCTTGAGTGCGACCGAATAATAATCATTGAGATTGTCGATGCCGAAGACCGTCTCGCCACGTGCGAGCAAGCGATCGGCCACATGGTAACCGATGAAGCCCGCCGCTCCGGTCACGAGAATCGCCATTTCGGGTCGAGGCCTCATCGTGGTCCGAACCGCCTGCCGACGAGGCCGGCGGCGGTCCGGAAAGGTTCGTTCAGAGTCGCTCGTAGAGTTCCTTGAGGCGGCCGCGATAGATCTCGGGGCTATACTTCGCCGCCTGGACCTTGCCCATCTCGGAGAGGCGCCCGCGCAGATCCGCATCCGAATCCACGGCGCGGATCGCGTCGGCGATGTCGCGGGCATCGTAGGGGTTGATCAGAAGCGCGGCATCGCCGGCGACCTCAGGCGTCGAGCCCTCCTTGGAGGTGATGACCGGGGTGCCGAGCAGCATGCTCTCCAAGACCGGCAGGCCGAAGCCTTCGTAGAGGGAGGGGAACACCACGCCCTTGGCGCCGCGGATGAGACTGACGAGAAGGGAGAACGGCGCGTAGTCGAACCGCCGGATGCGGTCGCGCTGGTAGGTCATGTTGTCGATCTGTTCGAGATACGAGTTCGTCGTCGGATTGATGAACTTGAACTCGACATCCGATTTCCAGGCCGCGCCGCCGACGATGACGAGAGGCGCCGAGACCTGGCTGGCAAGATAGGCTTCGACGAGGCGGCCGACATTCTTCTTGGGCTCGATGGCGCCGAAGAACAGGAAATAGCCCTTATAGGGCAAGCCGAACGCGCCCTCGATCTCGCGACGGACCACGTCTTCGGGCTTCTCGGCGAACTTCTTCGGGATTTCCACCGACTGGTAGGTGTTGGTGATCCGGTGCTCGGGGCAGCCGAGCAGGTTGATGATGTCGCGGCGCGAGGTCTCGGACACGGTGACGATGTGATCGGCATCCTTCACGATGCGCCGCATCAGGCGCAGGTAACGCCGCTTGATGTCGCCGGTTGTGAAGGGCAGGCGCAGGGGCACGAGGTCGTGCAGGGTGTAGATGTTCTTGGCGCCCGGAATCCGGATCGGCAGAGGATAGGTCCAATGCATGATGTCGGGCGTGCGCAGGCCGCTGACGCGTAGCGTGCGGTTGTAGGTCTTGAAATAGCTGAGCGAGACGTCGAACAGATTCACGCTGTTCCAGATCTGATCGAAATACGGCATCCGCGCTTCGAACGTCTTGCTGATGACGGTGCCGGTGATCGGCACTTTCACCGCACGCCGCCCGAGAGGTGAGGTGAGCTGGTCGCGGATATAGCGCAGGATCACCAGCCATTGGGGCGGGGTACCGACCGCCGGATCGAAGAACGAGATCTCGCGCAGGAGCGGATCGATGCCTGGCGAGGCGCGGGTCCCGTAGAGGACATCGGTCCGATAGCCGAGCTCGTGCAACTCGTAGCTCAGGTTGCGGGCATAGGTGGCGACGCCGGTACCCTTCTCCAGCCCGAGGTTATACCCATCCAGCATCACACTTTTAGGCATTCCAGACTTCCTTGGATGGTTCTGCGATGGGTCGTTGGCGACAAGGATAGAAGACTCGGACCAAATGAAAGAGTTGGACCAAGTGCCGTCTTCGCGTCGGCGGCCCGGGTCCATGACGGAAGCATTCCGTTCCTGCTCCCCGGGCGGTGACGTCTCCGAAAGGGACGGAGTTCAGCTCTCCCAGATCGCCGCGTGGACGACGATATGACGCGTTCCGCGGAGCCGGAAGCCTAGAACTTCAGCGCTTTGAGCACTTTCGGCTCCACCGGCCAGGGGGTCGCCTCGTACTCGACCGCCTTCGGCAGCGGGAAGGCCTCGAACAGGGCCTGGGGCGAGTAGGCCAAGGGACGCCATGTGGCCTTGATCCAGTCGAGGGCCTTGTCCCATTCAGGCTTGGCGCGCCGCTCCAGGCAGAAGGCGTTGAGGCGGGTCACACCGGCGCCGAGATAGAAATCCCGCACCCGGTGATCGACTTTCTCCTGATCGTCGTCGAGTTTGAGTTCCCGGCCTTCACCCTGGCCATAGGTAGCGAACCAGGAACTGGGAATACCGTAGCATTCCGCGATCACGAGGCCGTGGAGCGAGGTGGAGAGGATGTGTCGGCAGGACACGATCTCCTCGACCTTGGCGCGCAAGGACGGCGCATCACGGTCGGTGATCGTGTTGATGATCCGGATGTCACCCTTGCGCTCGGGGGGAATGCCGTAGCGGGTCATCACGTCGAGAACAGTGGCGGCGGGGTCCTGGGAGGCAAGCTCGGTCAGGTGAACGATGACGCCGATCTCATGGGTTTTCACCACGTGATCCATGGGCCAGAATTTAGGCAGCAGGTAAACGGGGTCGCCGTAGATCTCCGGAACCGCGATACCCTGCGCCCTCAGCACGGCGCCGGTCTTGGGGCCACGCACGGCATGGACGTGGAACTCGGTTCCCGCAGGCCGCTGATAAGGCGCCGGGTTCGGACTACCCGGGCAGCGCTGGGCATCGAGACCGGTGCCCCACATGTGGACCGTCCCGTTGCGGATGGCGTGTCCAATGGTACCGACCGCGACGAGACGCTCGGAATTGCTGTCGAAGGCCGCATGCCGCACGACGCATCCCGAGATGGCGGCGACCATCACGGCACTCAGTGCGTCACCAAAATTTGCGTGGGGAAACTTCTGAGAGCTGGCCGCCCAGGCCAAGGGAACTGAACCGGGCGGCAAGGTCGACCTAACGCGCTTCAGGAGAGCGGCGGAAGTCTTTTTTTTTTCTAACTTCGCCGCGTCGTCCAAGGCAGCATCTTCGACAGTCGGTTGGGGGGCATTTTTTTCAGCCATAGCTTGGGGAGCGCCTTTGGAAGGTTCATCAGGAAATCGGGCAGCCACCGCCTTGGCACCTCCCGGAAATTCCTTGCGGTCGAGACGGTTCAATTCGCCGACATCGTGGCGGAGTTTCAGGTCGGTCAGTGCCTTGTGCTCCCAGATCGTCTCGCCGGGCGCGGCGGAGATCGGGCTCAGATCGACAGGGAAGGCGTTGATCAAGGCATCGCCATCGAAGCTCTTCGGCGACCAGCTCTTGTCGATGGCCTTCATGATGGCGGGCCAGTCGCTCGGCTTGGGCCGCGGCTGATTGTAGACATCGATCTTCGGCAGGCCGAGGCCGGTATAGAGATCGACGATGCGCAGGTCGACATCCCCCTCGGGGGTAAGCTCCACCGATTGCAGCCCGTCTTTGCTCAGGCTCGGCGCGAAATACAGGCAGGGAATGCCGTAGGATTCCGCGATCACCATCCCGTGGAGGCTGGTGGAAACGATCCGCTCGCAGGACAGGATCTCGTCGATCTTCGACTGAAGCGCGCCGACATGCAGTTCGGTGACGGTCGTGATGAGATGGACGTCGTCGGCGAGTTCGGCCGGAATTCTGAAGCGCGCGATTTCCTTGCGCGGCACCGCCTCCATCTCGCGATTGGCGAGCTCCGACAGATGTAGGATGACACCGAGCTTGTAGCGCTTCTTGACGGTCGGCTTGTAGAAAAGCGGCAGCAGCCAGACTGGGTCACCGTAGGGAACGGCATGCGAGAGGGTCTTGGCCGAGAGGAGCGATTCCGAGACCGGCCCACGTGTGGCGGTCACGGTAAAGTGCGAATCCGCCGAAGGAACGAACGGCTTCTTTTCGTTCGCCGGCGCCGAGGGGTTGGCCCAGTTCGAGCAGCCCGTCCCCCAGAACCAGACCTCACCATTGGCGAAGCCGTGTCCGATCGTACCGACGCAGGACAGGCGAGGCGCGAAGGACTTCATCGGCGTTCTGCGGATCGGCTTGCCCGAAAGCAGCGCGATCATCACCGGGCTCAAAGCGTCGCCGAAGTTGAGATAGTTCATGTCCATGGTCGAACCGGCCCAGGCCAGCGGAATCTCGCCTTTTTCACGCACGTACCGGGTGATGGATGTCGCCATAGATCACGTCCTCAATTCTTGGATTATCTAAACGAAAACGACGACCTCATCGTCACTGCACAACCTAGACCCACAAGCATCAACACGATCGACGCTCTAGCTTTCGTCCCACGGCAATCAATATTTAGGAGCCAAACAAAGTGATATCGATGCTTAGGTGACTATAAACCCAGCAATCCAACGCGACCAAAGATCTTATCTCGCCGACAGACAGCAAGGTCATCTCGCATTTGATTGCCTCGATCCCGAATCCATGGATCCTCTTCAAGTCATTGGTGCGCCTGATTAAGGCGGTTCCTGCGGGGTGTCCAGGGCAGGAGTTCACGTTAATGGGAAGGCAGCGAGGGAGCGACCAGCATCACGATGTCGTCTGAGAGACGCGCTGCCTGGCGGTGTCCGCCGGCGCCGGGGTCCCGTGGGACGGGGTGGGACGTTTGACGGCCCGAGCGGTCTTGGCCTCCTCGTCCACACGTCGAAGGGCCGCCATGATCTGCCGGCCCGTATCGGTCCAGGTAGCGGGGCGATAGTTCCTGTCGATCTCGCGCTCCTTCGCCCGGAGCAACCCGGGATCGCTTGCGTAAGATTTGATCTTGGCGGCCCATTCGCTCGTCATATGGGGAGGGGCATAATCGACGAAGTGCTGACCGACTTCGGGCAGGGACGTGGTCTTCGAGACGATGCCGAATTTGCCAAAGCTCAGGGCCTCGGCGACCGGGAGGCCCCACCCCTCGTAGCGGGAGGGAAACAGGAACATCTGGCAGTTCTTGTAGAGGGTCCGCAGCGCCAGATCGTCCACTTTGGCGAGGAAGTGAAGCTTACGGGCCAGCGGCGTGCGCCTGACAATAGCGCGTAGCATCATGCGCTTCCTGCGCTTGCTGTGCCCGACGCAAACCAGGCTCGGGGCCGCCTCCTCATTGCCCTTGAAGGCCAATGACCAAGCCTTGATGGCGACCCGGTGATTCTTCCGCGGATGCACCGAAGAGACATAGAGGATGTAGGGCCCCTTCACCTTCAACGGCCTCGGCGGGGTGTTGTCACCGATCTGCGACACTCCGAAATCGAGGGTCACGATCCGCCCGCAATCGAACCCCTGATAGGTGATCAAGGCTTCCGCGGTGGCGCGAGATGGCGTGAAGATCACATCCGCCGTCTCGAGCACGAGATCGATCCAGCGCTTGAACGTCTCATGGGCTGAACGGAAGGTGAGCTTCGGCTGCTCGATCGGCAGCATGTCGTGGACCAGGATCGCCTTGCGGCAGGAGATGTTGGCGGATTTCAGCGCGCTGACGATGCCGGCATAATTCGAGCGCGACCAGCTCGCCCCGAGCATGACGAGCCACGGGGCGGACCGGGGCATGGAACTGTCGGCAGCCGCCGCCGGCTGGTTCTTGAAGATGCGGACATAACTCAGCTCCTCCACCGCCTTGGCGACGAGGGAGCGCCCCTTGACGGTATTGGTCCGGCCATAGGCCTCGATGAGCTCCAACATCGGGGCACTGATGGGCGCGAGCCGCCGTTTGAAGGGGGTGATGCCGATGGGAGTGATGACGCAGTCGAGATCGTCCGCCTGTATAGCGCTGGTGATCTCATAGACGACGCGTTGGATCCCGGTGATCGGCAACCCTCTTTTGAAGAAGGACACCAGATCCGTGTAGTCCATCAGGATGTTTGCAGACTTCATCGAACGTGCAATGCGGTTCCGACGATGGAGATAGACCGCAGCATGACATGCCCCCGTCTCTGACTGCCCCCGGAGTCAGCGATCTTTGCCATCGTTAGGAAGGCCCCGTCCGCTCGAGAACATAGAAGCTCAATGCGAGCACTACACGCCGAAAATATGACGTCCCCCGCACCGAGTGACGCTACCGCATTGCACTACCCACGCATAGCCGGTCCGGCGGAACGAAGCGCTCATGGATGGCCGAGGTTGAACAGGAATAGGTTTGAAATGAGGAGACCGCTCGGCCTCACACCCATACCTCGTTCGGCGTCACAATCGACCGAAGAGGAAATTGGCTCCCCGAGTAGGACTCGAACCTACGACAAAGCGATTAACAGTCGCTTGCTCTACCAACTGAGCTATCGGGGACCACGGCGGGGTCTCTACACACGGCTTTGGCGGGACGCAAGGCCTCTTCGCATATTTGTCGGCTTTGTTTACGGCCTCGCCACCGTTTGGCCTCCTGTCGCGGAATCCCCGTTGCGGATGGGGCCCGGGCTCTGTAAGAGACCGGTCACCCCGGATCGACCGTCCGATCCGGTGGCGCCATTCCCTCATCGATGGGATGTGCGAGAGGCCTCGTGGCGGAGTGGTTACGCAGAGGACTGCAAATCCTTGCACCCCGGTTCGATTCCGGGCGAGGCCTCCAATTTCTCTCTCGATGGGCCACGGTGAGGCGAAGAAGGCCGGCAATGGCCGACCTTCCTCATCCCGTCGCTTCCGTCCACCCGAACGAACGCGTCACCGCCTTGCCCCAGGCGGCGTAGAGCCGGTTGCGCCGGTCCTCGTCCATTCGTGGGTGCCAGCGATGGTCGACGCCCCAATTGGCGACGAGGTCGCCCGTGCCGGCCCAGTAGCCCGTGGCGAGGCCTGCCGCGTATGCGGCGCCCAGTGCCGTGGTCTCGGTCACCTTCGGGCGCAGAACCGGCACCGCGAGGAGGTTCGCCTGGAACTGCATGAGGAGGTCGTTGCGGACCATGCCGCCATCGGCCCGTAATTCCTTGATGGCGATCCCGGAATCCGTCTCCATCGCCTCGATGACCTCGCGGGTCTGGTAGGCGGTGGCCTCCAAAGCGGCGCGGGCGATGTGGCCCTTGTTGGCGTAGCGGGTGAGGCCCGCGATGATGCCGCGCGCACTCTCGCGCCAATGCGGCGCGTAGAGCCCGGAAAAGGCCGGCACGAAATACACGTCGCCATTGTCCTCCACGGTGCGGGCGAGGGGCTCGATCTCGGCACTGTCCCGAATGAGGCCGAGGTTGTCGCGCAACCATTGCACCAGGGCCCCCGTAATGGCGATGGACCCTTCCAGCGCATAGACCGGCGCCTGATCACCGAGCCGGTAGGCGAGGGTGGTGACGAGGCCGCAGGTGGAAGGTACCGGCGCCGTGCCGGTATTCATCAGCACGAAACAGCCGGTGCCGTAGGTGTTCTTGGCCTCGCCGGGAGAGAAGCAGGCCTGGCCGAACAGGGCCGCCTGCTGGTCGCCGAGGATGCCGGCGATGGGAACCCCGGGGAGGGCGCCGCGCGTCTCGCCATAGACCATGCTCGAGGAGACGATCTTCGGCAGCATCGCCCGCGGGATGCCGAAGGCCGAGATCATGCCGGGATCCCA
Organism: Methylobacterium sp. WCS2018Hpa-22; assembly: GCF_031843785.1. Classification (NCBI taxonomy): domain Bacteria; kingdom Pseudomonadati; phylum Pseudomonadota; class Alphaproteobacteria; order Hyphomicrobiales; family Methylobacteriaceae; genus Methylobacterium; species Methylobacterium sp. WCS2018Hpa-22. The sequence continues at coordinate 80,508 of NZ_JAVTJA010000003.1, forward strand.
ATCGAGGGTGTCGAGAGCCATGAGCTGGGTTCGGCTGGCATTGGTTGCGTCGGTGACGTGCAGACCGCCCGCGGGTCCGCCCGTGAGGTTCCAGACGAGCCAGCTATCGATGGTGCCGAACAGGACATCCCCGGCCTCCGCCGCTACGCGGGCGCCGGGTACCCGGTCGAGAAGCCATGCGAGTTTGAGGCCGGAGAAGTAGCTCGCCAAGGGTAGCCCCGTGACCGTCCGGAAGCGGTCCTTGCCGCCATCGCGCGCGAACTCGCTCACGAGCCCGTCCACTCGCGTATCCTGCCAGACCAGGGCGTTGTGAAGCGGGCGCCCGGTGGCGCGATCCCAGATCAACGTCGTCTCGCGCTGGTTGGTGATGCCGATGGAGACGAGGTCGGAAGCGACCAGCCCCGCCATCGCCAGGGCCTCGCGCATGACGATGCGGGTGTTGCGCCAGATCTCGTTCGCGTCGTGCTCCACATGGCCGGGGCAGGGATAGATCTGCTCGTGCTCACGCTGGGCCGACGCGACGATTGCGCCGCCGCGATCGAAGACGATGAAGCGCGTGCTGCTCGTGCCCTGATCGAGGGCACCGACATAACGGGTCATGGCCGCCTCCCATCCTTGGAGCGTGTCGTTCCTGTACGGCTCGCGAGGCCGGGCGCGAGTCCATCGGCTCTCAGGCTGCGCTGGCCTTGCCGGTCATATAGTCTTCGAGCCGGGCCTGTCCCTCGGGTGACAGATGCAGGCCGAGTTTCGAGCGGCGCCAGAGGATGTCCTGCGCGCTGCGTGCCCATTCGCGATCGATCAGGTAATCCACCTCCGCCGCCGTGAGTCCCTCTCCGAAATCGGTGCCGAGATCGGCGAGGCTCCGTGCCGGGCCCAGTAGCTCGTCCGTGCAGGTGCCATAGGCACGGGCCAGGCGCCGCGCCATCATCGGCGGTAGGAAGGGCCGTCGCGCCATGAGATCGCCGAGGAACCTCGTGATATCGGCATTCGGCAAGTCGCCGCCGGGAAGAATCCCAGTGGCGGTCCAGGCGGGCTTCAACCCCGGTCGATAGGGGGCGAGCTTACCGATCGCGTGTTCGGCGAGGCGCCGGTAGGTGGTGATCTTGCCGCCATAGACCGAGAGCACGGGCAGGCGGCCATCGCGGTCCGAGACATCGAGGACGTAGTCGCGAGTCACCGCGGAGACATTCGTGGCGGCATCGTCGAAGAGCGGGCGCACGCCCGAGAAGCTCCACACCACGTCGTTGGGGCCGACCCGAGCCCGGAACGACCGGTTGATGCAGTCGCAGAGATAGCGGGTCTCGTCCTCGGAGATTCGGACCGGGCCCGGCTCCCCCCCATGGGGCACATCCGTGGTACCGATGAGGGTGAAGTCGCGCTCGTAGGGGATCGCGAAGACGATCCGCCCGTCCGGCTGTTGCAGGATATAGGCCTGCGCGCCGTCATAGAGCCTCTTCACGACGATATGGCTACCCTTGACGAGCCTGACCGTCGCACGGCTTGCGAGGCCGAGCGTGCGCCCCAGGGTCTCACTGACCCAGGGACCAGCGGCGTTGACGACCATGCCCGCACGTACGGTCTCGCGGCGGCCGGATACGACGTCGCGGATTGTGGCGACCCAGGATGTCTCATCGCGATGGGCGGATTCGACGGCGGTGCGCGTCCGGATTTCGGCGCCGCGCTCGCGCGCATCCATGGCGTTGAGCACCACGAGGCGGCTATCCTCGACCCAGCAATCCGAATAAGCGAACCCGCGCGTCAGGCGCGGCTGCAACGGCGCGCCCAGATCCGTGCCTTGCAGGCGCAGGGAGGCCGAGCCGGGCAGGGTCTGCAGGCGGGCGAGGTGGTCGTAGAGAAACAGACCGAGCCTCAGCATCCAGGCAGGGCGTAAGCCCTCGTCGTGTGGCAGGACGAAGCGCAGCGGCCAGATGATGTGGGGAGCGAGCCGCAATAGGCGCTCGCGCTCGGCCAGTGCCTCCCGCACCAGTCGGAACTCGTAATGTTCAAGGTAGCGAAGACCGCCATGAATGAGTTTCGTCGAGGCGGACGAAGTGAACTCGGACAGATCGCCCTTCTCGCAGAGCAGCACCCCGAGGCCGCGCCCGGCCGCGTCGCGAGCGATACCCGCGCCGTTGATGCCGCCGCCAATGACGAGAAGATCGTATTCGCGCGCGCTCAACCCGCGACCTCCCTCGCCCCATGGCGGGAGCGCTCTTGTCCGGCGGGGCTCATTCCACGCGGACCCTGTGACGTTCCTCGAACACTGACGGTCCCTGCCCAAAACGCCGCCGGAATGAATCGGGCCTCACGCTCTCTTCGCCAACCCCGGACAAGTATGGATGTTTCGGTGAGCTGACATTTACGCACGATTTTCCCATCGGACGAATGGCCCCACGGCCGCAGCACATACGGCCAGTCAGGAGCGGGGGCGCGCGTGCGTCGCGTCGGGAATGCGTGACATGGATGTCGGCGGGTTGCATCTCCCTCGGCAAGGCCGGTCTAGGCTGGGCGGGGAAGTCGACTCCGCCGCCCGCGAGACGCCGACCGTGGAAATCCATCCTCGGTGATTTTGGCGTCATCGGGGTGGTTGACCGGACGGGAGCAGTGGCTTATGCGAACAACCTCGTTCGGAGGCGCTCACGAAGCTTCCGGCCCAGTTCGAAGAGCGGCGGTAAAAAACGCCTTGTCTTCAAAGGGTTCGTTGGGGGATAGTTTAACGGTAGAACAGTGGACTCTGACTCCTCTAGTCGAGGTTCGAATCCTCGTCCCCCAGCCACTGATTTAACTACGCTTTTTCCACTTCAGTCCAAGAACATCTAGGCCCGGTCGGGTACCCGGTCGGGAAATTGCGTTCTTGTTTCGAGCTTCCTGATGGCCGAGATGGCAAGTGCCGGATCCCGGTTCAGGTAGTGAGCATCCAAGATCGAGCGCACATCGTTCAGCGAGTGCCCGGTCAGGGTCGCAATCTCAGCCTCAGAACAACCTGCCAGCGCCAGACGGCTCACCGCCGTGCCGCGCAGGTCGTGGAATGTCACACCGCTCACCGCGACCGCTTGGCAGGCCTTCCGCCACGACGAGCGGAAGCCGTCACTCGTCCAGGGGCGACCTTCGGAGTTCACCAGGACGATCGGGCTCTTACGTACCGTGGCTGCTAGGGCCTCGCGCAGCGGTCCGCTGACCGGGATGACCACGCGCGCGCCGGTCTTGCTCTGCTGGAGGCGAATCGTCTCGCCGTCATAGGCTGACCAGGTGAGGCGGAGGAGGTCGCCCTGCCGCTGACCGGTCCAGAGGGCTAGGATTAGGGGCAGGCGCATGTGCACGGGCGCCCTTGCCAGGAATGCGGCCTCGTCCGCCGCCGTCCACACCTTGTCGGTGCGCTGGGCCCGGTAGAGACGGCCACCCTTCTCACAGGGGTTCACCAGCACGAGGCCGCGATCGAGGGCCCATGACAGGACGCGGGCTAGAACGCTCCAGGCATAATCGGCCTGCCGACGAGACCTCACGGCGAGACGATCCCGCCAAGCCATGAACTCACCACGCACCCGCCGGTCGGTGAGGGCACCAAGGGGGAGGTCACCGAATTCGACCTCGATCGCCTTGATGTGGCGGATGTAGTCCTTACGGGTGATGGCGCTGCGCCCCTGGAACTCGGCGCTGGCCTGGTATCCTTTGAGGATCGAGAACATGACGCCAGCCGCCGGCTTCCGCCGTTCGGAGACCGCCTCGTTGTAGCTCGCCATGAACTCGGGTGTGCCGGGCTGGCCTTCGATCCTCGGACCACCCTTCCAGGCGTACCAGTAGGTCCGTTTGGTGCCGTCGCTGAGCACCTTCGTTTTGGAATTGAGACCCTTCAGCCTAACGCGCATCGCGCTTTGCCCTCCACGAATCGAAGTCGGATGCCGGCTCCTGTCGCACGTCATTGCCGGAGTGAATCACGATTCGGCCGCCATCGATCTCGATGCGACCGACTTTCAGGCCGGCAGCCTGAGCACCTTTCACGGCGCGGGAGATGGCAGCTTGGGTGATGGTGGGGCGGCGGGGCATGGGGCTAAGAACCTGCAAGCAAAGCGGCCCGGACGCGATCAACGACGTCATCGACCTTGACTACGATGGCAGTGGAGAACGGCAGCCCGTACTCCGGATGCATGAGTTCAATGACGGTCGTCTCCGCAGAGACAGGGACAACTTTGGGCGCGACATCACCAGGCGGCACGACGAGGAAGGTGAAGGCATTCTTGAAAAGTTCGCCGGGCATCCGTGGTGCAAAATGCGGATGAGCTCCTGGGCCTTCAGCCGCGTCCGTGAACGTGGCAGCACACATTGCGGACCGACGAGGCTGCACGCCGAGCCGAACCAACTCGGCCGTCAAAGCGATTTGCACCACCCGATTGCGATCGAAGCTGAAGCGATTTCGCTCTCCAGCCTCTCGACGCTCTTCCTCGGTCAGCAGCACCACGGCCGGCTGACGGCTAAGCCAATTGTTCAACGTCTTTTTATCGATACCTGCCGCGTAGCAGGTAATCGCAGAACCAAACCGTGCGCCTGTCGCGGCATCGCTTGACCGGGGCTCGTCCAGGACTGCATGCATCGATTTGACCTCGCGTGACATCAAGCAATGTATAGCGCTGCCATCTGTTGTCAAGCGAGGTCAAATGGATATCGCGCTTGGACCTTCAGAGCTCTGCGTCGCGGCTTCCACCGCGCAACCATGTAACTTGGCCCTCGTGTCCTTCCGGTGCGCCAAGGGACGGCTCTCGATCCGCGTCCGGTTCGAGATCTGCATCACCGTCAGCCTCATCGAGAAGCGCTACGATGCGGTCGACGATATCGAGGGCGAGCTCGGCCAGGCGCTCGAACTCCTCGCGAGGGATGGTGGTGGCCTGGATCCGGCGAGAGGCGGGGAAGCGAACGACGTTGGTCATGTCAGGCCACCTCGGGCGCGAGGACAGCGAGTTGGTCGCAGTTCTCTGACAGATAGCGACTCGCTCCGAAGCGCACGCGGTCCAGGCCAAACATCGTGCAGAGGGCAGCTGTGACCGAGAACAGGCATCGTTCTGCTCGCTCGCCGGCTGCCGAGCAGACCGCATGGTTCGAACCATTGGCCGCCGCATCGACAGCTGAAGCAGCTACAGCGAGCTGCGCTAGCATGCCTGCGGGACTGGTTGCCCGCGCGAAGCTTATAGCCATCTCCAGATCGTCGATCTTGCGGAGGTAGTAGTCCTCCATGGGTTGGAGGATCGCGCGGTTCTCCGGTGTGGTTTCGTCGTCTAGTTTGTCCCGAAGGTCCCACGCCTTTGCCAGCATTTCGCCTAGCCGGCCGGGGGCGCAGATCTCCTGTCGAAGTTCGATTCCGGGCGAGGCCTCCAGGATGGAACGGACTGATTGCCTCGATGCCTTTGCGCGCTGGCGCAGGTTTGGCTTCTGGTCGCCAGGGGCGATCTTTCGGGCGGTGCTCATGCCAGCCTCCCTCAAGTCAGATGCACGAAGCCGTAGGCAAGCACGCCCCCGGCGATGATGAGGACGGCGGAGACGAGGTCACCGGCCATATCGAGGAAGCGTGGGGGGCGGACGTGGTCTGTGTCAGGCCGGTCGGCGCGGATGACGGGCCCGTACTCTCCTCCCTCGTCCTCCGGAGCCTCAAGCTCGGGGAATGGACGAGCGTATGCCGCTGCAAAAGGCGAGCGAGAGCGTTCACCGGCGCGAGCCGATGCTGTAGAATTCCGGATAGCCATGGTGCGTCGTCCCTCGACGTGTGTGGTTAGGGCCGCTTCGGTGTTGGTAGCACCTTGGCGGTCCGCACTGTTTTTGATATTATCAAGCTATGTCGTTGTCAATATTGAAAACAAAGAACAAGGGCGGTCGCCCCCGCACGGACGCTACGCCCGTGATGGTCCGGCTCCCACCAGATTTGCTCGCCGCCCTCGACGTCCACATGGCCGAAAGCGGTCGGAATGCGTCTAGGCCCGACTGGATCCGTCAGGCACTGCGGGATTGGCTTGTGAACAAGGGGCGTCTGGCCCGTCCAGACAACAATGATGGCGAGCGATGACGGCATGCCTTCTCAAAGCCGCTGACTTGTCTCATGTGGGAGCAATCCAAGCTGACAAGCTTGAATGCTGAAGCCTTGAAGCCAACGATTGGAACAGCCAACTGACTGACAGACACGATGATCTGAAAGAAAAAATTAACCATGCCGACCCATCCTGCGCTTGCGGACGCAGGTTGTGGGTGCTAGGTCGCGGCCAAGCGCATGATTACAATTCTAGGCGTCTGATTCGTAAGTTTGGGTACCCAACCCTCGTAGAGTAGCAGCTCGGCGAGATGAGTCCCTGGTGCGAAATCGGCGAGGAGGTTGGCATGCCAAAGGAACAATCCGGTCGTCGGCGCGCTACTGTTTCGCATGACCGTACCAAGGCGGGGAAATCATCTATGCCGAAAAACGCTTCTGAGGAAGTGTCCGCTCAGGCGGCCGGTATCTCTGCGGCTGCCGATCGCGGCGCACATCAGTTGTTGAACGTGCCGCGCCCGACCAAAGACCAGCAGTTGTACCTGGAGCGCATTCAGGTTTCGTCGGGGGATTATGACCCTAACATCGTCATTTGCGGCACCAAGCGGGATTGATCCGGCTTTTCAGCGAAGCCAAGCATGCCGAAATAATTTTGCGGCAAGCGACAAAATTCTGGAATGGCGCTTGACCCAGAGTGGTGAAGCGCCATTTTTGTTGGCCGTTTTCGTCAGAAAAATCAAGAAGCGACATAGATGGCAGCATATTCGTGTCTCCCCACCATAGATGAGTGGATAGATTGCATTCCGCCATATTCCTTTTATTTTGACTTAGTCGCCAAGCATTGGAAGACTAAGAATTCAAATTACATACCACTGCATCGTGTTTGTACTCTTGCCAGAAAACAAGGGGCTGCGTCGTTTGTTGTTGAGACAGCCCATGGTTCGAATGGAGTCGACGAAGAGATCGACTATCTCGACAGCTATCATGGAAGCGGCGGCGCTGCGGAAGCCGTAAAAATTACGTTCCTTAGAAAAATCGATCACAACAACGACATCAACCGTGTTAATGCCGATGCAATAATAGGCCAAGTTGTCTTTATTAATTATCGAAAGCCGGCAGAGTCGGACTTCTGCAAGTCCTATGTTTACGAGGCCTATTTTCACCCCCCTGAGATCACGGCCGAATCCGGAGAGAGAAAAAGGCTATTAAATAATTATATTTGCGCTGAGAGCTCGTTTAATATTTTTGCACGCGGAAAGAAATTTTATATAGATGCAGCTTATTATTGCCAACAGAACAGCATGACACATGTTTGTGCGCATGCTTGCTTGAGAATGGCCCTTAATACGATCAGCGGATCAGTTGGCCCAGTAACCGGGAAAGCCATTAATGACCGAGAGTCGATCTCTAACCCGAGAGAAGGATTGAAGATCGGAAATGTAGCAAGCTTCATCGAGAATTCCGGCGTCGGCAAGCCTATTATTCAGGATTGTACGAGCCTTACGTCTGAACAGTACGTGTCAATTATTGCATCGCACGTGCAGTCTGCTCACCCGGTATTGCTCGTATTTACTACAGGAACTCAGCCTACTAGTCAGCCGGGGGCCGTGCCTGAAGAGCATGTCGTGTTCGTATGTGGGTACACACAGAATAGTGACGAATGGCACCCACAGGCGATCCCTGCGTACTCTGGGCCTGCATCAGCACCCTACCGTCAATCAAGCCTCTGGATCGATCACTTCGTTATTCACGATGACAATTTCGGGCCATACTATACCTTGAGCGCTCGCGCTCTTGAAGTGGATAAAGACGTTAAGGCGCATTGGATCATCGCGATTGCACCTGAGACCTCTAACTGCAATGCCGTTGGCGCTGAACTTGCAGCGGTGATTATGCTAAAAAATTTACTTCCAAGTCTTGGTCCTTTAGCCAGCAATCCGTGGTTCGACTATATAACAAGTAGGAATGATAATTTCGTTCTTAGGCCAATACTGTTGACTAAAGATGAGTACGAGAATCACCTGCTGACATCTACCGCCCACGACGGGTCAAATATATCATCGCAGGACATAACTCAATTTGTGGGGCTTCCAGACTATTTTTGGATGGTGGAATTCAGCATGCCGTCCCTTCATACGGGAAATCATTCCAAGCTGGGGGAAGTCATCGTAGAAGCATGCACCCCTGTTGACCCAGCAAAAATTGAGGATCTTGTTCTATGCATGCGACTTCCCGGACTTTTAATCAACTTCAAAACACCTGCGGGCGCAGCGTGGACTAATTTTTCCATGGTGTCTCATATTGAATGTATTGATAAAATCGGAAAGGGTCATTCGACTTGGTGACGGTTTAATTATAGTCCAGCCTCCTTAATGTACCGGAGTCACAGGCCCTTCGGCATCAATTCCTCCCGTGTCACACCAACTCCCGCCCTAATCAAATCTGGCTAGAGGTAGCTGGTCGAGGACGTGCGGCCATCCTGCCGCGGCCAAAGCCGACGGACATGTCTGCTGCGTTGAGAAATTACGCTTTTCCCGTTGCCTTCTAGATGCAGCGGATCTCTGCAGTTAGACGGCTTCTCCATTCAGGGGGAATGATATGAGGTCGAGGAAATCCGATTCCGTCACAATCCGGATCGACTGCCCATTTTCAGCTCGTTTCTCGGCCTCGCTTTGTTTGTTGCTGATCGATTTGCCAGCAAGCCTTCGGACGTCTTGATTTCCCACGACGAGTATCGTCGTCTTCGCAGTGACGTTCTCACCCACCTTGAAGCCAGCAGCCACGGCCCGCTCACGCGCTTCTTTCCTTTCCATCACCTGCAATGCGCCGGTGATAACGATCGTCTCGTTCTTAAGCACTTCTTCCAGGGCTTGAGCAGGCCCACTTATGCCGATCCTGGGGGCTCCAATAGGGGCGGCGACACGATCGAACCACTCGTCTATCGAGAGCCCTGTTTCCTTGCTGGCGCGGATGAAAAGCAGCCCTGCAGCGCGAGCGTCTTCGACCGCGTCGTGGTGATTCACGAGCGGAATACCGTAGTGCTTTGCCAGGAATTTCAGGCCGTATCCGCCCATGCCGGCGTGCTCGAACCATGTCCGGCGAGCGACCATCAGGCTGTCGAGCCAATTACAGGCCCACGGGGTGTGAGTGTGCTTATGGAACGCACGGCGGAAGGCGGTTCGGTCGAATGGACCGTGATGGAGCAGTGTGGCTCCCTTGTAGGTCTCCCCCAACTCCGCCAGCATCTGCGGCACGGTTGGCTTGCCTCGCACGTGCTCGGCAGTGATGCCATGGATGCGGACATGGTGTGGGGAGAATTCATCATCCGGATCGACGAGCAGGTGGCGCTCGTCAATGATCTGGCCGCCTTTGAAGCTAACAAGCCCTATGGCGCAAATGCTGGACTGATCCGCGTTCGCAGTTTCGATGTCGAGTGCCACGAAATCCATATGCATCGCCTTCCATCAAGCGAGCGTGAAAAAAGATCGTGCAATTTCTCGATGTGAAAGTCAGGTCCTCAATCGAGAACTGATGCGTTGCATCGGTGTCACACGCCCGGTTCTAGGCCTTCGCTGGCGCTTGTTAGCGCATCTGGTTTCGGACGAGAGGGGCGTCGGATACGTTCAAGCCGGTAGTTGTTGGCTTGTTTGAGCGGTAGCATGGATAACTGCCGTATCCCGCCGCGTCGACTGCGCGCTTAGACGGGTGCGCGAGCCGAATGGTAGATGGGGGGCGGACGAAGGACTGGCAGGTATGGGGCCGTCGCTAGGTAAAATGGCGGCCTTATTGCACTGTCGAACTGACACGCATCCCCATCGTCGGCGGCATTTTTATCCGACGGACTTAACAATGATGGTCAGAGTTGCTAATTGAGAATTGAAAAAATTCAGGTAGGATTTGTCATGGGTTCGAACACCAACCACTCACCGCCGAACTGGAGCAATGTGGAAGAAGAAGTTGCAAAAACAATTCTTTCACAAGGCGAAACATATCTAAAGGCTCAGATGCAGTTCGCTCTTGATGCTGACAAGAGGGCGCTAACGCTTGCGACTGGATGCATAACATTCTCGACCGCACTGTTCGCGGCCGCTCTTGTTGTTTATAATAACAATATCTCCCAGTATATTGTCTGGTCCTTAGGTGTAACATCCATCTGGGTATTAATTGCAGCTTATTTCTGTTTTTTTGCTGCTCGTCCTGTGCCATTTGCGCTGCCTGGGAGCCGACCAGCGCTATGGTGGGATGTCGCCGGAGAGAGTCCAGTCTCTCTCATCGGCGGCGAAACAGAAAATTATCAGGAAAGAATAGAAACTAACTCAACTTTTTTAAACAAAAACAGCAGGTACGTGAGGATTGCCATGATTATGTTTGCATTAAGCCCTCTGGTCTTCGGGGCGACCTATTATATAAAATCAGGTCTCGGCGTAAGCGGTATCAAAACATATATTTGTGAATCAAGCCCGATTCAACATTAATCGTCTCTACTCTTAACCTCTAATGGAGCTTGCCCCGGCTTTTTGCCCTTTTTATTATTGTCGCTGGTTGTGTTGCTTGGGTTTTTTACATGATCGCTTCCGTGGATGATTTTATGCTGCTCATTTAAATGCTTGCTCGGCTTTGTCGCAAAATGCCCGCCCGCTGGTTTGTCCTTGCCGTCCTTGGCCATTTGTGCTGGTCCTATCGAATCAGATCGTTGTCTCAGGTAGGGCTGCGTAGCATTTCTTGGCCCTAGAATAGTAGCTTCTATTCACACAGCGCAACGTTGCCAATAACCTTTCCGAGCGCGGCTGATGGGCGACGCCCCCGCTGAGTGAAGCGTGCGGACGAAGATCATGCCGTATGGCATGCGACAGTTGTCCTCGTTCCAAGCGGCTTTGGCGGCGTACTGACGAGGATAATGAGTGACTACGAAGTCGCGACTCCCCCTAGGTATCCCGCGCACTTTCGAAGCCGTTCGACATAAGCCGTCCGCCTCTCAGGATCGGACTGGTGATCGCTGCCGCCGCTGCCGCTTGCGTGGCCACGCCGGCGCCGATGCTCAGGACTTCCAGCAGGCCGAGGGCGTAGTATTGCCCTGCTGCCACAGCCGCCACGGTTAGGGCGATGGTGAGTACGCTCTTCAGAGCGTCGCCCTGGGGGACGATTCGAATGAGGACATGCATCCCAGCCTTGGCGCGGACGCGGTGCCAATGCTCGGCTTCGACAACATGGCCGTCGATCGTCACGCGGATGTAGCTAGGGCCAAGCTCGCGAGCTGCTGGCAGCGTCTCGTCCACCATCTCGGCGATCGTCTGGCCCGGTAGAAAAGTGAGCTTCACGCGATCCCGTGTTGGGTCCAACATGTGCGGGATTGCAAGAACCTGAATCGTGTTCGGTAAGGTCTCAGGCTGCATCAGCATGCACTCCCACGATCGGCTCGTCCCAGCGGTGAACGATGCGGGTCGAGATGCCGTCTCGCGTCACGCTGCTGAGCTGGACAAAACCGCCGATGATGGCCTCCGGGTGTCGGCGCTGCATCTCGATGGCCCGCACGCCCCAACGGGCCGGATCGAGCTCGTCGCCGGATGTGACGTCCCCGTAGGCCTCTCGGAACTCCGCCTGGATCTCCGGGGTACTCGGCCATAGGGAGCAGTCGCCGTGGGTGAGCGCGACCCACGGTTCGGCGATCCGTTCGCAGGTGGTGACGCTGAAGGCATCCGGCCCGGTCGTCTCGGAGATGCCGGCGACGACGAGGAGTACCTCAGGCGTCCCTTCGCCGATGAAGACTTGAGATGCCTCCACGACCGCCTTCTGGAGCAGGGTCGGCGCCCACTGCTTCAGCTCGTCATAGGTGGTCACCGAGAGCAGTAGGTTCGACAGGATCAGCGGCGACCACATCAGACTGCCGCTCGTCGCGATCACGGCGTTGAGGTGCGGGACCGGGAATGCCTTGCAGGTGCTGGCCGCGTAGCGCGAGCCGTCCCGACACGTGGCCCCGTCGGTCAGCATGTGAACCGAATCGCTCTGCTTGATGACGTTGATGGCTGTCATGGATCGCCCTGCCTGTCGGGTGAATGGCTGGAGAAAGTAAGTCCCGGCCGGGCCAGTACATCCGTGGTCCCGGCCGGGAGGTTCGGCGCTCCGAAGCGAAGCGCTGAAGAGATCTGCCGGCCGCGCCTCTAGGGAAAAGGCCGCCGGCTCTCGCTGTTGTTGCGGACACCGTGCGAGTGGTCCGGCGGGCGCGAAACACGAAGCTACCCGCAAGCTCGGAAAGGGGGGGGGCGCCGGCCCCGGCGCCAGGTATCGACAGGGCCGGCGCTAGGGTCCGGGAGGAGGTTTCGCGGCCTGATGGACCGGACCCATCTCGAATTAGGTGCTGACCTTGAGGAAACGCACCGCGTTCGGATCGAGGACGCCGCCGCCGACGCGCTTGCGGGTGTAGAACAGCACGTAGGGCTTGGCCGTGTAGGGATCGCGAAGAACGGTCGTGCCGAGCCGGTCGTTGATGACGTAAAACCGGCTCCAATCGCCGAAAGCGATTGGCAGAGTGCCTGCCCCTACGTTCGGCATGGCCTCGTCGAAGTACACCGGCTTGCCGAGCAAGGTCGGCGGCTGGCCCAGAATGAACGACGGCTGCCAGAGGTAATTGCCCTGGCCGTCCTTCAGCCTCGACACTGCAGCGATGGTGGACGAGTTCATGAGGAACGAGGCGTTGGCCCGGTAGGGTGCTGCCAGCGAATAGACGAGGCCAATCAGGCCGTCGCCGGTCAGGGCCGTCGCCGCGCCGGAAACCGTCACGCCCGGCTCGCCGCCCGGATGCAAAGTCGTGCCGGTGCCGACGTAGGATAGGAAGCCCTGCGGCTTGTTCACGCCATCGCCGGAGACGAACGCGACGCTCTCTTGCCGGTTGAACTCGTCCGCGACCTCAAGAGCAAGCCAGTCTTCAAGGTTGATCTGCGAATCCTCCAAAAGCTGCTGCGTGATGGCCGGCTGCGCGTAGAGTTCACCCGTCTTGAAGTTGATAGGCGACAGGGTTGGGGTCGTGGTCTGCGGTCGAGACGCGGTCTCACCGACCCAGCCAGAAACCCAGGCCGAGTTGTTCCAGAGGGTAGAGTAGCCGGCCGTCGTCGTGCTGACGACACGGCACAAGGTGCGGAGAGAGCTTTCCGCCCGCAACGCCTTGCTGATCCGTCGATCCCATTCGACAGGGGCCACATAGCCGCCATCGCTGTTGGAACCGGTGCTCATGGCGGCACGGATGATCGCGCGTTCGCCGGTCCGGCTCGCGGCGTCGAGTTCGCTCTCGTTGTGGCCCCTCCGGGCGTAGGTAGCGAATATTCGGCTGTATTCCGGATCGGGAGGAGCCGCGCCGTCGAGGGCGGCGACGTTCATCCCGGCAGCGGCAAGCTGCTTCTGGATGCCGTCATAGGCGGTCTGCATGTCGCCGAAACGGGCATCATATCGGGTCTGAAAGTCGTCGACCGACTTGGTGAGGTCGGCGAGCACCTTGCGCGGATCGGGCGCCTCGGCGCGGATTGCAGGTAGGCCGTCGGGTCGAGAATTAAGGAAGGCGCGCGGGAATCCAGCAGAGGCCATCACCGGGCCAAGCATGGCCTTCGGATAAGGCTTTGAGGAAGAGGTTCGATGATTCAGCATGGGTGATCTCTGATCAGAGGAGGACATGGCACTGCCACTGGCGTTGCCTGCAGCGGACCCGCGCTCACACTGGCGGCTTTGCCTCGCCAACGGCCTCGATCCATCACCCTCAGATGCGACAGCGCCAGGCGTGCCGTCCCCTTGGGTCTCGCAGCGTTCTCGGCAGCGCCTGGCGTACCGAAAGGCCGGAGTTTAGTCGGTCCCTCGCAGAGGTAACCTCTGCAATCATTATGGCAGCGCCCGGCGTGCCGTACTGTGACCTGCAACAATCAATAAGGATGGTAGTAGTTCCGTCAAGCTCTTTCGATGGACGGTAAACTAGTGGGATGAGGGACGCACATCATTTGCGCCATTAAGATCGACGTCAGTTGCTCGCGCCAGTCCGCCGACAAGTTTCGCTAGTTCCTCAATCAGCGCTTCAGGTTCGACTGCGCGAGACCATCGAGATAGGCCGGCCGCGACCATGGCGCGACCATTCTCGGCATCACTCACACCGCGATCTGCGAGGCGTTCGCTTGCCGCCTCGTAGGCTCGGACGGCTCGGCGGGTGGTCTGAGGGACATCGGTCATCGAATTTTCTCCTTCCCCTTAGGGGGCGCGATGAAGTTGGGGTGGTGCTAGGGCCAGGATCCGAGATACGGTCTTTGATAATCCTGAGCCGTACAGGTTGGGTGGGACTTCTGCTCTTGCAGTCGCGTTGATCGGAAGTCTCATATGCGCATCCTGCCTGCCACGGGTCGTCGACTGATCCGCTACAACGCGTCTTTGCGTACAGTAAAAGATGTCATTTCATCATCCAAGGTTGAGCAATTCTCAACGGGCATTTCTGCTACTCCAATAGCCCGACGTGGTACGTGGCGGCGATGGCTGGCCAAGCAAAATCTTGAGATGCGTGGTTTTGTTCAATTGGACTGGAGCCTCAGCCGAGATGAAGTTCTAAACTATGAGCGATGGCTATTTGAAAATCTCAGCGCGCATCGCAAGTATGCAAAACAAGCTCACGACCGGCACCAGCCAAACGCCAGTCAGCACGATGAACAATGCGTTTATCTTGTATGGTGGGGGTCAATGCCTGAGGAATTAGACGCCTAAAGGTCTTGAGCACTATTCACTACCTTTCCGCGCTTGTGGAGGCCGCGGGGTGCGGAAAACGGATGCCGGCGTGCCGGTGTCCAGCAAGCCATCCCACCCACCACCGGCAGCCTTCTCAGCGGCGAGTGCTGCCGCGGCCTTTTTGCCAAGCGGCGGGGAGGGCGGGGCGATCAGCCGAAGATCCTGCGCCAACCTCCGGCTAGTTGCCGTCGTCGCCTCGATGGCCCGGACGATCTTCAGGTAGCTGTTGGGAAACTCGGCCTTCGCCGCCCGATCGCGGAGCTCGACCAGCCTCAGCCGCGCCGACACGTAATCGGCCACGGTGTCGAGTTCCGCCTCCGAAACCGGCGTGCCGAGGCTCGAACGGGCTGCGATCACCCTGCGAAACTCGCGCTTCTCGGCCCGTTTCATCCAGGTCGGCGGGCACAGTGCTGCCTTGGCAGTCATGGCATTCCCCTCTGCGAAAGATGGAAAAATCGGCGGACAGTCGGCGGGACGTCCTTACCGAGACCCCAGCGAAAACCGTCAGCAGCGAAAAAATCTGTGCATGCGATCCCATGCGGTAGCGTGGTCTTAGGGCTTGGAACTTTGGGGTACCCCACCGTCGTTTGTGATCTGAAGATGGATAGGAGATCATTTTGAAAAAGAAAGCGTATGTTCAGAAGTGGCATGTCCTTATGAATGGGGACTTGGCCAAAGGTGCGTTGCTTCAACTGACGCCTACTCCTCAACCCGAGCACCCTCGTTTTCCTGCGGTAGGCCACGAGTTTGATTTTGCGCATCCCGTAAATTCCTGGCTGAAAGGCGTGGTTACCGCCGTGGCGGGAAGAACGGTAACGATAGACATTGCTGACCGCGACCCCATTGTGATTGTGCCTGCGGATCCAAGTAAGCCGGGGTATCGAGTGGAAAAAATGGGTGACATGGAGACTTTTCCTTGGGAGGTCATCTGACTAACCCGCATTAACTCGCTCGGTCTCAGTCTGCCCAGTGCGATTGGCGGAATAACTTTAGAGCAAGCAGGTGGGGCCGCCTTCGAATGCGGAGTCGACTCTCTCCCAGCTGAGTTCCATTCTGCCAATCGTTACTCAGGAGGTATTCATGGCTCGCGAACGCATCACGGTGAACCCAAACAAAGGAAAAGGGTGGACCGTCAAACAAGGCGGGGAGGTGATCGCCAATCCAAAGACGCAGCAGGCCGGCATCGATAAAGCAGTGCGGGAAGCGAAAAAAATCGAGAAGGATGGTGGCAAGGCTCAGGTCCTCATTAAGAACCGAGAAGGCCAAGTTCGAGACGAGAGGACCTATGGAGACGATCCCAATCCTCCGAAGGGCTGATCGAGCGGCGTGTTGGCCACCACTATGCGCAAATGATGCGGATTGATGCGGGTTTTCCGCATAACTCTCATACGCGCGCCCGCGCCTGTGCGTGCAGTAGGGTAGATCCGCATCAATCCGCATCATTCCCCCCATGGTGGTGGTCCGGACGCACCTCGACGCCAGCAAATCCCTTGGTTCTCGTCCCAAGGCCGGTCGGGACATTACTAAGCTTCTTGAACCCGCGCTTCTCGAAGCTCTCCGAGAAGGCCTTCAGCGAGCCGACCGCTTCGTTGTTGCCGAAGGCATACTTCGACCAGGAGTCGAACAACTCCTTCGTGGTGGCCTTCCGATACGGGTTCCCTCGATCTACGATGCACCGCTCATCCAGCCACTGGCTGAAGGTGTCCTGCGCGGTGAAGTACTCGTCGGTGGCGTCCTTCACGACTTCGGGCCGAACCAGACGGTTGGCCTGCCAGTCCAGGCATCCCTCGATCATCCAGCGCAGGATCGCCGGCCATTCCGCCTGCAGCTTTTCCTCAAGCCTTGGATCAGGCACCGCGGGCTTGAACAGGAACGGGAGTAGATTGAACCGGCGCCGGGCGGCATCATCCACGCTGGACAGGCCGGGCTTGTTGTTGCCGATAATGAGCAGCTTCAGGACGGGCGTGAACTCGAACTCGTCCCGTCGCATGTAGCGGGCGCGCATGACGTCGCCGCCGGTGAGCTGCTTGATCCGGCTCTCGGCCCACTGGCGCCCCTGCTCGGTCTCGGATGCCGTGACGAGGCGAGCTCCGCGCAACGCCGCGATCTCGGTCGGGTGCCGATCGTGCTTGGCCGCGGTGAACGTCTCCATGGCAGCGTTCAGGGCGTAGTCCCGTAGGATGCCGGCCAGGACATGGATCAGCACGCCCTTGCCGTTGCCGCCGCCACCGAAGGCGAAGCACAGCGCCTGCTCGCTGGTGTCGCCCGTGAGGCAGTACCCGGCCCACTGCTGGATGAAGCGGATGTAGCCCGCATCGCCCTGAGTGACGTCCTGCAGGAACTGCAGCCAGGTCGGACAGTCTGGAGTTTCCGCCGGCGTGACCGCAGTCAGCTTCGTGATGCGGTCGTTCCGGTCAGCGGGCCTGAGCTCGCCCGTCTTCAAGTTGACCGTCCCGCCAGGCGTACCCAACAGCCAGGGATCGCGGTCCCAGCCTTCGATCGTCACAGCAAAGACAGGATCGGATCGACAGAACCGCTCGACTCCACCAGCAAAGCTCGTCTTTGAGGCGATGAAGCGGGTCTTCGGATCCTCGTCCGCACATAGTTCTCGGGCGAGCTCGCGCGCCCACTGGAAGGCTTTACCCTGACGGTTCGGCACCCAGGCCGCTCCGGTCCATTCATGCCATTTGCCGGTGTCGTGGCAGAACAGCAGTTCTCCGGCATAACGCTCGGCGAAGGTACGGGCGGCATGGTCTTCGGTGAGGAGGTCGCCGTTACCGCCGGGGCGGGCGGTCCGGGCCTGCTCAAAATCGAACAGGCGATAGATATCGTCAGCGCCGGCCGTCATTGCGTGCCTCCCTGCGTCTGAGTTCGGTTCGGGCAATCGAGCCGACGGTTTTCGTCACCTCCTCCGGCTTCATCGGCGGGACGCACCGGACCATGTTCCAGGCCTGGACGAGCTGATGCGCCACTTCCGGATCGACGTAGCGGCGCAACAGGTGGCCGGTGAGGCTGGTCAGTGACTTGTTGCGATCGCCTTCGGTCACGCCCTCGGTGACGAGCTTGCGCCAGTAGG
Organism: Methylobacterium sp. WCS2018Hpa-22; assembly: GCF_031843785.1. Lineage (NCBI taxonomy): Bacteria > Pseudomonadati > Pseudomonadota > Alphaproteobacteria > Hyphomicrobiales > Methylobacteriaceae > Methylobacterium > Methylobacterium sp. WCS2018Hpa-22. The sequence continues at coordinate 98,339 of NZ_JAVTJA010000003.1, forward strand.
AAGGATCTCGGCCGGTGCCAGCCTTCGGCTGCGCCAGTGCCGCAACCATCCAGGCCGGCATCGGGGCAGGCGGAACCTCGTCGGGGTGATGATCCACCGACCATTCATAGGACCGGCCGGAGGCATGGAGGCTCGACGGGGCGACGATGTACCCACCGATGCCGCGGATATCGAGGCCAGGGGCCAAGTCACCGGCTGAGTTGCGGATCTCGACGCCGGGCGGTGGCCGAAAGAAGATGTGCTGCCCGCCGCTGCCGGTGATCGAGCGACATGTCTCCGGCAGGGGACCATGCTCCTCCTCCAGAGCCTGCAGGCTCTCATCCCCGCCGTGACGCGGATCCACATCGAGGACAATGGCCGCGCCCGTCACCAGGCCAATGTTGGCGTATGGCGCACTGGTGAACCAGCGCCGGACGATATGCTCCTCGTTCGTCGCGTTGGTCAGGCCGCGGGGCGCCAGCTTCGCCATCGGGTGTTTGCCCGCGTCGGTGCAGTCGGCCTTTCCGCAGGTGCAGACGAGACGGCCATCGGGAGCGGGCCGCATTCCGTGGAGCGGGAAGACCCGGCCGCCGCGGTTGGCGAGATAGAGGGCTGCTTCGAGACGATCGCTCATGGCAGCGCCTCCATCGCCTTCCGGAGGCTGGTCTCGATCTCCGCATCACGATTCGTGCGGCCACGCTCGTAGACCCAGAGGCAGACGTCCTCCGGCGCGTCGCAGTCGAGATCGGCGAGCCCGATGGTGAAGACCCGGCACCGGATGCCCTTCCGGATCTGCCGAACAGATGTGTACCAGCGCATGCCGGGCGTCAGGTCGTTGCCGGGATGGAGCAGCCGGATCATCTCGACCTCGGCCACGGAAGAGACGCGGATGCGATGGTTCCGACCTGGCCGGCGCTCGAAGAACCGGGCGTCGGACAGGATGCTGGGCTCGTTGTCGGCGGTGAGGCGCTTCAGGCGGCGCTGGCCGGCGCGTGGCAGGCGGGCAATGCTCATGCGGCGCCTCCCTGCAGGAAGGCACGAACTTCATCGGGCCCGCGGAAGAGGGCAGTGACCGTGCCGTCCCGGTCAATCAACGCAACGAGACGACTTGCCAGCGCAGGGCGCGGGGCGGTATTGTTCAGTTCGAGGTTTTTACCAGAGACCTTCCGTTTAGCGCCGTTGCGGGCCTTCACCCCCGCGACGGCGTTTTTCGTTTTTGCCTTGTCCGGCACCCCGATTTTGGTCGGGTTTCCCCTTCTAACCCTTTGATATTGCATAACCGCTTTTCTCCTCGTTCGGAGAAAAAGCGTTGTTATTTCAATGGGGCAGGGGGGACTCTGACTCCTCTAGTCGAGGTTCGAATCCTCGTCCCCCAGCCACTGTCACATCTAAGTCATTCAGATCATTGAGCTCCTCGCGCAGTCGCCCTGCGGTGTGAGCCTGTTGCTACACACCGCTGCTACACAAGGCACCCAGCCAGGTGCCGAAGGAGCGGAGTGGCACCGATCGCGAATGTCGTCCTGCGTGGACGCACCTTTCATTTCCGCCGACGCATACCGGCTGGCCTGCAGCCGAAATTGCGCCTCACCGAGATGGTACGCAGCCTCGGGACATCGGACGCGCGGACTGCCAAGCTGCGGGCCTGTCAGCTATACGTCGCGTCAGAGAATATCTTCTCGACCCTGAACGCGACGCCGATGCTGACCGACGCCCAACTCGCCCGCCTCGTACAGGATTTTTACGGGCTGATTCTCGATCAGGAGAACCAGGGGCGTCTGACGCGCGGCGCAATCCCGAACGACATCCGTGAGCGCCGCGTCGCTCAGTACGAGACAATGGCGGCACCCCAAGCGGTCGTGTTCGGCTCGCTCATCGCCTGTCCTTGATCGAGAATGGGAAATGGTCAGTGCCGCGTCGCCGTCGCAGCACCCCCGAGGTAGATCTCGCCGAGGCGGCCGCTCGCGGCGAGGTCCGCAGCCGGGCCGGCTTCGACGACGCGACCGCTCTCCAACACGTAGGCACGGTCGGCATAGGCCAGAACGAGGTTGGCGCTCTGCTCGGCGAGGAGGAAGCTCACGCCCTCCTCACGGTTGAGGCGACGGATGATCTCGAAGATCTCTCCGACGATGATCGGCGCGAGCCCCATCGACGGCTCGTCGAGGAGGACCAGGGTCGGGCGGGTCATCAGCGCCCGGCCGATCGCCACCATCTGCTGCTCGCCGCCGGACGTGAGTCCGGCCTTGGCCGAGCGCCGGTCGCGCAGGCGGGGGAACCACGCATAGACCCGCTCCAGGTCGTCCGCGAGCTGCCGCCGGCTTGGGCGGCGCAGGAAGCCACCCGTTCTGAGATTCTCCTCGACGGTGAGCTGCCCGAAGACGTGGCGGCCCTCGAGCACCTGCACGATGCCCCGCCGCACCAGATCGGCCGGATCGAGGCCGGCCGTCGACTCGCCCCGCCAGCGGATACTACCGCCCCGCAGGGCGCCACGCTGCGGTCCGAGCAGGTTCGAGATCGCCCGCAGCGTCGTGGATTTGCCGGCGCCGTTGGAGCCCAGCAGCGCCACGATGGAGCCTTCCGCGACGGTGAGCGAGACGCCGCGCAGGGCGGGCCCCGCCTGCCCATAGGAGGCATCGATGGACTCGACGGCGAGGAAATCGTGCGACCGCGTCATGACGCCCCCTATCAGCGTGCGCTGGCCTCGGAAGATTCGGCCGTGCGGGGGACGATGCCCTTCTCCTTCGCGTAGGCCGCGGCGCGCTCGTAGATCAGCGGCAGCAGGAGTTCGCGGTCCGACTTCACCCAGCCGTTGCTGACGATGGCCCATTTGGCGCCGTCCCATTGCAGCACCTTGCCGGCGCCGCCGCCCTCGTGATCCTTGATCGAGAGCTTGAGGGGCTGCACCAGCCCCTCGGCGCCGATCTGCTTCAGGCGGGCTTCGTCGAGGACGAGATGTTCGAGGCCCCATTGAGCCTCCTCGCCGGTGATGGGCCGGTAGCCGAAGCGCGCTTGCGCCGTCCGGATCGCCTCGACGGCGATGATCGTCTCGATGATTCCCGAATTGTAGTAGACCGAGCCGAAGCTCTTCGCATCCCGCAGGTCGCTGCGGTTCTTGTCGACGATCTCCGTCTTGATCTTCTTGAGGATCTCGAAATCCTGGCCTGCGGGAAAGGGCGTGATCGCCAGATAGCCCTTGCCGACGCTCCCGGCGGGCCGGACGTCCTCTTCCGATCCCGACCAGATCCCACCGATGATCCGGTTGACGGGAAAGCCGGTCTTGGCCGCGGTCTTGATCGCCACCGGCGTCATCACGCCCCAACCGCGCAGGAACACCCAGTCCGGCTTGATCTGACGGACACGCGCCCATTGCGCGGACTGGTCGTTGCCGGGATGGGGCACCGGGATCTGGATGTTCTCGAACCCGTATTCTTTCGAGAGGATGTCGAGGGGCGTCTGGGTTTCCTTGCCGTAGGGGCTATCGTGATAGATCGTGGCGATCTTGACGCCGTTGAGCTTGTCCTTTCCGCCCACCCGCTCGGCGATGTAGTTCACCACCGAGGAGGCCTCGCTCCAGAAACTGAAGAGCACCGTGAAGCTATAGGGGAAGACCCGTCCGTCGATGGCCTCGGTGCGGCCGTAGCCGGTGGTGATCAGCGGGATCTTGTCGGCCACCGATTTCTCGGTCAGCGCCTTCGAGACCGGGTCGCCATGCGGTAGGAAGACCGCCACCGGCGACCCGTTCTTGCCGCCCTTCACCCGTTCGTAGCACTCGACCCCCTTCTCCACCGCCCATTCGGTCTCGCACTCGTCCCAGAACAGCTTCACGCCGTTGATGCCGCCTTCGACCTCGTTGATGTAGCGCAGGTAGTCGATCACCCCCGCCCAGGAAGGGATGCCGGAGGACGCGTAGGCGCCGACCCGGAAGGTCGCCAGCGGGAAGTACTGCTCCTTCGCCTCCCCGGCCGAGACAGGCGCCGCCAGGGCGAAGGAGGCCGCGACCGCGGCGGCGCGGATCGCACGGGTGAGGATCGTCATCGGGAAACTCCGGGAGTGTAGGGGCGAGGGGATCAGGCGCGCGCGGCGAGGCGGCGCCAAAGGCGGCTGGCGAGGGCCGACAGGCCGTCCGGCTCGTGGATCAGCAGCCAGACGATCAGGCCGCCGAAGAGGATGTGCTGGAGGTTCTGCAATTGGCCGCCATCGATGGCGCCTCCGAACGCGATCCCGGCCACGTGGCTGAGGAGGATCGGCAGCAGGACGATGAAGGCCGCGCCGATGAACGAGCCGGCGAGGCTGCCCATCCCGCCGATGATGATGACGAACATCACCTGGAACGAACGGTCGAGATCGAAGCTGCGCGCATCCACCGTGCCGAGATAGGCGAAGGCCCAGAGCGCACCGGCGATGCCGCAGACGGTGGCGCCGACGAAGAAGGCCTTGAGCTTGGCCTGCACAACCGGGATGCCGATCACCGCGGCGGCGGTGTCCATGTCGCGCACGGCCATCCAGATGCGGCCGGTCTGGCTTCGCACCAGGCGCCACGCCACGGCCGTCACCAGCACCACGGTGCCGAGGGTGAGGAGGTAGCGCCCACCCGGCCGCGACAGGTCATACCCGGCGATGGCCAACCGTGGCGCCGAGATCGTGCTCGATGAGGCGTAGTTGGAGAACCATGGATACTGGTTCAGCACCCACTCGATCAGGAACTGCGCGGCCAGTGTCGTCGCTACGAGGTAGAAGCCTTTGATGCGAAGAGACGGCAGGCCGACGACGAGCCCGACCATACCGGCGATGAGGCCGCCGAGGACGAGACTCACCGGCAACGGCAGTTCGGGCACCCGCAGGAGCAAATTGTAGGTGGCGTAGGCCCCCGCCGCCATGAAGGCGCCGGTGCCGAGCGAGGCTTGGCCCGCATAGCCCATGGTCAGGTTGAGGCCGAGGCCCGCGAGCGTCATGATCAGGAACGGGATCAGGATCGCGTTGAGCCAGTAATCGCTGGCAATGGCCGGTACCGCTAAGGCGGTGGCGACGAGGAGCGCCAGCATCACGGCCCGGGCCGGCAGGATCGGGACGATGACGCGGCGCAGGAATGCGGGGGCGGGCATCATTGAGGCCGAGGCGGGGGGCATCTGGTCAGACCCTCTCGATGGTGCGCTCGCCGAACAGGCCGGAGGGCCGGGCGAGCAGGAAGGCGACGGCGAGCACGTAGGCGAACCAGGTGGAGACGCTGCCGCCGAGCAGCGGGCCGAGATAGATCTCGGCGAGACTGTCGCTCGCCCCGACGATGAGACCGCCGACGATGGCGCCGGCGATCGAGGTGAAGCCGCCGATGATGAGGACCGGCAACGCCTTCAGGACCACGAAGCTGAGGGAGAACTGGACGCCCTGGCGTGCGCCCCAGAGTAGGCCCGCCACGAGGGCGACGAAGCCGGCGGCGGCCCAGACCACCGCCCACAGGGTCTGCAGCCGGATGCCGATGGAGAGGGCCGCACCCGGATCGTCGGCGACGGCGCGTAGGGACAGGCCGATCCGCGTCCGGTCGAAGAAGAGCGACAGGGCGATGACGAGCGCGCCCGCGCTGGCTGCTGCGGCGAGATCGAACTGGCTGAGCTGGATCGGCCCGAATGCGATCGGCGTGTCGGGAATGCCGAGATCGAGCTCATGCACGCTCGCTCCCATCAGGAGCTGCGACGTCCCCTCGATCACGTAGGAGAGCCCGAGGGTCGCCATGAACAGGGTGATCTGAGGCCGGTTGGCCAGGGGGCGAAGCACGACCCGCTCCACCGCCACCGCCACCGCTACCAGGATCGCCAGGGTGATCAGGCCCGAGAGCCAGAGTTCGATCCCCTTCTCCCGCAGGGTGACGAAGGTGAGCGCAGCGCAGAGTACCATCGCGCCTTGCGCGAAGTTGAAGACGCCCGACGCTTTGTAGACCAGCACGAAGCCGATCGCGACGAGGGCATACATCACCCCCGCCAGCAGGCCGCCGGCCAAGGTCTCGAGGAAGAAGCTCATGGCTGGGAAGGCCTCAATGGGGCGTGCCGAGATAGGCGGCGATGACGGCCGGGTCGGTGCGGATGGCCTCCGGCGTGCCGTCCCCGACCTTGCGGCCGTAATCCAGCACGACGACGTGGTCCGAGAGGTCCATGATCACCCCGATATCGTGTTCGATGAGGACGATGGTGGTGCCGAACTCGGCTCTCGCATCCGCGATGAAGGCGCTCATGGCGCGCTTCTCGTCCTGGTTCATGCCCGCCATCGGCTCATCGAGCAGGAGGAGCGTCGGCCGGCCGACGAGGGCACGGGCCAGGTCGACGCGCTTCTGGACCCCGTAGGACAGGGTGGAGACGATGGCGTCGCGATGGGCCGACAGATCGAGAAAGGCCAGGATGGCCTCGGCGCGGTCGCGGAAATCCGCGGTCTCGGATGCGTCGCGGAATACTCCGAAGGCATGCTCGACGAGGGTTGTGCGGCTATGGCGCGTCAGACCCGCCAGGACGTTGTCGAGGACGCTGAGTTTCCCGAACAGGGCCGCATGCTGGAAAGTGCGTCCGATGCCGCGTCGCGCCGCCTGCAGGGGACGGATACGGGTGAAGCGCTCGCCCTCGAACACGACCTCTCCGGAATCCGCCCTGTAGACGCCGTTGAGGATGTTCAGCAGCGAACTCTTGCCGGCTCCGTTCGGCCCGATGAGCGCGCAGATCTCGCCGCGCTCCACCGTGAAGCTCAGGGCGTTGATCGCCTTGATGCCCTTGAAGGCCAGGGAGACATCGGTGAGTGTGAGGATCGGATCGGGCATGGCCGGTCTCACTCGGCCGCCGCGGCGGGGCGGAGCGCGGCCTCCCGTGCCTTCACCGCCTCGATATCGCGATAGGCATGGGCCGGGTGGGTCTCGGGCAGGAGCGGCCCGCGACCGAACAACTTCTCGCGCAGCGTTCCGGGGCGATAGGCTTTCGGATAGGCGCCACGCTTCTGGAGCTCGGGCACGAGCAGGTTCACTGCGTCCTCGAATGTCTCCGGCGTGACCGCATAGGCGAGGTTGAAACCGTCGACGTCCGTCTCCTCGGCCCATTCCTGGAGGATGTCGGCGACCGTCGAGGGAGAGCCGACGAAGACCGGCCCCAGGCCGCCGATCCCGCCCCAGCGGGCCAGCTCCTCGATGGACCAGGGCTTCTCCGAGCCGGCAAAATTCTCCACCATCGAGACGATGGCGTTGGTCTCGACCTTTCGGATCTGATCGGTGGGCGCGTATTGCCCGAAATCGATCCCGCTCCAGCCCGACATGAAGACCAAAGCACCGTCATAGGACGTATAGCTCTGGTATTCCTCGAACTTCGCTTGCGCCTTCTCGTCGGTCTCGGCCACGATGACGGTGGTGAGGTTGTAGACGAGGACGTCGCGCGGATCGCGGCCCGAGGCCGCCGCTTTGGCGCGCACGTCAGCCACATAAGCCTTGAGGGTCGCCTTGATCGGGGACGCCACGAACACGCATTCGGCATGTCCCGCGGCGAATGCCTTGCCGGGGCCTGACGCGCCGGCCTGATAGAGTACAGGCGTGCGCTGGGGCGACGGCTCGCAGAGATGATAGCCCGGCACGGTGAAGTGACGGCCCTGATGCGCGATCTCGTGGACCTTGGCCGGGTCGGTGAAGATACGCCTGTCGCGGTCGCGCTGGACGGCACCGTCCTCCCAGCTGCCCTCGAACAGCTTGTAGAGAACCTCGACATACTCGGCCGCGACCTCGTAGCGGTTATCGTGCCGCTTGAGTCCGCCTTCGCCGATATTCTTCGCCCCACTCTCCAAATAGGAGGTGACGATGTTCCAGCCGACCCGGCCCTTGGTGTGGTGGTCGGCTGTCGAGAGGCGGCGGGCGAAGGTGTAGGGGTGCTCGAACGAGGTCGAGGCGGTGATGCCGATGCCGAGATGCTCGGTGGCGAGCGCGATCGGCGCCGCGAGCTGGATCGGGTCGTTCAAAGGGATCTGCGCCGCCTGATGCAGCGCGTGCCAGTTCGATCCCTTGTAGACGTCGTAATAGCCCACGACGTCGGCGATGAAGATCCCGTCGAAGATGCCCCGCTCCAAGGTCTTGGCGAGATCTGTCCAGTATTCCAGGTCCTTGTACTGCCAGGACCGGTCGCGCGGATGCGCCCAGAGGCCCGGCGACTGGTGGCCGACACAATTCATGTCGAAGGCGTTGAAGCGGATCTGGCGGGTCATGGATCAAGTCCGTTGAGGCGGGCGGTCGGCTCCGAAGCGCGGTTGCGTCAGCTCCAGGGATGGCGCGGCGGGTGAATACCGTTGAGGTAGTGGTTGCCCACGTGGAACAGCTTCCAGCGAACCGGGTCGTGGAGCGTGTGGGTGCGGGCGTTGCGCCAATGGCGGTCGAGACCGTGCTGGGCCAGGGTCGAGCGGGTTCCCGCCCGTTCGAACAGCTTGTTCGTCGCCAGGATCGCGATATCGGTGGTCAACACCTTGGATTCGGCGGTCCGCACGGTGGCCTCGCCGACATTGGCTTCGGACGGATCGGTATGGGCGCGGTCGATGGCCTTGCCGGCAATGTCCACAAGGGCTTCGGCGGCGTGCAACCGGATGGAGAGGTCGCCGATTGCCGCGATGGTGAACACGTCCTCCGACGCCCGGTCCTGGCCGCTATCGACCCAGGGCCGGCTCTTCGTCCGCACGAACGCGATGGTGTCCTCGATGGCGCCCCTGGCGATGCCGGCATCGATCGCCGACTGGATGATCTGCGAGACCGGTCCGGCGATGGTGGGACGGTCGAACGCCTTGACCGGCAGGAGGCAGCGGCGCGGGAGGCGCACATTGTCGATGTTCACGCTTCCCGATGCCGTCGTGCGTTGCCCGAAGCTCGACCAGTCGTTGCTGATGCTGATCCCGGGCGCGTCCCGGTCGGCGAAGGACAGGAAGCCTTGCCCGTCCGGGTCTATGGCGACGATGGGAATGATATGCGCGAGAAGCGCACCGGTGCTGTAGAATTTCTGGCCGTTGATGACCGCCTCGTCGCCCTCATAGCGGATGGTGGTCTCGAAGGCGGCGACGGTCTTGCTGTTGAGTTCGGAGAAGGCGTTGCCGAAGCGCAGTCCCGCCAGGACCCAACCGAAGAATTCGGCTTTCTGGGCGTCGGTCCCGTCGATGTCGATATGCGCATTGATCGCAAGATGGTTCTGGGTGATTTGCGCGAGGGAACTGTCGGCCGCCGCGATGATCGCGATCACCTTCGCGAGCGTCGCATAGGAGAGCCCGGGGCCGCCATAGGCTTTCGGCACGTTGATCGCCCACAGGCCGCTCTGGGAATAAGCGTCGAGTTCCGGCAGGGGCAGGAGTCCTTCCCGGTCCCTCAGCGCGGCTCCCACCGCGAAGTCCGCCGCGAGCCGCGTCGCGGTGGCGATGGCGTCCTCATCCGTCCGGATCACGTCCGCAGGTCGGTCCGGCCGTGGCCGCGGCGGGATCGGGTCGTGTGAATTGACCCGGGGGTGCGCGGTATAGTCGATGCTGGTCTCGGTCAGGGAACCCATGATGGCCCTCCTTCTGAATGATGGTGACTGTGCGACGATCCGGGGCTTCAGCCCGGAGACAGACCGAAGATCGCTCCCAGCGGCACGATCAATGTCGCACCGACGTAGAAGCCGTCCTTGCTGCGGTTGGCGGTGTAGGGGTTCCAGTAGGAACTCCCGTTGACCAAGTATTGAACCACCGGCTCGAAGAAGATGCCCTGGCCGAGCGCCAGATGGGCGTTGGCCTCGAAGACAAGCTTGCCGCGGGAATACGGTGCGCCGGTCCCGCCCGAGATGAAGTTGGCATCCGAGAGGAACTGCGCGTAGTCACCCGCGATCCGCTGCCAGTTCACCTTGACCCCGTAACGGTCGAAGGGACGCGATTGGTCGGGGGCCTGGAGGGTGACGCCCGCGAACGCGTTCCAGCGGATCGGAATGGTCGGGTCGGGCGCGTAGGCGAGGCTGGTATAGGCCTGGATGGAGGTCGGGTTCAGGTTGGCCGCGTCGGCACCGCCATCGGCTCGCCAGACGACCTGGCTCGCGGTGAGGATCACGCCCGAAGTGCCCGATTTCTGCAGCACCGGGGCGCCGGGATCGAGTCCCTTCGAGGTGCCGAACACCGTCTTGAAATTATCGGCGTGGTCGGCCGTGTTGTAGAAGCCGGTCAGCGCCACCCGGCTCGGATAGGGATCCGTCACGAAGGTCGTGGCGTGCCCGGCCTCCGCGAGGACCAATGCGCCATTGAGCGGCTCGTAGTTCCAGTCGTAGCCCGACAGGAAGTTGGCGCCGCTCGTGACCGCGAAAGCGCCGGCCTGAACGTAATCCTGCGCCGACAGCTTGTAGGCGACGTTGCCGCCCCACACGCCGTAAAGCGGTGAACTCAGGCCGGCATTGATCTGGAGGATGTCCTGAAAGCAGCTGACGCTCGATTGGCAGGGCGGCAGCGCATAATAGCGATTGGGATGGGTGCGTCCGACCTCTATGGCCAGCCGATCGTCGAACAGGCGCTGCTCGTAGGTCAGCACCGAGAGGCGGGCGAAGTCGCGGTTGAAGGTCGGCTGATAACCGATCGTGGTATCGCCGATGTCTCCGCCCATGTTGCGGTTGTTCCAACGCAAGCCGAAGAAGGTCTGCGTGTAGTGGAACCAGCCGCCCTTGATGCCGGCGATCCTGTCGAGATCGGCGTCGAGGCTCAGCAGATAATAGGTCGAATTGGATAATTGTCCCGGACGAAGTCCGGCGCTCGGATTGGAGAAGAAGTATTCGTAAGCATTGACGTCGAAGCTGAGGCCATGGGCGGCGAGGCTGGCCGCATAGGGCGCCAGCGGCCCATGCCATTTCTCGGTGCCGTCCGGTGCGACGCCGATCGCGCTCGGATCGGTACGGGGGCCGGCCTCTCCGGTAAAGGTCTCGATCGCGCTCGGCGACTGAGCCCATGCGCCCGTCAGACTGAGCGGCAGGGTGCAGGCGAGGCACGTTCCCAGCAGGGCGCTCTGAAGGCGGCGGCTATGAGACGGGGAATTCGCGAAATCGGTCATCGAGGCTCGTCTCTCGCGGGCATGCGGGTGCCATCGGCGGGCGCAAGCACGCGTTCGTGAAGTCGAAACGGAATGGAGTGCAGGCCGGCACAAGACAAAGCATGTCTCGCGCAATGTTCCCGCTGTTGTAGCCCTGTCTCGAAGTGGAAAATTCCCGCTTCTGAACGAGCTTAGCTTATGAATAAATATGCAATGATATCGAAACGAACGTCAATGAACGGTGTTGCCTAATTTATCGACTCTCTCGGAAGATGATTTCCTCCTGGGACCACATTTGAAAATACGATTGCTGACGTCGTGATACCGGCGGTCCTGGCATTCAATCCGAGATAAAACGTCTCGATGCCGTCGTGCCCACGGAGGTCCACGGCCGTGCCGTTCAGGACGCTGTGACCGTTTTCGAAAAAGACCGCCCGAACCGTCGATCTTGGCCGAGATCGAGGTGATCGCCGTCCATTGCGAGGCATGCTCGCCCTGGTGGTCCAGGACCATCCGCACCGCGCCGGCACGAACCTCAGGGGAATACGGTGGGATTCACTTCGCCCTCGCTCCGCCCTCTCGAGAGTGGGAGCCTCTGGGAAACACGGAGCGGTTCAACGGCCGAACGGGCCGCAATTACGATAACGCTCCTCACGATCGGACGGGCGACGTCTCTGCCGATCTCGTGTGGCGCTCAGGCGCTGAGGCTCCGCATCCAGCCGAGCAGCACCGGAATGCTATCTTGGCTACGGTGCGCGACCAGCCGCTCCTCCAGTGCCTCGCTCGGAAGGAATCCGAAGCGTCTGCGAAAGGCACGGCTGAAGGTCTTCTCGTCGGAGAAGCCCGTGGCGTAGGCCACCGACGAGATGCGCGGGCGGCCGCCCGCCGCGCCGAGGAGCTTCATCGCCCGCAGCAGGCGCCGCTCGCGGATGTAGCTGGCGACCCCGCCCTCATGCTCGAAGAGCCGGTAGAGGGTGGCCCGCGAAAGCCCGAACTGGGTGATCAGCGTATCGATCCCAAGGGATTCCGAGGCCAGTTCCTGCTCGATGAACTGGCAGATGGCGATCTTGTTGAGCCGGTCGAGGGCCGGCGCCTGGTTCACGTCGGGCTGGAAACAGGCGGCGCAGAGATCGGCGGCCGCGCTCGACAGGTAGCGCAGCTGGTGCGCCTCGGCGGAGGCGGCGCTGGCCACCAGGCCGGACAGGTACGTGTAGGAGAGGTGCCGCACGGGGGCCGAGCGGTAATCGAGGGGTTGCCCGTGCAAATTCTCGATGGTGGCGATCTGGTCGCCGAGGAGCTTGCGCGGCAGCATCACGTTGGTGGCAGAGACCGGCCCGGCCTCGCTGACGATCGGCTGGGTGAGGTCGAAGACCACGAGCTGGGAAGCCTTGATCTCCACTGAGCGTCGAGCGGCGCCCATCCGGCTTTGGCCGGCGGTGTAGAACTGGATCAGGATGTGGTCGACGCCCTGCCGGGCGATGGTCCGGGCCGAGCGCTTCAGGCGCTGGGCCGGCGCGGTCACGGAGCCAATCAGGGCTTCCCCGAAATGATACGTGGTCAGGGCGATCGGCGAGGCCAGATCGGCATCCGACGCGAGCTCGGCCTCGAAGACCGGCGCAAGATGATTGCACCAGGACTGAGCCAGCAAAGCCGGATCGGTGGGAGCGATGAAACGGTCGCAGAGAATGCCCGTCATAAATCAAGGCCTTCAAAACGGTGAAGGCCCATGGTCGTCACGCCGCAGCACGGAACCTGATGTCTTATGGAAGCTTCGCCCTGAGACAGATTTTCTAATGGCGGCATCATCAACCGATACTCGAAAGAGAATTCATCTCGACCATGACTTTGTACAAACAGACCACATCCTAGAGATAGAGAAGTACTTACGTACAACATCACCAGCATAACATCATATTTTAATAAATCTTTAATTTACGGAGACTTGGATTTCAACGTGATCGGGTCGCGATGAACAGTCTTATCGGCCGATTGTGATCCGGCCGGCCGTCAGGGTCATTTGAAACGGGCCGGCGACCAAGGCAAGCAGGCCAATCCGCATGGGGGCTCGATTATGAGACAAAAACGACTATGTTTGAGATACGAAGTAACCTAAAGACGATTTGAGACACTATGCTACTTATGTGAGACGCATTGCCCCTCAATACAAACACAATTCGAGCATCAATTAAGATGTCGATAAGTGGATCCCCCCCTGTCTGGGGCGTCGCCAACAGGGCGATGTCTCGATCAACAGGATCCGCCCGATGTCCGGCAGCATCACCCTCACATCCGCAACGCGCCAAAACCTGCTCTCGCTCCAGGACACGGCAAACCTGCTCTCGACCACCCAGAACCGGCTCTCCACCGGCAAGAAGGTGAACTCGGCGCTGGACAACCCCACCAACTTCTTCACGGCGCAGAGCCTGTCGGCGCGCTCCAGCGACATCAGCTCGCTGCTCGACGGCATCTCCAACGGCGTCCAGGCGATCCAGGCGGCGAGCCAGGGCATCACCTCGATCACCAAGCTTCTCGAAACCGCCAAGTCCACGGCCAGTCAGGCGCTCGCCGACAAGACCGGCGGCAGCAGCGGCATCAGCGGCGGCGCGACGGAGCAGGCTGCCAAGGTGACGGGCACCTCGACCTTGGCCTCCCTCGGCACCACCGACGCCACCGGCGAAACCACGTTCGACTTCTCCGGCCCGACCAAGGACGCCTCTCTCGAGATCACCCTCGGCGGCACCAAGTCGACCATCCGCATCGATTCCGCGACCCTCGCCTCGTCCGGCACCGACCTCTCCAAGATCACGTCGGACCAGCTCCTCACCGCCATCAACGGCCAGATCGCCAACAACAGCGCGCTGGCCGGCAAGGTCACGGCCGGCACCAGCCCCGACGGCCGCATCACCTTCGCGACCACGACGACGGGAGCATCCGCCAGCCTGACCGTGGCGGGCTCGGCCAATTCCACCATGGATATCGGCTACGGCAAGTCCACCACCACGCCGACCTCCGCCACCGTCACCGCCAATGCCGCCCTGGCCGTCGCCACGGACTTCTCCACCGGCAGCGCCTCCCTGGTGGTCAGCGACGGCAACACCTCGGTCCAGGTGCAGCTCGACAAGAACTCGGCCACCGACGAGCTCGGCGGCACGCTCGGCGCCTCGGCCTCGCGGGAGGATGTCGCAAAGGCGATCAACAAGCAGCTCAAGGATAGCGGCTCCACCGCGACGGTTGAACTGTCCAGCACCAACAGCCTCGTATTCAAGTCGGCCGATGTCGGCCCCGACGCGCAGATCTCCGTGATCGGCGGCATCGACACCACGGGCGGCAACAGCGCGGCCGGCATCGGCTTCAGCACCTTCACCGCGAGCACGCCGGTCGCGAGCTCTCCCGCGGCGGCGGATTCCACGGACTCAACCGACAGTACCGCGGTAGCCGCCCAGACACTGACCACCGGTACAGCGTCGGTCAAGGGTGCCGTAGCTTCCACTACTGCAGTCCCCGAAACATCCGACCTCGGCGCCGGTCAGAGCACGACCTTTTCGGTCACCGACGCAGTCGCCAACAAGACCATCAACATCACGATCAACAAGGACTCGCTCGACGCGAACGGGGCTGCTCTTGGAACGACAGGCATCACCGACGATAAGATCCTCGAAGCAGTCAAGCGGCAGCTTACGGCCGCCGGATCGGGAATCGTCGCGACCTTGTCCGGAGGCACGGAAGGTGCACTGAAGTTCGAGAACGCGGCCGTCGGCGCTGGTAGCGACCCAGTCCTCACGACCCAGGGCAACAACCTCACCGATCAGATCGGCCTGTTCAGCGCGCCCTCGACGACGGTAGCCGGGACGATCGCCGCGAACACCGACCTGACGGAGGGCAAATCCGCCACGTTCACCGTCACCGACGGCACGACGCCGAAGACCATCACCATCGATGCGGCGAAGCTCGACGCATCCGGCACCGCGATCGGTACCAACCCGAACCAGCAATCGCTGGTAGAGGCCATCAACAACCAGCTCAGCGGCTCGGAATACTCCGCCTACATCGATAGCTCCAACAAGCTGACCTTCGTCGGGCCGAACGATACGGCCGCAGCCCCGCAGATCACCAACGCCTCCGATACGATCGGCCTCGGCCTCGGCACAGCCAACACGCTGACGGCCACCAACGAGGCGACCACGCCGTCCGCCAGCACCGCCGCGAAGGTGACTGCGACCGGTACGGCGGTCTCTGGAGCATCGGGCGATCTCTTTGCCCTGACCACCACCGCGAACACGTTCTCGATCAGCGACGGCACCAAGACGGCCAACATCTCGATCGCTTCTGACACCCCCTCCGGCAGTAGCACACTCGGCGAAGACCCGACTCAGGACGAGATCAAGGCCGCGATCCAGGCACAGCTCGACGAAGCCGGCGTCAACGTCACCGCCGCCTTCAATGCCAACAAACTGGAATTCACCTCGAAGGGGGTCGGCACCAGCGGCACCGTCACGCTGACGCGCGGTGTCGACGGCACGGGCGCTGCGGGGCTCGGCATCGGCTCGGCGGTTGCCGGCGAGGAGCCCGTGACCGCGACCGGCATCCCAGCCGGTTCCATCGACCTGTCGGGCGGCAAGTCGAGCGCCTTCACCATCGGTGACGGCACCAGCACCAAGGCCGTTACGGTCTCGTCCACCAGCCTCGACAAGGATGGTAATGCCATCGGCGAGGCGGCGACGCAGGACAAGGTCGCCGAAGCCATCCAGGTCCAGCTCGACACCGGCGGCATCAAGGCCACCGTCTCCTTCGTGGACGACAAGCTCCAGGTGAAATCGAACGCCGTCGGCACCGGCGCCGCCGCTCCGACCCTGACCGCGACCAGCGACACCGCCGGCCTCGGCCTCGGCACCACCACCACCGCCAGCAGCACCCCCGCCGCGGGCGGAGGCACCGCCGCCGCTGGCGTCACCGCCTCCGGCACCGAGGCGACGGACGGCTCGTCCAAGGCCTCCATCGTCGGCACCGAGCAGACCGTGACCAAGGATTTCAGCGGCACGAAGGACGCGTCCTTCACCCTGAAGCTCGGCACCGGCCCGCTCAAGCTGATCACGCTCAACAACACGAACCTCGGCACTTCGGCCGCCACCAGCCAGACCGCCATCGCCAAGGCGATCAACGACCAGATCAACGCCGATACCGGTCTCGCCGGTAAGGTCGAGGCGAGCTACGTCAACAGCAAGCTCGTCATCTCGACGAAGTCCTCCGGCTCCGACCAGAAGCTGACCATCCAGGCCGCCCAAGTCACGACGGGCGGAACCGCAGGTGTCGATATCGGTTTCGGCGTCTCTGGATCCGGCGCCACCTCCCAGACGGCGTCGGGCACGGATGTGGGCGGCAGCAAGGGCACCAGTTCGGTGCGCTCGGCCCTGGCGCAGCAGTTCAACCTGATCCTCGAGAAGATCACCCAGCAGGCCCAGGATTCCGGCTATAACGGCGTCAACCTGCTGTTCCGCAACAGCAACAGCGCCGCCGACAACACCCTGCACATCGCCTTCAACGAGAAGAACACCTCGGCGCTGGACATCCAGGGCGTGAAGTTCGATGCCGCCGGCCTCGGCCTCGATGCCGTCGAGGGCGGGTTCCAGTCGGACACCGATATCAACGCCGCCATCGAGCAGCTGTCCGAAGCCACGACCCAGCTGCGGACCCAGTCCTCGACCTTCGGCGCCAACCTGTCGATCGTGCAGAACCGTCAGGACTTTTCGAAGAACCTGATCAACATCCTCGACACCGGCGCCGCCAACCTCGTGAACGCGGACCTCAACGAGGAAGCCGCCAACTCACAGGCGCTGTCGACCCGCAACTCCATCGCCACCTCGGCGCTCTCGCTGGCCAACACGGCCCAGCAGGGCATCCTCCAGCTCCTCCGCTAAACGCGCGCACTTACGGGGACCGGCGGTCAGCGCCGGTCCCCGCCCCATCCGACGATCGATCCAGGCCCGTTTCCAGAAGGGATTCACCGCCATGGCCCTGCGCCTCGACCTCAAGCCTTACGAGGGTTTCCTCATCAACGGCGCGCTCATCCGCAACGGATCGCGGCGCTCCGACTTCCTCATCGAGACCCACTGCAAGTTCCTGCGCGAATCCGAGGTCATCAAGGAGAGCGAGGCCGATACGCCCGCGAAGATGCTCTGCGTCACCTTGCAGATCCTCTACCTCGCCGACGACCCGGCCGAGGCCGAGGACCTCTTCGCCCGCCAGGCCACCGAGATCATGCGGACGAGCCCGTCGCTCGCCCCCCACCTGCTCGCGATTCACGACGCGATCGCGGACCGCCGCCACCACGGAGCGATCAAGCTGGGCCGTGCCCTCGTGGTCGCCGAGCGGAGCCTTTCCGAGGCCGCGTGATCGATAAGGGTGCCGCGTGGCAGGCTCCCTCCCGCCGGCCGTCACGGCGCAACCTCGCGCTTGTAGCGCGGCGGCCCGATGCAGGAATTCCCCGAACGGAGCATCGACCTGACCGGTTGCCGCGACGCGGTGACGATATGCAGCGAGGCTGCCTCATGGCGCCTCGTCGAACTCTTGGAGCCTCGTCGAACTCTTGGAGCCTCGTCGACCCGGCAGATGAGAGAGGCTGGCGTTGTCCTCCACCGACGCGCCGATGCAGCGCAGGCCCGTAACCGGGCCAGAGCCCTGCTCACATCGCCCCTTCGTCGCGACGCTCGACCCTTCGCTGATCCCCGCCCATCGACGGCACGAGAGAAGTGGATCGTCGATCGGGAGTCTTCCTTTCGCCCCGACCCTGCCACCATCCGCTCCATGACCGTTTTGACCGGTTCGAGCGCTCTGGCACGCGCCGTGCTTTGTGGTTTTTGACCACTTTGACGGATACGTGGCTTTGGGAGTTTCGGGATGGCCGACGGGATGGATCGCAGGCGTTTTCTGCAAGGCAGTGCGGCACTGGCCGGTGTCAGCCAGATCAATCCGGACTTCCTGATCTCCTCCGCTTTCGCGCAAGGGGGAAAGCCGCTGGTGTTCCTGTCCGCCGAGAACATCACCGGCAACTGGGATCCGACCGCTCACACCACGCTCTCGCAGAAGAACATCGAGGGATTCGTGATGGGCTTCCTCACCCGCACGCCGATGACGCTCGATGACCCGAGCAAGGTGGTCTACGAGCTCGCCACCGATATCCAGCTCCTAGAGCCCACCCGCCTGCAGATCAAGCTGCGCAAGGGCATCCACTTCCATGACGGCAAGCCGTTCAAGGCCGAGGACGTCAAGGCCACCTTGGAATACGGCTCGGGCAAGGACCGGCCGGCGCAATGGTATCCCGGCCCGACCGACACGCTGACCATCACGACGCCCGACGACGAGACCGTCATCGTCGACACGTCGAAGGGCGGCTATCCCGCCCATCTCTTCATCTTCCTGGCGTCGTTCCTGCCGATCATGTCGGCCAAGGACATCGCGGAAGGGCCGGGCGGCGCCCTGACCCGCCGGCTCAACGGTACGGGTCCGTTCCGCTTCGTCGAACAGCGCGGCAACAGCACCGTCCTCGCCGCCTTCGACGGCTACTTCAAGGGTAAGCCGGCGATCCCGGGCATCGACTTCACCTTCACCGGCGACTCGACCACCCGGATGCTCTCGCTGATGAACGGGCAGGCCTCGATCGTCGAACGGCTCGAGCCCGAGCAGGTCGAGACCGTGAAGGCCAACCCGAAGATCGCGATCAATCAGGTCGTCTCCGTCGAGAACAAGTATCTCTGGTTCCGCTGCTCCAAACCGCCCTTCAACGACGTGCGCGTCCGGATGGCGGCCTGCCACTCCATCGACCGGGCGATGATCGTCGAGCTTCTGGGTGCGGCCGGCCACGCATCCGCGAACTACGTCTCGCCCGTGAAATTCGGCTACGTCGATCTTAAGAACTATCCGGCCTACGACCCCGCCAAGGCGCAGGCGCTGCTGGCCGAGGCCGGCTTCCCGAAGGGGAAGGGGCTGCCGCCGCTCGAATACATCACGTCGGTGGGTTTCTACCCGAAGACCAAGGAATACGGCGAGGTCATCACCGCGATGCTCAACGAGCAGGGGTTCCCGGTGAGCCTCACCGTCCTGGAACCGGCGGCATGGAACGAGCGACTCTACCATCGCCCCGGCGGCGGCCCGGGCCACATGGTCGATTGCGGCTGGTCCACGGGCTCGCCGGAGCCGGATCTGGTGCTGCGCACCCATTTCCACTCGTCCTCGCACCGGATCACCGGCATCGAGGACGCCGCGATCGACGCGAGCCTCGACAAGGAGCGGGCCGCGCCCACGCTGGAAGCACGCAAGGCGATCCTTCAGGACGAGACCATGCCGCTCCTCGCGGCGAAAGTGCCGGCTTTGTCGCTGTTCACCTCCGTGATGATCCACGCGATGCAGAAGGAGCTGCAGGGTCTCTATGTCTACCCCGACGGCTCCATCGACGCCTCCAAGACGGTCTGAGCAACCAGCCCGATCCCATGCGCGTCGGGCGCGCGACACGGTCCGCTCCGGCGGGAGCCGTGTCGCGCCCTGCCGAACCCGTCACCGGACCCGCACCCGATGTTCGTTCTCAGTTTCCTCGCCCGGCGCCTCGCGCAGGGTGCGGTCATCATCTTCCTGGTCTCGCTGCTGATCTTCACGCTGCTTCGGGTCGTGCCGGGCGATCCCGTGCGGCTCATGGCCGGCGGCATGGCGCCCGAAGCCCTGATCGAGCAGATCGCCACCCAGATGGGTCTGCGCGATCCCATCCCGGTCCAGTTCGGACGCTACATGGTGCGCGTCGTCCAGGGCGATCTCGGCCAGAGTTTCGTGCGGCCGGCCAACGGCGCGTCGACCGGCGGCGCGACCTTCAACGACACCACCCGCGGCGAGCGTGCGAAGGTCCTGGACCTCATTTTCGATGCCCTGCCGATGACCCTGCAACTGGCGGCATTGGCCCTGCTCTTCGCCCTCGTTTTCTCCAGCCTTCTCGGGATCGCGGCGGGCCTGCACCCGGGCGGCATCGCCGATAAGCTGGCTTTCACCGTCTCGTCGGTCTTCGTCTCGCTGCCGAATTTCTGGCTCGGCATCGTCCTGGCGCTGCTGCTGTCGGTGAAGCTCGGCTGGCTGCCGGCGATCGGCTATGGCGGCTTCTCCTACACCGTGCTGCCGGCCCTGGTGCTCGCGGTGGAACTGTCGCCGGTGCTGATCCGGACCCTGTCGGGGGCCGTCGCCGCACAGATGAGCGAATCCTACGTCGCCGTCGGCCATGTCCGCGGATTGTCGCCGAGCCGGATCGTCGCCGCCCATGCCCTGCGCAACGCCTCCGTCCCGTTGCTCAACCTGCTCGGGGTGCAGTTCTCCAGCCTGCTCGGCGGCGTGATCATCGTCGAATACATCTTCGATTATCCCGGTCTGGGGCTACTCACCATCAATGCGGTGCTGCAGCGCGACTTCCCGCTGATCCAGGGCATCGCGATCGTCACCAGCGCGATCTTCGTCCTCATCAATATCCTCGTCGATCTCGCCGCCACCTCCATCGATCCGAGGCTCGAATACTGATGAGCGCCCTCGACGCCACCCTGGTCGCCCAGCCATTGCGGGTCGACGTCGCCGCCTCCCGCTCGATCGGCCGGCGCATCCTCTCGCATGCCGGCCGCTCCACCGAGTTCCGCATCGGCTTCGCGCTGTTCACGCTCCTCGCCCTCGCCGCTGCCTTCTACCCCGAGCTCAGCGGCATCGATCCCTTGAAGATGAACGTGCGCGCGCGCCTGCTGCCGCCGCTGTTCGTCGGTGAGACCTGGAGCTGGGCCCACCCGCTCGGCACCGACCAGATCGGCCGCGACATGCTGGTGCGCAGCCTCGTCGGCCTGCGCTACTCCTTCCTGATCGGCGTTGCCTCGGTCGCCGTCACTCTCCTGATCGGTTGTGCCCTCGGCACGATCGCGGGTTATTTCGGCGGTCGCACGGATACGGTGGTGATGCGCATCACCGACGCGCAACTCTCGATCCCGATGATCATCCTGGCCATCGCGGTGCTCGGCGTCTCGCGTCCGACGATCCCGGCAATCATCCTGGTACTCGGCCTGTCGAACTGGCCAGTCTATGCCCGGGTGATGCGGTCGATGGTCATGGCCGAGCGGGGCCGTGAATACGTGCGGGCCGCGCAGGTCTCCGGGGCGACGCACCCGCGCATCATCCTCACCCTGCTGGTGCCCCTACTGGTGCCGCCGCTGCTCTTCACCTCGGTGCTCGACGTCGCCCGGATGATGATCTTCGAGTCGACGCTCGGATTCCTCGGTCTCGGCGTGCAACCGCCGACACCGACCTTCGGCAACATCATCGCCGATGGCCGCAAGTACCTCCTCAATGCCTGGTGGATCGCCACCATGCCGGGAGTCTTCCTGTGCCTGACGCTGACCAGCATCAACCTGATCGGCGCTGCCTTCGAGCGCGCGCGCAACACGATTCACGGAGGCGCCTGATGGGCCCCGTCCTCTCCGTCCGCGACCTGCGGATCGACCTGAACCTTCCGGGGCGCGAGCGCCGAATCCTCGACGGCATCTCGTTCGACGTCGCGCCACGTGAGATCGTCGGCGTGGTCGGCGCTTCCGGCGCCGGCAAGACGGTGCTGTCCCGGGCGGTGGTCAACTGGATCGCCCCGCCCCTGGTCATCGGCGGCGGCGAGGTTCGGTTCCGCGACCGCAACCTTCTCACGCTGCCCCCGCGCGAGATGCGGCGGCTACGCCGCGACATCGCCTATGTCGGCGCCAATCCCATGGGTGCCCTCGATCCGACCCTCCCGGTCGGGCGCCAGATCGTGGAGAAGATCCGGGCAGTGGCGCCGGAGGTGAATGCGGCCGAAGCACAGGACCGCGTGATCGCGATGCTCGACGCGGTGCGCATTCCCTCGGCGAGCGCGCGCTTTCACGATTACCCGTCGCAATTCTCCGGCGGAATGATGCAGCGGGCCCTGATCGTCGACGCCATGATCTCGAACCCGGCGCTTCTGGTCGCCGACAACGTGACCCAGCCCCTCGACGTCACCGTCGCCGCCCAGGTGATCCGCCTGATGCGCGAGCTGACCGAGGGGTTCGACACCGCGATCCTGTTCGTCTCGTCCTCGCTCCCCGTCGCCCGCGAGGCGGCGAGCCGTATCCTCGTCATCGATGAGGGCAGGCTGGTGGAGGAGCAGCCGACCGAAGCGCTGATCGCCGCGCCCCGCCATCCCTATACCCGCGAACTCGTGGCGCAGATCCCTGCGATCTGGAGCGCGCGGCCGACGGTGCCGGCCATCCCGCGGAAGGCCGTAATGCCGGGCTCCGCCATCGTCAGCCTGCGGGACGTGTCGCAGACCTACCGGGTGAAGAAGCGCGGCAGCTTTGCCGGGACGAGCGCGCTGCGCGCGGTTCGCCACGTCACCTTCGACATCCACAAGGGCGACAGCTTCGCGGTGGTCGGCGAATCCGGCTGCGGCAAGTCCACCCTGATGCGCCTGCTCAGCCGCCTGGAGCGGCCCAGCAGCGGCGAGGTCCTGTGTGAGGGGAGGGACATTGCAGGGCTTTCCGGGTCCGAGCTTCTCTCCTTCCGGCGCAAGCTTCAGCTCGTGCTCCAGGATCCGTTCGACTCGCTGCCTCCGCGCACGGGCATCGGTGCGATGCTCGAAGCGCCCCTGCGCACTCATGGCTGGCGCGACGGCCGGCGTATCCGCGACAAGGTACGGGACGTCATGAACGATGTGGGGTTGCCCGTCTCGCTCTACGACCAGTTGCCGCTCGGGCTTTCCGCCGGGCAGCGCCAGCGCATCAACGTCGCCCGCGCCATGGTGCTCGACCCGGAGATCCTGCTCATGGACGAGACCCTCTCGGCCCTCGACCAGACGGAACAGTTCAAATTGCTGGCCTTGTTCGACACGCTCCAGCGCGCGCACGGCCTCACCTACATCTACATCAGCCACGACCTCGCCATGGTGCGCAAAGCCTGCAACCGTATCGCCGTGATGTATCTCGGCGAGGTCGTGGAACTCGCCGATAACGAGCGCCTCTTCTTCGATCCCGGCCATCCCTATACGCGGACCCTGCTGTCGGCGATGCCGACCCTGGAGGAGCGGCGCTACCGGCCGGAGGATTGCCTCCTCGAGGGCGAGCCCCCGAGCCCGATCGACCTGCCGACCGGCTGCTCGTTCCGGTCACGCTGCCCGCAGGCATTCGAGACCTGCGTCACCCTGAGCCCGCACCTCGGCGTGCGCGGATCGCGCGATCTCGCCGCCTGCCATCTCGAGACGGATCCCGCCCCGAACCGTGTCGCCGGACTCGTCTGATGCACGGCTTGTTCCTTCGGCGGGTCCATCTCCCGGTCGGCGTCGGGACCGGGGCACATGGCCCCGGATCGGCGGCAAAGGAGGGAATGCATGCGATGGGGATCACCGGGCGTCGCCTCGATCTCGTCCTCGATGCGCTCGAACGCGACGGGCGGGTGACCGTGAAAGACCTCGCGACCCGGCTCGCCATCAGCACCGAGACCGTGCGGCGCGACCTGCGCGACCTCGAACTGCGTGGCCATGCGCGGCGGGTCTATGGCGGGGCCGTCCTCGACCGGAGAGAGAGCGACAGGCCCTTCGATGAACGTGTCCGGGTCGCCGCCCGGGAGAAGGCGCGGATCGCAGAGGCCGCCCTGCCACTCGTCGAGGACGGCATGACCGTCTTCATCGATGCGGGCACCACGACACTGGCCTTCGCCCGCAAGTTGCTGGGCCGGCGCATCCGGGTCCACACCAACTCCATCGACATCGCAGCGCTTCTGGCGGGCGATCCCCAGGCGCAGGTCACCGTGCTGGGCGGAGACATGAAGCCGGACTACAGGGCCCTGTTCGGCCATCGCACGCACGCCGTCCTGCGCGAGCACATCTACGACGTGGCGATCATGGGCATCGTCACCGTGCATCACGCGCATGGGTTCATGGATCTGGGCGAGGACGAGGCGGTCCTGCGCCGTTTCGCCGTGGAGCGCACGCGCCACTCCGTCATCCTGGCCGATTCCTCCAAGTTCGGCCGGCTCGGCACGATCCGCACCTTCGGCCTCGACGCCGTCGACACCCTCGTCACCAACGCCCCTCTCACGCGCGATATCGCGCGGGCCTTTCAGCGCACACGAGTGGATGTGATCCATGCCTGAGACGACCTCACCCTCTTCCGTACGGATCGACCCCGCGCGCCTCCAGGCCATGATGGAGGCTGTCTCCGTTTTCGGCGGCGGAGCGGACGGCTCCATGACCCGCCTGACCCTCTCGCCCGAAGACGGACAGGCGCGCGACTGGCTCGCCACGTGGTTCCGCGAGAACGGCTTCACGAGGAAGGTCGATCCTATCGGCAATCAGTTCGGTCGCCTCGATCTGGCCGGCGCCAACGCCCCCGTGGTGATGGTCGGCTCCCATATCGACAGCCAGCCCAATGGCGGCCGTTTCGACGGCGCACTCGGTGTGATCTCCGCCTGCGAGGCCATCCTGGCGGTCCGCGAGAGTCTGGAAAAGAGCGGCGGCCGGTCCGCCTGCGACTTCGTGGTCGCCAACTGGACCAACGAGGAAGGGGCTCGCTTCCAGCCGAGTCTCCTCGGCAGCAGCGTCTTCACGGGAGCGGCGGACCTGGCCTGGGCCCTCGACCGGCGGGACGGGGCGGGGATCTCGGTCGGCGAAGCTTTGGAGAGCATCGGCTATGCCGGGACCGACACCGTTCCGATTCCAGACGCCTATCTCGAGTTGCACATCGAAGGCGAGTCGGTCCTCGAGCGGGAAGGGCTGCGGTTCGGTGCCTTCACGCGGTTCTGGGGAGCCGTGAAGTATCGCCTCGCCTTCCTTGGGCGGCAGGCCCATACCGGGCCGACCCCGATGGCGGCGCGCCACGACGCTCTCCTGGCCGGGGCCTATGTCATCACCGACCTCAAGGCGCTGGCCGGGGAATTCGGGCTCGACCTGCACACCTCCGTCGGCCGGATGGAGGTGTATCCGAACTCGCCCAATACCGTTCCGAGCGAGGCCGTGCTGTTCATCGAGCTCCGTTCCGGATCGCAGGCGATCCTGGCCGAAGCGGAGACGCGGCTGCTGGCGAGCATCGAGGCGGCAGCCGCACGGGCCGAAGTCGGGCATGAGATCCGCTCCATCGACCGCCGCGCGGCCGGACGGATGTCGCCCGGTCTCGTCCACCTCGCCGAGCGCGCGAGCGACGCCAACGGCGCCCCGGCCCGATCCCTCGACACGATCGGCGGCCATGATGCGATCAGCCTCGCGGCGGTGTGTCCCTCCATCGTGCTGGCCGTCCCCAGTGTCGGCGGCGTGATCCACCACCCGACCGAGTTCACCACGCCGGAGGATCATGCCTTCGGCACGCAAGTCCTGGCGGATATGCTCCTTATCCTGGCCAACGAGGGCCTGTCGGTCCTCGAAGTGGAGAAGGAGCGTCGGTGAAAGCGCTCGGCATGCCGGCGGATACGCAGGAACGCCTTGCCGAAGCGGCCCTTGCCGCCGCGCCGATGCTGGCGGGGAGGGCGGTCCATTATCGGGAGGCCGTGCCGGGGGTCGCCTCGCCGTCCTATCACGGCGTCGAATCGACCTCGTACCTCGTCGGCGAGGCCGTGGATGCGGCACCTCGCTACTTCCTGAAGGTGGGGGAGCGAGCGGCCGCGGCCTTGCTCGATCCCTCCGCTGCCTTCCGGGCAGCGCAACGGATCGCCTCCCTGGGTCTTGCGCCTCGCCCCCTCCACTTGGCCGAGGCGGAGGGCGCGATCCTGTTCGAGTCTCTCGGCCCCGAATGGCGTCCCGCTACCCTCGACGCGTTGCGCCGGCCCGAGCGCATGATCACGGTCTTCGAGGCCTTCCGGCGCATCGGTGCCGGCGAACCGTTCGAACGTCGCTGGAGCGTCTTCGAGGCGATCCGCGGGCTTCGCGCATTCCTCGGCGAGGAGGCCGACACCCTGCCGCAGGATTCCTGGTTCCTGTTCGATTGGGTCGACGCCATCGAGGCGGCGCTGACAGCCGCCGGAACCGAGATCCGTCCGGCCCATGCCGACCCCCATGCCTCGAACCTGCTGTTCTCCCCGGACGGCGCGCTCCAGCTCGTGGATTTCGACATGGCCTGTGACACCGACCCCCATTACCAGCTCGGCGCCTTTCTCAGCGAAGCCTGCCAGTTCGACGCCCAGATGAAGCCTGCGATCGAGATGGCGGAAGGGGCTTACCGCGACGCCATCTTCCACCGTTGCCGGGCCTATGCCGCCGCCGACGATCTCCATTGGGGCCTCCGGGCCCTGGCTATGGACCGCCTGTCACCCCGCCGCGCCCTGGAATTCCGCAAATAT
This sequence comes from Methylobacterium sp. WCS2018Hpa-22, assembly GCF_031843785.1. Classification (NCBI taxonomy): domain Bacteria; kingdom Pseudomonadati; phylum Pseudomonadota; class Alphaproteobacteria; order Hyphomicrobiales; family Methylobacteriaceae; genus Methylobacterium; species Methylobacterium sp. WCS2018Hpa-22. The sequence continues at coordinate 124,674 of NZ_JAVTJA010000003.1, forward strand.
GCGGCCTGGCGCTTCCTGCGGTGCCGGATGCGGGTCGGTGGACCGGGTTTCGAGGAAAGCCTGAGATCCCTGTGACGAGGCGAGCATGATATCCCTGGGCGGCGGCACCACCGATACCGAACGCGCCTTCGAGGCCATTCTCCGCTCGGTCGCGCCATGGCAGGGACGCCCCATGCGCTATCGCCCGGTCCTGGGCGGCATCAGCAACATGAATTGGCGCGTCGAGATCGATGGCGAACCGCACGCCTATTTCGTGAAGATGCCCGGTCGCGGAACGGAAATGTTCATCGATCGCGCCGCCGCCCGCGCCGCCAGCCGGCAGGCCGAAGCGATCGGACTCGGGCCCCGTACCTTCGATCATCTCGACGCACAGGACATCGAGATCGCCGAGTTCGTCGATGGCCGACGTCCCTCGACCCACCGCGACTTCGCCGACCCCGCCCTGCGGGCCGAGGCGATGGGCGTCTATCGCCGATTCCACGCAGCGCCGCTGCTGCCCCTCACCAAGACCGTGTTCGACATGATCGCCGAACATGACCGGCAGGTGGCCGAACTGCAGGCGCCGATGCCGCCCGACCATGTGTGGCTGACGCGCCAGACGCGCTTGGCGCAGTCGGCGCTCGAAGCCTCCGGTCTCGATCTCGTACCCTGTTTCAACGACCCGATGCCGGGCAACTTCCTCATTGGCGAGGATGGCTCCATCCTGCTGATCGACTTCGAATACGCTTCCAACAACGATCGCCTCTACGACCTCGCGATCTGGAGCGGAGAGATGTTCTTCCCCGAGAGCGTCGATCGCGAGCTGATCGAGGCGTATTTCGGGCGCTACGACGAGGCATCGTTCGCCCGCCTGATGGTGCACAAAGCACTTGCCGACGTGAAATGGTCGACCTGGGCGATGGTGCAGAACACCATTTCCACCCTCGATTTCGACTTCTACAAATACGGAATCTGGAAACACATGCGGGCCCGCTCGATCATGAACGATCCGCGCTGGCCGATCTTTCTGAAGGCGCTCTGATCACTGGGCTTCATCGCCGCGGCGCCGAGACGATCGTCTCGGCGAGCGAACCCGGCAATGCCATGCACCCTCTCGCGGATCCCGGTCACGATGGCCGGCCCGCGTCCTCATCCGTCGGATTCGATCCGTACCTGGATATCGCCCCCCTTCCTGCGGGTCGGGTAGGTGCGGAGGTCGCGAAAGAACCATCCCGGCGAGACGGCACCGTCCGTCAGCGCGAACCATGCCGCGTGCCTTGGGCAGAACAGGCGTCCCCCGGAGCAATGGCCAAGGGCGAGATCCGCCCCTTCATGCGGGCAGGCCCGTTCCGCCGCAAAGATGCCGTCACCGTCCCGTACGAGCACGAGATGGCGCCCGGCGACGAAGACGGGGAGAATGGCCCGGCCGTCCAGGGCCCCGATCCGGCAGGCATGGATCCAGGCCCCGCCTTCAACCGCCGAGATAGGCTTGGCGCACATGCGGGTCCGCGATCAGCGTAGAGCCCGGCCCCGCCAGTACGATGCGGCCGGTCTCCAGCAGGTAGGCGTAGTCGCAGAGTTCGAGGGCCGCGAAGGCGTTCTGCTCCACGAGGAGGACCGTGGTGCCGGCGTCGCAGATCGCCCGGATGACGGCGAACATGCGCTCGACGATATTAGGGGCGAGCCCCAGCGAAGGCTCGTCGAACAGGACGAGCCGGGGGCGGGACATCAGCGCACGGCCGATGGCCAGCATCTGCTGCTCGCCCCCCGAAAGGGTGCCGGCAGCCTGGTGCTTGCGCTCGGCGAGGCGCGGGAACTCGCCATAGATGCGCGCGAGATCTGCGGAGGCTCCGACCGGATCGCGTCGCAGGTAGGCGCCCATGGCGAGGTTCTCCGCGACGCTCATCTGCGGGAACACCCGCCGCCCCTCCGGGCAATGGGCGATGCCCTGGGCCAGCACCTTGCGCGGGTCGGTGCCGGTGATGTCCCGGCCGGCGAAGTGGATGCTACCCGAGCGCGCCGGGATGAGTCCCGAGACGGCCCGAAGCGTCGTCGACTTGCCGGCGCCGTTGGCGCCGACCAACGCCACGAGCTGTCCCTCCTCGACCTTGAGCGAGAGCCCCTTCAGGGCCGTCACCGTGCCATAGCCGCAGACGAGATCGCGGATCTCAAGCATCGATCGTCTCCCTGGCGGCCTGTGCGGCTTCGCGCGCGGCACTGCCCTGGCCGAGATAGGCTTCGATCACGGCCGGATCGGACCGGATCGCCGCCGGCGGCCCCTCGGCGATGAGGCGGCCGTAATTCAGCACCACGATCCGGTCGGACACTTCCATGACCATCGGCATGTCGTGCTCGACGAGGAGGATGGTGACGCCGCGCTCGCGGATCGAGCGGATCAGGCGCACGAAGACCTGGGTCTCGGAGGCGTTCATGCCGGAGACCGGCTCGTCGAGCAGCAGCATGGCAGGCTCGGTGGCCAGCGCCAGCGCGACCCCGACGAGGCGCTGTTCGCCATAGGCCAGGGACCCGGCTTTCTCCTGGGCCCGCCCGGAGAGCCCGACCCAGTCGAGGAGTTCACGGGCTCGGTCTCGCAGAGCCGCCTCGCCGGTGCGGTCCCGCCCGAGCAGCGTGTCGACCAGCCGCGCGCGGCCCCGCCGATGCAGGCCGATCATCACGTTGTCGAACACGGTGTCGTCGGGGAACACGCTGGTGCGCTGGAACGTCCGGCTCAGGCCGAGACGGACGATCTCATGTGGCTGCAACCCCTGGAGGCTGGTGCCGCGGAACCGGACCTGACCCTGGCTGGGCTTCAGGAAGCCCGTCATCACGTTGAAGGCCGTCGTCTTGCCGGCCCCGTTCGGGCCGATCAGGCTGACGATCTCGCCGGGATGGACGTCGAAATGCAGGTCGGCGATGGCGACGAGGCCGCCGAAGCGCACGCCGACATGGTCCACCGAGAGGATGGGAGCGCGGATCTCGCTCATGGCCTGGCCTCCACGGGCATCCGGGCGGGTGCACCACCGGGCGCGTGACGGCGCGTGGCGAGACGGGCGAGGCCCGGCACGATGCCGCGGGGCATCACGAACTGGATCACGATCAGCACGAGACCGAACACCATCCATTGCGCCTCGGGCACCATGACCGGCCGCAGGGCGACGGGAAGCAGGCCGAAGATCAGGCCGCCGACGACGGGGCCGAGCAGCGTGCCCTTGCCGCCGCCCACCACCATGATGACCATGGTCACCGTGGTGGAGAACAGGAACACGTCGGGATCGATGATGCGCAGGTAATGGGCGTAGAGGCTGCCGGCCGCCCCCGCCATCGCCGCCGAGATCACCGCCGCGAGGGTCAGGGTCCGGGTGGCGTTGATGCCGACCGAGAGGGCCAGGGACTCGTTCTCCTTCAGGCCCCGCATGGCCCGTCCGAAGCGCGAACGCACGAGGCGGGCGATGAGGGCGTAGCAGAGCGTGCCAACCACGAGGACGAGGTAGTAGTTCTGCAGCTTCGTGCGCAGGGTGACGGAGCCGAGGCCGGGCAGGCCGAGGCTGAAGGGTGGGATGCCCGTCAGCGCCAGGGGGCCCTGCGTCAGCTCCACCCAGTTGAGGGCGACGAGCCGCACCACCTCGGCGAAGGAGATCGTCACGATGACGAAATAGGCACCCCGCACCCGGAAGGAGAGGCGGCCGACGAGGTAGCCGCAGGCGGCCGTCGCCAGCACGGCGAGGCCGAAGCCCACCACAGGCGGCCACGGCTCGTGTACGATGCGAAGGCCCCAGAGCAGCTCCACGTCGAAGCCGAGGCTCGTAAGGGCGCTGACATAGGCGCCGATGCCGAAGAAGGCGATGTGCCCGAGGCTGAGCTGCCCGGTGAAGCCGAGCAGCAGGTTCAGGCTCATGGCCGCGATGGTGACGATGCCCGTCGTGATCAGCGCGTTCAGCAGGTAGGGGTTGTGGCCCAGCGCGAAGGGCAGGGCGGCCAGCGCCGCCAGGAGGGCGAGAGCGGGGAGGTGCCGGGTCATCCGATACGCTCCGCCTTGGCGAAGAGGCCGGTCGGCTTGAAGATCAGCACCGCGATGATGATCAGGAAGCCCATGGCGTCCCGATAGCCAGACGAGATGTAGCCGGCGCCCAGTTCCTCGGCCAGCGCCAGGATGAAGCCGCCGATGGCCGCCCCGGTGACGTTGCCGAGCCCGCCGAGAATCACGATGGCGAAAGCCTTCAGCTCGGCCATGCCGCCCATCTGCGGGAAGACCACGTAGACCGGCCCGAGGAGCGCGCCGGCCGCTGCCGCGAGGCTGGAGCCGACGGCGAAGGTCGCCGTGTAGATGAGCCGCACGTTGACTCCCATCAGCGAGGCCGTGTCATGGTCCTGGAAGGTCGCCCGCATGGCCAGCCCGAGGCGGGTCCGGTTGATGAGCCAGTAGGTCAGCCCGATCAGCGCGAGAGCCGCGCCCAGTACGAACAGCCGCAGCCACGACACCGAGACGGGTCCGAGCTGGAGGGGCGCATCCGGGAACGGCGTCGGGATCGATTTCGCGACGCCGCCGAACAGCCAGAGCGTGCCCGATTGCAGGACGATGCCGGCGCCGATCATCACCAGCATGGTCGTGTCCATGTCGGCGCTGCGTAAGGGCCGCAGCAGCACGAGGTCGAGGATTGCGCCGAGCAGGAGGCCGCCGAGGATCGCGGTCGGCAGAGCGGCGAAGAAGCCGAGCCCGAGGGCGGTGACGGCGAGGTACATGACGTAGGCGCCCACCGTGTAGAGGGCGCCGTGGGTGAAGTTCACCACGTTCATGATGCCGAAGATCAGGGTCAACCCGATGCCGAGCAGGGCATAGGTTCCCCCCAGGACCAGGGTGTTGAGGAGGTGCTGCAGGAATTCGGTCATCGAGGCCTCGCCTGTAAGCAGGTGATACGGTCGTCGGCTGAGCGTCAGTGCAGAGTCAGCGAGCTTGGCGCGGGTCCCTGTCCGTCAGCGTGACGGCAATTGCGCGGGATGGGCGGCCCTCCTCCCCCTTGTGGGGAGGAGTTGGAGGTGGGGGTGATTGAGCGACCCTCAGCTTGCGGGGGCTAGCGGAGCCACCCCCACTCCTAACCTCTCCCCACAAGGGGGAGAGGGACGCGCTCTGCCTGCAAAAACAGATGGGGGAATCCAGTAGCCCTAAGGAGAAGAGCCTGTTCCGCATGTGTTACCCGAGGGGTGCGAGCCGGGAGGCTTGCGCGCGGCTAGAGTTCGGGCACCACGACCTTCCCGCCGTCGATCTTGACGAGGTAGACGTCGGGCTTGCTCTGGCCGCTCTCGGACCCGGCGGGGCCGGCCTTGGCGAAGCGGATCTGTCCGTTGAGGCCGGTGAAATCGACCGACCAGAACCCCTTCTTGATCGAGGCCGCATCGGCGGCGCCGCCCTTTTCGATGGCCGCCGCGATGGCGCGGATGCCGTCGTAGCCCCGGAAGCTCTCGGTGACGCCGGCGAACTCGAAGCCGCGCTTCTTCCACTCGCCGATGAAATAGGCGGTAGCCGCCGGGTTCGGGGTCTTCTCCGGGTACCAGGGCAGGAAGGTGGTGAGATGCATCGTTCCCTCGGCGGGGTTGCCCGCCTGGGCGATGATCTGGTCGGGGTTCTGGGAGCCGCCGGTGGTGATGATCCGCTTCTTGAGGCCGAGCGCCGCCATCTGCTTGAACAGGAGCGTCAGCTGATCGACGGCAGCCGTGATCATGATCGTGTCGGCATCCGAGCCCTTCAACTTGGAGAGCTGAGCGCTCATGTCCTGCGCGCCCTGGTCCATGGTCTCCACAAGGCCGACCGTGACGCCCTTGCCCTTGAGCATCTTGCCGAAATCGGCCGCCGCCCCCCGGCCCCAGTCGTTGTTGATGGCGAGGAAATCGACCTTCTTCAGCCCGAGCTTCTCCACCATCGGCGCGAAGGCCTCGGCTTCCAGGGCCGAGGGCGGCGAGATGCGGAAGACGTACGGATTGCCCGAGGTGGTGATCTTGCCCGACGACGACGTCTCCACCAGCATCGCGGTCTCGTAATCGGCGAGCTTGGGCATCACCGCGAGCGTCAGGCTCGAACCCCAGGCCCCCATGAGCACCGGGGTCTTGTCGCTGGTGATGAGTTTTTCAGCCACCGCCGCTGCCTCGGTGGGGTTGCTCTTGTTGTCCTCGACGACGAGTTCGAGCTTCTTTCCCAAGACACCGCCCTTGGCGTTGATTTCGTCGGCGGCGATCCGGGCGCCGTTGACCACGTAGGTGCCCGACGCCGCGAACGGCCCGGTGAGGGGCTCGTTGACGCCGATCCGGATCGCCTGCGCGTGGGCTACCCCCGCCGACAGGACGAAGGCGAGGGTCAAGGCGGGAATCGTGTGGCTGCGCGTCATGGTGGTCTCCGGTCTTGAGCAGGATCGCGGGGGGAGGCGACGGTCAGGGACGGCGGCCCCATGCGGCGAGACGCCGGCGCAGGGAGGTCGTCAGCATCGTGAGGAGCAGGCGCAGGGGGTTGAGGCCCGTGGCAGCCGGGGCCGGCGCACCGGAGAGGCGGGCTTCGAGGTTCGCGGCGAAGTCGGCCCCGAGGCGTCCGGCGAGGTCGCGCACGAGCCCCGGCCGCCCGAACTGCGCCAGCGGCCCCTTGAGGGTGTAGCCGACGGCGAGATCGATCCGGGCGGTACCGGGGGTCTCGCCCGGTCCGACGCGGTAGCGGATCTCGCCCTGGGTGGCGGAGCGTCCGCCCGCGTCGCTGCCGGCACCGAGGATGCGTCCCGTGCGGGCCGCCTCATCGCGAAAGATCCGGGCGCGGCCGCGAAAGCGCGCGGCGATCGGCCCGATCCGCACCTGAAGCGCGCCCTCGACCGCGTCCGGGTTCGGCTGGCCCGTCAGCATGGCGCCGGGCAGGCAGGCGGCCACGGCCTCGACGTCGCCGAACAGAGCGAAGACGGTGTCGGGCGGGTGCGCCACGGTGAAGGACTGGTCGAACCGGTGGGCCGGCACGAAATCGCCGTCGAGATCGGCGATCGACGGCGCGGTCTCGGCCTGTGCGACGGGGCGCAGGGGCGTGCGGGCCGCATCCGATGCAGTGCCGGACGACGTGCCGAGGCGCGCGCCGACGGGGCCGAGGCCGCGCTGTCCGCCGGTCGTCGGCCCGATACCGCGGGCGCGGCGCTCGGCGATGACGCTACGGACCGCCCGGACGATGCCGACATAACCGGTGCAGCGGCACAGGTTGCCCGAGAGGCCGGCGCGGATGCGGCGCTCGTCGGCGTCCGGCAGGCGCAGGACGAGATCACGGGCGGCGATGAGCATGCCGGGCGTGCAGTAGCCGCACTGGAGGGCGTGCTCACGGTTGAAGGCGGCGCGCAATTCACCGGCGACCGGGTCGTCGTCGAGGCCTTCGATGGTGGTGATGTCGGCCCCCGCGCAGGCCCCCGAAACGGTCAGGCAGGCGCGGGCCGGCTCGCCGTCGAGCAGCACCGTGCAGGCCCCGCAGATTCCGTGCTCGCAGCCGAGATGGGTCCCGGTCAGGTCGAGGGTGTCGCGCAGGACGTCGCCGAGATGCGTGCGCGGCTCGGCCCGCAGGCTGCGCGCACGACCGTTTACGGTGAAGTTTAGCGGCAGGCGGTCGTCGCGAAGGGCTGACGCGGCGGTGCTCATGCGGCCTCGCTGACAGTAGGTGTGAGGGAGGGCGGCGCGGCGGCCGCCTGGGCAATGGCGCGGCCCAGCACGGTGACGTGGACGTAACGGTCGACGGCGTCGGTCATCCCGGCCTCGCGCAGGCGCGCATCGGCGGCCCGGGCATCGAAGCGTTCGGCGAAGTCGGGACCGATCCGGCCGCCGAACAGGTCGGATGCGTCCGGGATCACGAGGGGCGCACGCTCGATGGCGCCGATCACCACACGGCCGCGCCCGGCATGGGGCTCGATCCGTACGGCCCCGATGGCGTGGGCGAACTCGCCGATCTTGGAGCAATGCTTGACGTAGCCCCAGGCAGTGCCGGGAGGGAGGGCGGAAATCCGCACGGCGACCAGCATCTCGCCGGGCGCCAGGGCCACGTCGAGGGCGCCGGTGACGAAGTCCTCCAGGGCCAGCCGGCGGCGACCGGATGTCGAGGCCAGCTCGACTTCGGCGCCGAGCGCGATCAGCGACGTGACCCAGTCGGCGGCCGGATCGGCATGGACGAGGGAGCCGCCAATGGTGCCGCGATTGCGCACCGGCCGGTAGGCGATGGCCATCGCCACCCGCGCCATGACGCCGCCCGTGAGGTCGGGGACGCGCCCGTCCTCGATATCCGCATGGGTGATGCAGGCGCCGAGCACCAGGGTCTCGCCTTCGACCGAGGCCCGACGCAGCTCGGGGATGCCCGTGATGTCGAGGACGAGGTCGGGTTCGACGAGGCGCAGGTTCAGCATCGGTCCGAGGGATTGCCCCCCGGCCATCAGCTTCACGCTGCCCTCGGCGGTGGCGAGCCGGGCGAGCAGGGCGGACAGATCGCCGGGGCGCTCATAGGCGAAGCGGGCGGGTTTCATGCGGCCTCCCGGCTGCGGGCAGAGGCCGCGTCGCGAGCCTCCAGCACGGCCTCGACGATGCGGTGCTGGCTCACCGGCGCATGCAGCATCGCCACACCGAGGGGACGCAGGGCGTCGTTGATGGCGTTGGCGAGCGCAGCCGGGGGCGCGATGGCCCCGCCCTCGCCGATCCCCTTCACGCCGAACTGCGTGTAGGGGGAGGGGGTCTCCATGTGGTCGATGCGGGGTTCGGGCACCTCCGCCGGCCCCGGCAGGAGGTAGTCGGCGAAGGTGGAGGCCAGCGGCTGGCCCCGGGAATCGAAGCGCATCTCCTCGTAGAGGGCCGTACCGATCCCCTGCGCGAGGCCGCCATAGATCTGGCCGTCCACCACCAGCGGGTTCACCAGGGTGCCGCCATCCTCGATGATGACGTAGTCGAGGATTTCCACCGCCCCGAGATCGGGGTCCACGGCGACGAGGGCCGCATGGGCCGCGTACGAGAAGGTGCCGGAATCGCGTTGCGGCTTGTAACCGGCGGTGACTTCGAGGCCGCCCGGATTCACGTCCAGGCTCAAATCCTGCGGGCGCCGGTACCAGGTGTGGGCGATCTGCGCGAGGCCGACATCGCCCGAGGGACCGACGACGCGGCCCGCCTCGAAACGGCAGTCCGCCGGGTCGGCCTGGAGCAGGTGCGCCCCGATGCGGAGCGCCCGCAAGCTGAGTTCGCGGCAGGCCGCCGCCACGGCGCCGCCCGCCATCACCATCACGCGCGAGCCCCAGGAGCCGGTGGAATACGGCGTCATCGCGGTGTCGCCATGGACAAGGCGCGTGCGGGCCACCGGAACGCCGAGGATCTCGTGCGCCACCTGCGCCAGGGTCGTCTCCAATCCCTGCCCGTGCGAATGCGCGCCGATCCGGAGTTCGAGCCCGCCATCGGGGGTGAGGCGCGCACCCGCCTGCTCGTGGCCCGGCACCATGGGGATGCCCCAGCCGGAATAGACCGAGGTGCCGTGCGCCGCCTGCTCGCAATAGATCGAGAGCCCAAGGCCGATGCGGCGCCCGTCGGGCTCGGGAATCCGCTGGCGCGCCCGTACGGCGTCGACATCGATGGCTTTCAGGGCGCGTCTCAGCGCCTGCGGATAGTCGCCGCTGTCGAAATGCTTGGCGGTGATGTTGTCGAAGGGCATCTGCTCGGCCCGCACGAGGTTCTTCTCGCGCACCGTCCAGGGCTCGAGGCCGGCCTCGGCCGCCACCGCGTCGAGGATGAGCTCCATGGCGAAACACACGCCGGTCCGGGCGACCCCGCGATAGGGCAGGATCGGGCACTTGTTGGTGGCGACCGACCAGGTCCGGCAGCGATAGGCCGGGAAGTCGTAAGGGCCGGGCAGAATGCTCGCCACCTGCGCGGCCTCAAGGCAGGCGGAGAACGGGTAGGCCGAATAGGCCCCGGAATCGACGGTGGCCTCGCAATCGATGCCCCGGAGGGTGCCGTCCCGCTCCGCATAGGCGGTGATGCGGTAATGGTGCTCGCGGCAATTGGCGTTTGCGGTGAGGTGTTCGCGCCGGTCCTCCAGCCAGCGCACGGGGTGGCCGACGCGGAGCGCCAGCCAGGCGAGGCAGACATCCTCGGCGAGCAGGATCGCCTTGTAGCCGAAGCCGCCGCCGACATCGGGCGAAACGATGCGCAGGCGCCCCTGCTCGATCCCGAGACATTCGGAGAGGCCGTTGCGCACGATATGCGGCATCTGGCTCGCCGTGTGGACCACGAGCTGGTCCATTCGGTGGTCGAGATGCACCACCGTGCCCCGCCCCTCGATGGGCGCCATGCACTGGCGTCCGGTGGAGATGGTCCGCGAGACCTTGATCGGGGCATCGAGCGCCGCGGCGAAGTTCACGTCGACCAGGGTCTCCAGGAAGACGTTGTCGCCCCAATGCTCGTGGACCAGGGCGGAGCCGGGCTCGCGGGCGGCGAGCATGTCGTGCACGGCTGGAAGCTCTTCGAGGTCGAGGACGATGGCGGCGGCGATGTCCTCGGCTTGCGCTCGCGTCGGCGCGAGGCAGATCGCCAGCAATTCACCGACCTGCCGGACCTTGTCCTTGGCAAGGACCGGCTGCTCGGAGACCTTGAAACCGGCGAGCCCCGAAACGGCCCGGATCGGCTGCACGTCCGCGAGGTCGGCCGCCGTGAACACGTGGTGGCGAAACGCCTCCGGTACGTGGATCGCCCGGATACGGGCATGCGCCAGGGGGCTGCGGACGAAGGCGACGTCCTGCAGGCCGGGTAGGCGCAGGTCGCCGACATAGTGCCCACGCCCGCGCATCAGGCGGTCGTCTTCCTTGCGGGGCAGACGCGCGCCGACGCCCTCGGTGAGCAGGATCGCGTCGCTCATGCGTGTCTCCCCTCGATGAGATCGATGGCGGCGCGCACCAGCATGCCGCCGGGACGACGCAGTTCGTTCAAGATCGAGAAGTGCTCGGCCCCCGCCACGGGGACGAGCGGCCCCGGCGCGTGGTGGGCGCTGCGCAGGGCGTGGAAGTCGCGGGCGTCGTGGACGAGGGCCGGGCGCTCGGCCGTGCCGTAGGCGATGGCCAGGGGTTTCCCCACCACCGGCAGGCGCAGGGGCGACAAGGCCGCGACCTCCGCGTCGGTGAGGGAGAGGGCCTGGTTCAGCCCGGTGTCGCGGATGGGCCCGAGTTCGTAGACGCCCGAGATCGCGAGCCCCGCCACCACGGCCGGGTGATGGAGCTGCATCGCCGCGAGATGCGCCCCCGCCGACCAGCCGGCGAGGACCAGCGGACCACTGAGGCCGTGCGCCGGCCCGTGCTCGGCCAGCCAGTCGAGGGCCAGGCCGATCTCCTCGACGATTTGCGTCAGGCTCGCCTCGGGGGCGAGGGTGTGGCCGGGCATCGCCACGGACCAGCCGGCGGCGGCGGGGCCTTCGGCGAAGCAGGCGAACAGTTCACGAGAATTGCGCTGCCAATAGCCGCCATGGATGAAGACGAGGCAGGGCGCCGCCGGGTCGGCGGCCGGGTAGAGGTCGAGGGCCGTGCGCGGGGCGGGCGCATAGGGGATGTCGAGGGCGCCCGGATGCGCAGCGCGGTAGGCGGCTGAGGCCGCGTTGCGCGCCGCGGCCTGGGCGGCGGCATCGGGCACCGCCGCGTTGTTGTCGTAGGCGGCATCGCGCGCTGCCCGGTCGAGGCAGGACCAATCGTGCCGGGGGTCGGGCGGCAGCGGGGACGGATCGGCCCTCATGCGGTCGTCTCCTTGGGTGCCAGGGTCAGGCCGCGATGGCGCTGGGCAGGATCGGCGAGTCGGCGTCGAAGCGGCGGCCGGCGCGCAGGCAGAAGGCCGGCTGCAGCAGGCGCTGGGCGATGACCTGGGTGTCCTCGTTGTCGCGCAGCAGGAAACGGCCGCGATGGTCGTGCAGCACCGAGACGTCGGCGGCGAAGCCCGGCGTCAGGGCACCGATCCGGTCGGACAGGCCCAGCATCTCGGCCGGATGCTTCGTCACCATGGGGACGACCTGTTCGAGGCTGAGGCCCAAAGCCATCATCGAACTCATCGCCTGGGTCAGGCTGAAGCGGGCTTGGCCCAGGAAGGGGTGGTTCTCGTCGTCGTGGTGCTCGTCGGGCGTGCCCGCCGGCCGCGGCACCTCGGTGTTGTAGCCGTGCATGTCGGCGCCCAGCGTGTAGGGCACGACGCCTGCCGGCAGGGAGGCGCGGGCAACCCGATAGGAGAAGTGGCTGCCATGCCCGACATCGACCCGGAGGCCCGCATCCATCGCCGCCCGGATGATCGGGTGGACGACGCCCTCCTCATTGATGAAGCCGCCGGGATGCCGGGTGAACGGGTGGGCGAGGAAATCCCCGGGACGCAGCAGCGGGATCACCCGCTCCATGATGGTGTTGGCGTCCTCGCCATTGGCGCCGTTCTCGGGCAGGCCCCAGAGCTGGCCGAAATGCACGTAGAGCGGCAGGTCGGCCCGGCGGCTGATCTCGGCCGCCATCTCCATCACCTTGATGCCCCAGCGGGCGAAGCCCCCGATCTCGGCGTGCCCCTTGATGCCGCGCACGAGGTCGCGGTTCTCCACGGCCGACTTCACCGTGGCGTCGATGTCGACCCCGTCCGGGCTGTAGAGGTTCGGGTAGAAGTGACCTTCGAGGCCCCCGACCAGATAGGCGGAAAGGAACGCGTAGATCCGGGTTTCGGCCTTCTCCGCGATGAAGTGGCGGAAGCCCGGCAGGGTCATGCAGGACGCGCCGCCCTGGTCGATCACCGTGGTCACGCCCGAGCGCACGCCGACCATGTCCGGCGGCAGTCCGAACCGTCCGGTGACGTATTGGTAGACGTGCCCGTGGGTGTCGATCATCCCCGGCAGGACGAGCTTGCCAGAGACGTTCACCACCTCGGTGGCGGCAGACGGTATGATGCTGTCCTCGACGGCGGCGATCCGCCCGTCGCGGATGGCGACGTCCTTGATGCCATCGATGCCAGAGGCCGGGCAGATGACCCGTCCGCCGCGCAGCAGCATGTCGTAGCGACCAGCGTCCATTCCGTCTCCTCCATCGTCGCGCGTCGGCCTTCGCCTTGCCTCGCACGGACGTGACCAGGGAAATGCGAAGTATGCTTCGTATATTTGCCTAGGCATGTTACGTGCCAGGAACCGTCCGGGCTTCGGATCGGGAGCGGGAGACGGGACGCAGATGAACGAAAGCGGGCTGGCTGAAGCGGATGCGGCGCCCTCACCGGAGGCTCTTCAGGCCCTCGGAACGCCCTGGCTCCTGCCGGAACGGCCGGGCTTTCTGATGCGGCGGCTGCATCAGATCCATGTCAGCCTATTTTCAGAGCGTTGTGGCGCTTTCCGCGTCACTCCCCTGCAGTACAGCCTGCTCTCTCTACTGGCAGAACGTGAGGAAGCCGACCAGACAACCTTGGCCAACGCGGTCGCCTTGGACAGAACGACGACGACCGGCGCCCTCAAACGCCTGGAGCTACGCGGATACGTCGAACGCTCTGCTTCGCCGACCGATCGGCGTTCTCAACGCTGTCGCCTGACCCAGGCAGGCCGTGCCCTGCTGGGGCAGATGGAGACGGCCGCGCGTCAGGCCCATGACGCGACGCTCGAACCCCTTTCGGAAGAGGAGCAGGCGACACTGATCCGGCTCATGAAGAAGATCACCGCCGCCCATCAGCAGCGGCGCGACGCGGACGGGCTCGTGAATTGAGCGGCCCCGCAGAGAAGCGCCCGCAGGCCTCCAGCGCGCAGGCGGGTGACCGCCCGACGATCATGCAGAATGCACTGTCTCGCATCGCGGTTGAACACTTGGAACGCGCTTCCGCGGCGGTTCCCCGACATGGCGAACCGCCGGTGGAGCGGCATCGTCCGCCGACACCCGAAACTGCGCATCCGCTGTAATCGTGCTCTTCAGGAAGGCCATGACGGCCCGGATGCGGGGCACGAATTGAAGATCTGCGTGAACGTTCAGCCAGAGTTCCCGGGTCGTGAAGGCGCTCCCGTGCAGAACCGGAACGAGGTCGTCACGGGCCGTCACCGCAAAGCTCGGCAGCAGAACGAGGCCGAGCCCTCCGAGTGCCGCGCTCTTCTGCGCGATCATGCTGGTGGAGCGGAACACCGTCCGGGGCTCGTCGAGCACGTCGTCCAGCCAGCGGACGCAATCGACCTGTATGAGATCCTCGACGTAAGAGACGAAGCGGTGCTCCTTCAGCGCCCATAGATCGACGGGGCATCCATGCCGCGCGAGGTAGCTCGGCGCCGCATACAGGCCAAGCCGGAACGCTCCGATCTGCTCCGAGACCAACCCTCTCCCCGGTGGCTTGAAGAAGCTGAGGAAGAGGTCGGCCTCGCGACGGTTGACGTAGACGGTCTGAGCCGAGGTCACGAGGTCGATCATCAAGTCGGGGTGGCGGTCTCTCAAGCTCGAGAGGCGCTCGGCGAGGTACAGGGAGGCAATGCCTTCCATCGTGGCGAGCCGTACGCGCCCCCCGATACGGCCATCGCCGGAATGATCCTCGTGCCGGAGGGAGATGACCGCGCTCTCGACCTGCTCGGCATGCTGGAGCATGCGCTGCCCCATATCGCTGAGACGGAGCCCCGACGGCACGCGCTCGAAGAGTGCGAGGCCGAGGACACTCTCCAGGTTCGCCAGCCTCCGGCTCACAGTGGATTGGTCGACCTTCAGGCGCTTGGCCGCGGCGGCGAGACTCCCGCCACGGGCGGCTCCCAGGAAGACCTTGATGTCGTTCCAGTCCAGGAGATCGAAGGTCTGCATGGTCGAAGCGGGCGCAAGATGTGCGCCAGTCGCCCCTGTGCGCCGGCCCGGACATCATCCCGGAGACATCCTGCAAGGCGCCTTGCAGAATTGCCCGCTTCGCAAGCCGATTCCACCACGTAACTTCGGCGTGGAAAGGGAAACCCCGATGCTTCCACGGTTCAAGGCCGCAGCAATTCACGCAGCACCCGTCTTCCTCGATGCCGCCGCGACCACCGCCAAGGCGGTCGCCCTGATCGAAGAAGCGGCCCGGGCCGGCGCCGCGCTGGTCGCCTTTCCCGAGACCTTCATCCCGGCCTTTCCGGTCTGGGCCGCCCTCTCGGCTCCCATCGACAACCACGATCTGTTCGCCCGCATGGCGGAGCAATCAGTCCTCGTCGACGGACCGGAGATCGCGCGGATCCGGCAGGCGGCGCGGGCAGCGGGCATCTTCGTATCGATCGGCATCAGCGAGCGCTCGCCCGCCAGCGTGGGCTGCCTTTGGAACGCCAACCTTTTCATCGGGGAGGATGGCACGATCCTCAACCACCACCGCAAGCTGATGCCGACCTATTACGAGAAGCTCATCTGGGCCTCGGGCGACGGGGCCGGGCTTAAAGTGGTGGAGACGGGGATCGGCCGCATCGGCCAGCTCATCTGCGGCGAAAACACCAACCCGCTCGCCCGCTATGCCCTGATGGCGCAGGGCGAGCAGTTCCACATCTCGTCCTGGCCTCCGGTCTGGCCGACACGTCGGCCGCAGGGCGGCGGCAATTACGACAACCTCGCCGCCAACCGCCTGCGCGCCAGTGCCCATTGCTTCGAGGCCAAGGCCTTCGGACTGGTCACGGCCGGCGTGCTGGACCGGGACGCCTACGACTTCCTGGCGGCGCGCGATCCGGGCGCCGCCGAGGTGCTCGACGGAACGCCGCGCGCCGCCTCGTTCTTCGTCGATCCGACCGGCACGCAGATCGGCGAGGCGCTGCAGGAGGAGGGGATTCTCTACGCTGAGATCGACCTCAACGCCTGCGTCGAGCCCAAGCAGTTCCACGACGTGGTGGGCTACTACAACCGCTTCGACGTCTTCGACCTCGCCGTGAACCGCCAGCGGCTCGCGCCCGCACAGTTCCGGGACGGTCCGGCGCTTGCGCCCGAGCCGCTGCCGCCTGTGGCGACCGGCGCGTGACTTGCTGACGCCAAGCCGACACGCCCCTGCATTCCTGATCCCGACCGAGTCCCAAGCACAGAAACCTTAGAGCACCCGAACAGACCCCTCGAAGCCAGACCGGAGAGACCCCTGATGCTCGATCGTCGCACGCTCCTCCTCGCCGGTGCCGCCGGCCTGATGCTGCCGGACCTGCGCGGTGCCCGCGCCCAGAGCCCCGCACAGATCGGCACCTTTCCGGAGGGGGTGGGCACGGATTCGGTGTTCGTGGGCCTCAACATGCCGTTGACCGGGGTGTTCTCCGGCGACGGCAGCGACCTCAAGCTCGGCTATGAGCTGGCCATCGCGCAGATCAACGCGGGCGGCGAGATCCCCGCTGCCTGGGGCCTCAAGGGCAAGGGCGTCCTCGGGCGCCAGATCCGCCACAAGATCGCCGACACCGAGGGCAAGCCCAACGTCGCGGTCCAGGCCGCGACCCAGTTCATCCAGCGCGACAAAGCCATCATGTTTCAGGGCTCCGTCAGCAGCGCCGAGGCCATCGCCCTGGAAGAGCTCGCGAGCCGCGACAAGGTCCTCTACATGGTCGGCATCGCCGGCTCGAACGACGTCACCGGCAAGAACTGCCAACGCTACGGCTTCCGCTCGCAGCAGAACGCCTACATGGCCGCCAAGGCCCTCGCGCCCGTCGTCGCGAAGGCATTGGGCAAGAACCTCAAGGCCGCCTTCCTCGTCCCCGACTATACCTATGGCCAGACGGTCTACGATTCCTTCTCAAAATTCTCGAAGGAGCAGGGCTGGACACAGGTGCTGAAGGAGACGGTGCCCCTGGGCACGGCCGATTACAGCTCGGCGCTTCTCAACATCGCCAACAGCGGCGCCGATGTCTTCGTCAACATCTGCTTCGGGTCCGACGCGGTGGCCTCCACGAAGCAGGCCGAACAGTTCGGCGTCCTCTCCAGCATGAAGCTCGTGGTGCCCAACCTCTCCTCCTTCCAGGACAAGGAGGTGGGGCCCGAGCTGATGCAGGGCGTCTACGGTTCCTGCGACTTCTGGTGGACGCTGGAGGACCGCTATCCCCTGGCCAAGACCTTCGTCGAGGCGTTCTTTGCCCGAAACAAGTACCGTCCGCGCTGGGGCGCCCACATCGCCTACATGCAGACCTACCTCTGGGCGCTCTCGGTGGAGCGGGCAGGGGGGTTCAATCCTGTCGACATCATCAAGGTGATGGAGGGCTCGAAGTCCCAGCCCTACGAGACCACGATCGGCCGCGTCTATTACAGGGCAGAGGACCACCAGATGGTCCGGCCGATCCCGATCCTGCGCGGCAAGGCGCCTTCGGCCATGAAGGGCCCGGAAGATTTCTACGAAGTCGTCGATCTCGTCGACGGCGAGACGGTGATGAACCCGCCCGACCTGTTCGGGTGCAAGCTCGGCCCCTACACCTGAGGCACACGACCATGCCGAGCACCGCCGTCCTCCTTTCCCAGGCCTTCAACGGCCTCGCCCTCGGCAGCCTGCTGGCGCTGGTCTCCAGCGGGCTCACCATCATCCTGGGCACGCTGGGCGTGCTCAACTTCGCCCATGGCGCATTGTTCGCGGTGGGCGCCTACACCGCCTTCGTGATGATGCAGGCGACGCACTCCTTCGTGCTCGCCCTGCTCGGCGGCTGCGCCGTGATGCTCATCATCGGCTTTGCCATGGAGCGGCTCATCATCCGCCATTTCTATGCCCGGCCGGACGAGGACCAGATTCTCGTCACCTACGGGATCGGCATGGTGCTGGTGGAAGCCTTGCGGACCTGGTTCGGCGGCAACAGCCAGCGGGTGCCGGTCCCCTCCTGGGGTACCGGCGCGACGAAGCTCGGCTTTCTGGTCTACCCGACCTACCGTCTCCAGCTGATCGGCATCATCGCGGCGCTGCTGGTGGGCCTCTACCTCGTCCTGTACCGAACCTCGGTGGGACTGGTCGTGCGGGCCGGCATCGAGAATGCCGGCATGGTCGGCATCCTCGGCATCGACGTGCGACGCACCTTCCTGTTCGTCTTCGCGGTGGGCATCGTCGCCGTCGGCCTCGCCGGCATGCTCTACGCCCCCGTCGTCGCGGTCACGCCCGACATGGGCGCGAGCTTCATGGTTCAGTCCTTCGTGGTGATCGTGCTGGGGGGCCTCGGCTCCTTCCCCGGCGCCATCGTCGGCGGCCTGATCGCCGGCGAAATCATCAGCCTGACCAGTGCCTTCAACTCCGCCTATTCGGAGGTGATGCTCTACGGCCTGATGGCCCTCGTCCTGGTGGCGCGGCCGCAAGGGCTGTTCGGCACGGAGGGCCGGGTCTGATGGGCGCCCGTCCGCTGCGCAGAGCCTGGCCCGAACTCGCCCTCCTCGTCGTCCTCCTCACCGCGCCGATCCTCCTGCCGCCGCTCGGCTTCTCGCACGACCTGCTGTCGCGGGCGCTCAACTGGGCGCTGTTCGGCCTTGGCCTCGACATCCTGTTCGGGCTCGCCGGCCTGCTCTCCTTCGGCCAGGCGGCCTTCTACGGGGCAGGCGGGTTCGTCGCCGCCTATCTGCTGGTCTCGGGTCTGATCCAGAGTGTCTGGCTCGCCTTCCTGATCGGCACGCTGGCGGCCGGCCTGTTCGGCCTCGCGGTCGGCTGGCTCGCCGTGCGACGCATCGGCATCTACTTTGCCATGATCACCCTGGCCTTCGGGCAGATGGCCTATTTCATCCAGAACTCGCCGCTCTCCGACTATACCGGCGGCGAGAACGGCATCGCGGGGGTTCCGGTGCCGGTGATCGGCTTCGGGACGTGGGCCGTCAGGATCACCGCCGGCCTCCCCATGTACGCGCTCCTCGCAGCGACCTTCTTCCTCGGCTTCATTCTGGCCCGGCGCATCGTGCACTCGCCGGTCGGGCTCATCCTGAAAGCGATCAAGGAGAACACCCCGCGCGTGGCCATGCTCGGCCACGACGTGCCGGCCTACAAGCTCGCGGCCTTCACCATCGCGGCCCTCTATGCGGGCCTTGCCGGCGCGATGCTGGGTTCCTTCCAGAGCTACATGCCGCCGGACGCCTTCGCGCTGGAGACCTCGGGCCAGCTGGTGGTGCAGACCATCGTGGGCGGGGTCGGAACGCTCGTGGGGCCCCTCGTGGGCGCCGTGCTCTGGCTGTGGCTGCGCGACAACCTCCAGCTCATTCCGGGCTTCGGCTCCCTCTGGAAGCTGATCCTGGGCGTAGCCTTCATCGGCTTGGTGATGGGCCTGCGGCGCGGCATCTGCGGAGAGATCCTGCATCGCTGGCAACAGCGCGGCGAGGCGATCCGCCTCCGCGCCGCGAAGGCACGCACGGAGGCGATCGAGGACGCCATCGCTTCGGGAGGTATCGTCGCGCCGGAAATCCCGGCCGAGGTCGCGCTGCCCATGCCACGACCGGCAGTGAACGGTCGCACCGCCCATGCGGAGATCGCATTGGAAGCTCGAGGGCTCGCCCGCCATTACGGGGGCCTCAAGGCCGTGGACGGCGTGAGTTTCCAGGTCCGGCGCGGCTCGATCCATGCGGTGATCGGCCCGAACGGCGCCGGCAAGAGCACGCTCTTCAAGATGCTCTCCGACGAGGTGACCCCAAGCGCGGGATCGGTCCTGCTGTTCGGCGAGCGGCTCACGGGGGCGGGCGTGACGGAGGCGACGCAGCGCGGCGTCGCCAAGAGCAACCAGCTTAACCAGCTCTTTCTCAACCTCTCCGTACGGGAGAACCTGCGGGTGGCGGCCCTCGCCAGGGCTCGCGGGCGATTCCGTCTCGACCTTATCGCCCCAGCCACGGGCCGGGCGGAGGTGGAGGCGCAGGTCGAGACCATGCTGGGCATCCTCGATCTCGGGATGCGGGCCGAGACGCGCGTCGGCATCCTCGCCTATGGCGAGAAGCGCCGGCTCGAGATCGGCATGGCCTTGGCCACCAGCCCCAACGTTCTCCTCCTCGACGAGCCACTGGCCGGCATGAGCCCCTCGGAACGCGTCGCGACCTGCGCACTCATCAGGCGGATCGGTCGTTCCTGCACGATCCTCCTCGTCGAGCACGACCTCGATGCCGTCTTCGATCTCGCCGAGCGAATCACCGTCCTGAGCGAAGGGCGCCTTCTCGCGGACGGGCCCGCCGAGACCGTGCGCCGCGACCCGGCGGTGCAGAAGGCCTATCTGGGTGCTGCCCCGGATGAAGCCTCCGGCGAGGGGACCACGATCCTGGGAGCCACGCATGAGCCTGCTTGAGGTCGAGGGCATCAACACCCTCTATGGGGATTCGCACGTCCTCTTCGACGTCTCGCTCCGGGTCGAGGAGAACGAGGTCGTGGCCCTGCTCGGCCGCAACGGGGCCGGCAAGACCACGACGCTCCGGACCCTGATGGGCGCCCTCTCCCCACGTAGCGGCACGATCCGCCTCAATGGCAAACAGATCCAGGGATTACCACCCGAGAAGATCGCGCGGGTCGGCATGCAGCTCGTGCCCGAAGAACGCGCCATCTTCGGCACCCTCACGGTGGAGGAGAACCTGCGCGTCGCCCGCCTCACCGCACCGAAGGGCTGGTCCCTCGACCGGGTCTGGGAAGTCTTCCCGCGCCTGAAGGAGCGCCGGACGTCGCGGGGCCGGACCTTGTCGGGCGGCGAGCAGCAGATGCTGTCGATCGCCCGAGCACTCATCCGCGACCCCCGGATCATCCTCCTCGACGAACCGTTCGAGGGCCTCGCGCCGCTGATCGTGCAGGACCTGATCGCCCTCACGCGCCGCCTCGCCCAGGAGGGCCGGACGATCGTCGTGGTGGAGCAGAACGTGGCCGCGGTGCTCAGCTTCGCCCAGCGGGTCTACGGCTTCAACAACGGACACGTCGTCTATGAAGGATCGGCGGACGACCTTCGCCGCGCCCCCTCGCCGATGCGCGCCTTCATGGGGCTGGCCGCATGAGGTCCACCGTCCGCCGAGGCAATGGCCCGGCCCCACTCTCGACCCAGGCGGTTTCCATGCGATCCTGAGCGTCCGAACCCCGTTCCGAGAAGGCGGTCGCTCGCGGCCGAATCGTTCATGCGCCGCTTCCGTCACGCCAAGATCGTCGCCACCGTCGGCCCCGCCAGCGCGTCGCCCGAGATGCTGCGCCGGCTGTTCCTGGCGGGCGTCGACACCTTCCGCCTCAATTTCAGCCACGGCACGCAGGCCGACCACGCGGTGGTCCATGCCGCGATCCGCGCGCTCGAGCACGAGGTGGGCCGGCCCATCGGCATTCTGCAGGATCTCCAGGGCCCCAAGATCCGTCTGGGAACACTCGCCGGCGGCCGCCTCGACGTGGTCCCGGGTGAGAGCCTCCGCTTCGTCCTCGATGGCGCCGAAGGCGGGCGCGACGCCATCCCCCTTCCGCACCCGGAGATCTTCGCCGCCGTCGCGCCGGGGCAGGACCTGCTCATCGACGACGGTCGCGTGCGGGTGCGTGTCACCGGCCTCACCCGCGACAGCATCATCGCCGAGGTGGTGATCGGCGGCACCCTCTCGAACCGCAAGGGCGTCAACCTCCCCGGCACGTTGCTGGACGTCTCGCCGCTCACCGCCAAGGACCGGGCCGACCTCGCCTTCGGGCTGGAGCTCGGCGTCGACTGGGTCGCGCTCTCCTTCGTGCAGAAGCCCTCCGACGTGATCGAAGCGCGCGGGCTGATCGGCGACCGGGCCGGCATCATGACCAAGGTGGAGAAGCCCCAGGCCCTGGAGCGCATCGACGACATCATCCGCCTCTCGGACGCCGTGATGGTGGCGCGCGGCGACCTCGGCGTGGAGATCCCGCAGGAGGACGTTCCGGGGCGCCAGAAGGAGCTGATCCGCGCCTGCCGCCTCGCGGTGAAGCCCGTGGTGGTGGCGACCCAGATGCTCGATTCGATGGTCTCGGCCCCGACACCGACCCGGGCCGAAGCCTCGGACGTCGCCACCGCGATCTATGACGGGGCGGATGCGGTGATGCTCTCGGCGGAATCCGCTACGGGAAAATTTCCCGTGGAGACCGTGGAAATGATGGCCCGGATCATCCATCGCACCGAGACGCACAAGCTCTACCGCTCGCTCATCACCGCCTCGGACCCCGACGAGGAGGAAACGCCACCGCACGCCATCGCCTCCGCGACGGCCAGCCTCGCCGATGCGGTGAACGCCGCCGCCATCGTGGCCTACACGCTCAGCGGAACCACCGCCGCGCGCATCGCACGCCGGCGCCCGGAGGTGCCGATCCTGGCGCTCACGCCGGACCTCGAGACCTCGCGCCGGCTCTGCCTGCTCTGGGGCTCGCACAGCGTCCAAGCCGCGGAGGTCACCACCTACGAGGAGATGGTGGCGGGCGCCATCGACCAAGCCGTGAAAGAAGGCTTCGCCAAGCCCGCGGATCTCGTCGTCATCACCGCCGGCATCCCTTTCGCGGTGGCGGGTACGACGAACAACGTCCGCATCGCTCACGTGCCGCCCGCATAGGCCATATCAGCCGGAGCGCGACGACGGTCCGAACAAGGGGCACGCCTGGCGACCCGGCCCAAACCCGGCCGGTTCGCCCGCAAGCCGCGCGATCCTTGCGTCGGAGCGGTCTCTACGGTTCTGTGACGATCGATGCGAGAAACTCCGGGACGGGCAGCCTACGAGCCGGATAGATCGTGGCTCGCTGCGTCGGCCTACGACGAGAAGGATTTCCATGCGTACGACCGCGTCTCTGGCCCTCGCCGTCCTCATGGCGCTGGCGCCGCTCGCCGCCCGGTCCGCTCCGGACGACACCGTGCTCGCAGCGGTGAAGGCGCAGGACGGCCCGTATCGCGAGACGCTGAAGGGGTTGGTCGATCTCGATAGCGGCACCGGCGACGTGTCCGGCCTGTCCAAGGTCGAGGCGCTCCTGAAGGCTCGCCTCGAAGCCTCGGGACTCGCAGTCAGCACCCGCAACGCCCCCGTCTTCGGCGGAAACACGGTGATCGGTACGCGATCGGGCAGCGGCACGCGCAAGATCATGCTGCTGGTGCATTACGACACCGTGTTCGGCACGGGCGACGCTGCCAAGCGCCCCTATACCGAGCGCGAAGGCCGCGCTTATGGACCGGGTGTCGCCGATGCGAAGGGCGGCATCGCGATGATCCTGCACCTCCTTTCCATCTTGGAGACCTTGCGGTTCGACGGTTATGGTACCCTCACGGTGGTCTTCAATCCCGATGAGGAGCGCGGCTCGCGTGGGTCGCGCGACGAGATCGCCAGGATCGCCCGCGATCAGGACGTGGTCCTGTCGTTCGAACCCTCCTTCGCCGAAGCCGGCGTCGATGCCGTCACCGTGGCGACGAAGGGCATCAACTACGCGAGCCTCACCGTGAAAGGCCGTGCCTCCCATGCCGGCGGCGCGCCGGAAGCCGGACGCAACGCGGTGGTCGAACTCTCCCACCAGATCCTCCAGCTTCAGGATCTCGGAGACCCAGCCAAGGGGACGAGCCTGCACTGGACCGTGGTCCACGGCGGCACCAAGCCGAACATCATTCCCGATGACGCCAAGGCGGAGGGCGACATGCGCTACTTCGTGCCGAGCGAGTACGACCGCGTCCTGTCCGAGGGACGGAAGATCGCCGAATCGCATCGCGTTCCCGATACGCAGGTGACCTTCGATCTCGCCAAAGGCCGCCCGCCGCTGCCGAGCAATCCGGGGACGAAGGCCCTCGGGGAACGCGCGCGCGCCATCTATGCCGAAATGGGTGCCGAGCTCATGCTGGCGGAGATCGGCGGGGGGACGGATGCGGGCTACGCCTTCCAGCCGGACAGCCCGGCGAAACCCGCTATCCTCGAATCCCTCGGCATCGTCGGGGGCCGCTATCACAGCACGGACGAGTTCGCGGTCCTCGCCAGCATCACGCCGCGGCTCTACCTCGCGACCCGCCTGTTCATGGAGGTGTCGAAGGAGGCAGGCCGCTGATCGTGACAGGTCAGCGTGTCGTGCCCGGATCTTCGCCCAGTGAGATCGTGCGCTCGACCACGTGCTCCAGCGGCGCGTTCTCGGCCGTGAGAGTCATGCGAAGCTTCAAAGACCCGCCCGGCACCTGACCCTCACGGGCCACACGCTCAATCTCACGCTGCGACGTCACTCCGACTTCCTTCAGGAACTTGCGCAGTTCGATGTTGAAGCGATCCTCGTCCATGACGTGTTCCTCCGTTTTGCCCCGATAGAGGCGATGGGACCGGTTATGACCCGGCGGGTCCGGATAGGCTCATCCCTCGAAACGGGATGTGGGCCGGGCCGGGATGCTGGCCCGGCGAACCGAGGATGGTTCAGTTCCAGATGTCGCTCAGTTCCAGGTGTCACTCAGTTCCAAGTGTGGAGCAGAGTACGCCAACCATCGCCATGAGGCTCCAGAACGTTCACCCAATTGCCCCCATAGCTCTGGGACTGACCTCCCTCTCCCGGTCCGGTCAGCTGCCAGAGCCCGGTGAGGATGACGGTCTCGCCCCTCTGCGTGGTGTCCTGGACCGTGATCTTATGGTCCTTGAATCCCTTCGCCTGCAGGTCGGCGAAGAAAGCGGAAATCTTGTCCGCTCCCTGGACGGGCGAGCCCCCCGCCGGGATCACCTTTCCCTCGTCGCTGTAGAGCTTTCCCAATGCGGCGGTGTCGCCCTTATTGAAGGTCTGATCCCAGAGATCAGCGATCGCTTGGCCTTGTAAACTCATCTCTTCTCCATCCGTTTCTTCGACGGTTCTGCGAGCACATATCGAAGCCGTGGTGCCCAGGGCCAAATGCCCGGAGTCCCGCCCTTGCCTTCCCGCGCGTTCCGAGCCGGCGATGCGGAATGTAGAGCGCCGTTCACCGAAGGGGATGGCCTCCGCCGGTTCGGAGGTCGGATGGAGGTTAGTTCCGGTTCCGCATCATCCCCATCCGTCGATCGAACCTCGCCTAAACCTCAGCAGCGGGCGACGCCGTGGATCGCCCGACATGGCGTGTCGAGGCTGAGGGCCCGGTTCGGCGAGACCGACCGGCGTCGCGAATTCCCTCGACCGCTCGCATTGCCGTGCCACGACACCGACGATGAGTGGCGGCACCGATGACACAGGCTCTGCCATGCGGTGACGTCACCGCCTGCCGGCCTAAGAAAGCTCGTGCGTTCGGCGTGCGAACTTTGCATACGATTCCGAATGGCAGGTTCGAGCGTTGCCCGTTCGCGGCCCTCGGCCGGACCGCCCCAAGGAGTCCCTGATGGGCATTTTTCAGAACCTGCTCGAACGCGTCACCGCCTATGTCGGCGACAAGACGCTGATGTATGCGGCCGTATCCGCAGCCTCGAACGTCATCGTGGCCGACAGTGAGGTGGACGAGGCGGAGGTCGAGGTCGCACTCGCGGCCATGCGGGCGAATCCCATCATCGAGAAGGGATACGATACGCTGATGCTGGAGGCGGAACTGTTCGACGGGATCGCGCGGGCCCGGACCCGCGTCGGGCGGGCGGACAATCTGAGCCGCGTGGCCGCCATCGCCGACAGGTCCATCGATCAACGAAACGGGGTGTTCCTGATCGCGGCCGATGCCGCCGATCACGAGGGGATCAGCGACGTCGAGCACATCGCTCTCGATGAAATCGCCGCCGCCCTTCTGGTCGACAAGGAGGCTCTGCTCCGGCTGGCTCCGGTGAAGCCGTCGATCCCGTCGTAACCGGGGCGATGCGTCCTGCATGGCCGATCTAAGTCATCGATGCGAACCGGCACATCGAAGGGTGTGTCCGGCGGGCGACACCGAATGGTTAAAATCATATTAACCATTCATGACGACCACACGTTAGAAATCCTTCGACTATAGAGCCGGCATCCAACCCTTGCCGGTCATTGCCATGATCCTCGCTTCCCGCAACATCGTCAACGAACACCGCGAGATCGCCGCCATCGCGATCACCTACGGAATCTTTCTCAGTGGGATCATGCTCCTCACTTGGACTATGGCCTGACGCCGTCCACAGCGAGCCGGGCCCCTGTGTCCGGCTTCGCCCACGGCCTCGGAATCTGTGCCGGCACGACGGACGCAGCCTGAACTTGCCCTCGGGTCAAGCAGTGCACTGACGTCGTACGCCGGGAGCGCAAAACGAATGCGGTCTTCGTCAAGGAACCGATGAGCCTTCAAAGATGTTCGTCCATCCAAATTGGAGGAAATGAATGTCTGACAGCGCTTTAGCTTCGGTTATCGTCCCGTCTCTCCGGGCGGCTCGCTCGGCAAGGGAGCGGTTGGCACGTGCCGGGTTCGCCCGCAACAGCGTGGATATCGAACGCCACGGCGACGAATTCGAAGTGTCCATCAGCACGAGGACTGAGAATCTGGAGCGCGCTCAGAACATCCTTCAGGGCAACCCCGTGGTCGGCGATCTTCGCGATGCGGGCTCACGTGCGCTCGGCGCCTTCCACGACAACCGGCCGCTCGCGCTGGGCCTCGCGGCACTGGCGGGCTTTGCCATCTTCCACGTCTCGAAGAGGCGGTGAAGCCGAGGCCGAACGCGCCAACGAAAGGGCGAGCCCGGTAGTCGCAAAGCGGGCAGATGGGCGCCGTTTTGCTCCGGGCCGAAGTGGCGGTTAGACTGACCACCATGAAACATGAACCGATCCGCCGGTTTGTCATCGCGTGCCGTTTCGGCGCGGCGATGCTCGGCGGATTGTCCATGACGATGACGACCACCGTCTTCGCTTAGTCTCCGTCACCGGCAGTTGCGGTAAACAACTGGGCGGACCTTCGCGCGACGCTTGCGTCCTGCTGGTCGGTCCCGCCGGATACCAGGGGATCGCTGATCGCGTTCCTGTTCGGCATCAGCAAGACGGGTGAGCTACGTGGTGCACCTCTCGTCACGGCGCGCCGCCTCCAGGGCGATCAGGACGCCAGAAAACGGTTCGAGGAGGCAGCGAGGGATGCCGTGAACCGTTGTTTTCCCATGACGGTGACGCCGTCCTTCGGAGCCATCCTGGGCGAAAGCCCCATCCGCCTGCGCTTCGTCAATACGCCGCCGACGGCGGCCTACCAGATCAACAGCAACATCACGATCTTCGCACCACCCTGATCGCGCCGCATCGGGGCGGAGACGGTGTGCTTCAGATCCGTCGCTGTTTCATGAGCCGGAATGGCTCGGAACAGGCGACAGCGATAAGCGCATGCAAAAAGGGCCGCCTCGCGGCGACCCCTTCGTTTCCTCATACGGTTTCGGCTCAGTAGCCGTAGTAACCACCGTATCCGTAGCCATAGGCCGGCGCGGGAGCGTAACCGCCGTAATAGCCGACGGGGCGGCCATAACCGTAACCGTCGTAGCCGTAACCACCATTATAGGCTCCGGCTGCGATGGCTCCGGCAGCCAAGCCAGCGACGCCGAGGCCGATGGCGGCACCAGGACCGATGCCGCGACGGCCATATCCGTAACCACGACCGTAGCCGCCGCCGTAGCGACCGTAACCACCGCTGTAACGGCCATAACCGCCGCGATGACCGTATCCACCGTGGCCGCCGAAGCCACCATGACCGTATCCGCCGCCATGGCCCCAGCCACGGGCTTCCGCAGGTGCCGCCGCGAGGAGGGCACCGAGGCTGACGGCCGCGGCCGAGAGGAGTGCGAGCTTGCGCATTCGAAACATCCTGTTGTGAGGTATGCCCATCAACGGACCGGGCGCCCGGCCGTTCCCATCGCCCCCTGGGCGCTGGCGACGCAGGCCGTCGAGACGCCTCTAGGACCATTGGGATCGGCCATCCCGTTTGCCCGCATTGCCAAGGAGAACCGTCATGAAAGTCGTCGCGGATCTGTGCATCGTCCCCATGGGGGTCGGACCCTCGGTCTCCTCCTACGTGAAGGAGATCAAGACCATCCTCGAGACCAGCCACCTCAACGCCGAGATGCATGCCAACGGCACGAATATCGAGGGCGAGCTCGCCGACATCTGCCGGCTCATCGAACTCTGCGAAGAGAAGCTGAGCCAGCTCGGCGTTCAGCGGGTCTTCTTTACCATGGCCTTCTCGTCGCGGCGGGACAAGGAACAGTCCATGGCCGACAAGCTGACGGCTGTTTCCTGATCCGTTGGCACCTTGGCGGCGCAGCGGAGTTGACCCTCCCCGTTCCCCGGATGAGGACCGAGCCCGCATGCATCCATCCCGACGTGCGTTCCTGGCCGGTGCCGGCCTGGCTCCCCTGATCGTGCCGCTGCTGCAGCGCGCCACGTCCCCGGCCCATGCGGAGGAGGGCGGTCTCATCCGCCGCGCCATCCCGTCCTCCGGCGAAACGCTCCCCGCCATGGGGATCGGCACCTCGCGCCGCTACGAGGTCGAGCCGGTCCCCGAAAAGATCGCGCCCCTGCGTGAGGCGGTGCAGCGGTTCGTGGCGCTCGGCGGATCGGTCATCGACACGGCGCCGAGCTACGGCACGGCCGAGGACGTCCTCGGCAAGATCCTGTCCCAGGACGGTCTGCGCGAGAAGGTGTTCCTCTGCAGCAAGGTCGGGACACCGGGCCGCGAGGCCGGCGCGGCCGAGATCGCACGCTCCTTCCGCCGCATGGCGACCGACAGGATCGACCTCGTGGCGGTCCACAACCTCAGCGATACGGCAACGAACCTCGCCTCGTTGCGTGAGCTCAAGGCCGAAAAGAAGATCCGCTACATCGGCGTCACGGTCTGGCGAGACAGCCAGTTCGCCGATCTCGAGGCGGTGATGCGGCGCGAGACGATGGATTTCATCCAGGTCAATTACGCCCTCGACGACCGCCGCGCCGCCGAGCGCATCCTGCCGCTGGCGAAAGAGCGCGGCATGGCGGTGATGGTGAACGTGCCCTTCGGGCGCGACCGCCTGTTCAAGGCCGTGCAGGGACGCGACCTGCCGCCCTGGACGGCGGAGTTCGACTGCGCGAGCTGGCCGCAATTCTTCCTGAAATACGTTCTCGCCCACGAGGC
This sequence comes from Methylobacterium sp. WCS2018Hpa-22, assembly GCF_031843785.1. NCBI lineage: Bacteria > Pseudomonadati > Pseudomonadota > Alphaproteobacteria > Hyphomicrobiales > Methylobacteriaceae > Methylobacterium > Methylobacterium sp. WCS2018Hpa-22. The sequence continues at coordinate 153,511 of NZ_JAVTJA010000003.1, forward strand.
CGTCACCTGCCCGATCCCCGGCATGGCCAAGACGGCCTATGTCGAGGACAATCTCGGCGCGGCACGCGGCCGGTTGCCCGATGCCGCCCAGCGAACCCGAATGGAGGCCTATGTCGACGCGCTCTGATTTCTTCAACCGCCGTGCCGTCATCATGCTGGCCGGTGGGCTCATCGCCGCTTCGGGCCTGCTGGCATCACCCTGTCCCGCCTCGGCCCAGGCTGCACCGCAGCCGGACCGCATCGGCATTGTCGGGGCCGGCAATATCGGCGGCACGATCGGTGGCCTCTGGGCGAAAGCCGGCCACGAGGTGATGCTGTCGTCGCGCCACCCCGAGGAGCTGAAGGGTCTCGTCGAGGCGCTCGGACCGAAGGCGAGGGCGGGCAGCCCGGCCGAGGCCATCGCCTTCGGCGACGTCATCCTCATCGCGGTGCCCTACAAGGCTTATCCGCAGCTGGCGCAGGACCATGCCGCAGCGCTCAAGGGCAAGGTGGTGATCGATGCCGGCAACGCGACCCAGGCCCGTGACGGCGAGGTCTATGGCGAGGTCCAGGCCAACGGCATCGCGGCGGTCTCGGCCAAATATCTGAACGGGGCGAAGATCGTCCGGGCCTTCAACGCGGCCAATTACAAGATCTTCGCCAAGAACGCCCATCGCCAAGGCGGACGCATGGCGATCCCCATCGCCGGCGACGATCCCGCGGCGCTCGCGATCGCTTCCCAACTCGTCAAGGATGCGGGCTTCGATCCGGTGGAGGTCGGGCCGCTGGCCAAGGCGGACAGCTTCGCCATGGGCTCCCCCGGCTTCGGCCTCGACCTGAATGCGGAGGAATCGCGGGCGCGCTTCGGGGTCACCCGTTGAGCGACGGGCCAGGGCTGGCAAAGCCGCTGACCGCCGGTAGCGGCGGCTCCGTCCCGCCCTGGCTGCGGCGGCTCATCGACGTGCGGGCGGAGGAGGTGCCGGCCCTTGCATGGTCCTGGGCCTACATCTTCTCGATCCTGGCGGCCTATTACGTCCTCCGGCCGATCCGCGACCAGATGGGTGTCGCCGGCGGGATCGAGAACCTGCCCTGGTTGTTCACCGGCACCCTCGTGGGCATGCTGGCCCTCAACGTCCCCTTCGCCTGGCTGGTGAAGACGTTGCCGCGCGCCCGGTTCGTGCCGCTGACCTATCGGTTCTTCGCCGCCAACATCCTGCTCTTCGCCGGGGCGCTCTATTTCGCCGGGCCGGAGGGCGACGTCTGGATCGGCCGGGCCTTCTTCGTCTGGCTCTCGATCTTCAACCTGTTCGTGGTCTCGGTGTTCTGGGCCACCATCGTCGATGTGTTCTCCACCGAGCAGGGCAAGCGCCTGTTCGGCTTCATCGCCGCCGGCGCGACTCTCGGGGCGATCGCCGGATCGGCGACGACGGCGATCCTCGCCCGCGACGTGCCGACCTGGGTGCTCCTCATCGGCGCGGCCCTGCTCCTCGAGGTGGCGGTGTTCAGCATGCGCGGCCTCGCGCGCCTGTCCGACCGCCTGAACCGGGCTCCCGCCACGGGCGACGCCGCCCCGTCGGAGGCCATCGGCGGCAGTGCCTTCGCGGGCATCACCCGCACGTTCCAGTCGCCCTACCTGCTCAATATCGGGCTGTTCCTGCTGCTGTTCTCGGTGACCTCGACCTTCCTGTATTTCGAGCAGGCGGGCATCGCCAAGCGCAGCTTCCCCGATCGCGGCTCGCAGACGGCCTTCTTCGCCAGCGTCGATCTGCTGGTGAACCTGCTTACCCTCGGCGTGCAATTCTTCCTCACCGGCCGGATCGTGCGGCGCATCGGGGTCGGCCCCGCCCTCGCGCTTCTGCCGGCGGCCAGCATCCTGGGATTCGCGGCGCTCGCCCTCTCTCCCACGATCACGGCCATCGTGGCGTTCCAGGTTTTCCGGCGGGCCGGCAACTTCGCCATCGCCCGGCCGATCCGCGAGGTGCTGTTCACGGTCGTGCCGCGCGAGGACCGCTACAAGGCGAAGAACTTCATCGACACCGTGGTCTACCGCACCGGCGACCAGATTGGCGCTTGGTCCTTCCAGGGAATCGGAGCGCTGGGCCTCGGTTCGACGGCCGTGGCCATCGCAGCGGTTCCGCTCTCGGTCGCCTGGCTCCTGAACAGCCTCTGGCTCGGCCGTCGGCAGGAGGCGAGGCGGGTCGCGATGGAAGAAGCGGAAGGCTCCGGCAAGGATCGGACGACCGGGCCGTCGCGCGACCGCTGACACCGACATTCGAGGAGCCGTTATGTCCGCAGGCAAGCCAGCCGTCCTGTTCGTGTGCCTGGGCAACATCTGTCGTTCGCCCCTGGCGGAGGCGGCGTTCCGCGTCGAGGCCGAGCGGGCGGGTCTCGACGTGGAGGTCGATTCGGCCGGCACCGGCGGCTGGCATGCGGGCGAACCGCCCGACCCGCGTGCCCTGGCCGTCGCCCGGCGCAACGGCGTCGACATCTCCGGCTACCGCGCCCGTCAGGTCGAGCCGGCGGATTTTGCCCGCTTCAGCCACATCGTCGCCCTCGATGGCGACAATCTCGCCGTGCTGCGTCGGCTTCGACCGAAAGAGGGCGCCGCATTGTCGCTTCTCCTCGACCATGTACCCGGGCGCAGGGGAGAGGCGGTCGCCGACCCCTATTACGGCGCCGATACGGGGTTCGACGCCACCTGGGCCGACGTGACCCTCGGCGCCCGTCACCTCGTGCGCGCGCTCATGGCATGACGCCTCTGGCAGAGCGTGGAGCGGCGCTGCTCGGGCGCCGTCTCGTGCGGGTCGAGCCCATGAGCGGCGGCAACCTCTCCGGCCTCGTGCGGATCCTGCTCGACGACGGCAGCGCGGCGATCGTCAAGGATGGACCCGATCCACTGGCGGAAGCCGGGATGCTCCGCGCGATCCGCGCCGCCGGAATTCCTGCGCCGGAGGTGTTCGCGGCCGATGCCCGGACCCTCGTGATCGAGCCCCTGCCGGCCCGCGGCGGCAACGCGGATGCGGATCTCGGCCACGTGGTGGCGCTCCTCCATGCCGTGACCGGCGACAATTACGGCTGGACCCGTGATTACGCCTTCGGGACGGTGCGGATCGACAATCGCCGGAGCGAGAATTGGCCCGACTTCTGGAGCGAGCACCGGCTGCTCTGCCACGCTCTTCATCTCGCCCCCACGCTCAGGCGAAGGATCGAGGCTCTGGCGAGGGCGCTCCCCGAGCGTCTTCCGGCCCGTCCGCGTCCGTCCCTGCTGCATGGCGACCCGTGGAGGGGCAACGTCCTGATCGACGGCGACCGCATCTCCGGGCTCATCGACCCCGCCTGCTACTACGGCCATGCCGAAGTGGACCTCGCGATGCTGTCGCTGTTCGGTGCGCCCGGTCCCGCCTTCCGGGAGGCGTATGGTGCGGCCGAATCGGGCATGCCCGAGCGTCGGGCGATCTATCAGTTGTGGCCGGCGCTGGTGCATCTGCGCCTGTTCGGATCGGGTTACCGCTCCATGGTCGAGACGCTGCTCGACGCCACCGGCTGCTGAAACCTCCGCCCATTCCATCAGGCCGGAAGCGGAGCCGTCTTCCGTCGACCCGACCACGCCTCGAACCTTGCGTTTTGAGGGCCGATCCACGACAACCCGGCAAGCTTCGGCGCTGGCGTCCGGCCCCTTCCGAATATCCGGATGAGGCGGAGGGGCGCCTACGGTCGATGCGGCGAGGGAAGACGAAACCCATGCTCGATTACGCGCAGGCGCGACGCCTCATGGTGGATTGTCAGTTGCGGACTTTCGATGTCAACGACATCCCCGTCCTCGACGCTTTCGAAGCCGTGCCGCGCGAGCGCTTCGTGCCGCAGGGCCGTGAGGACTTCGCCTATATCGACCAATCCCTCCGCATCACCGGACAGGATCCGGCGACATCGGATCGCGCCGTCCCGGCCCCGATGATTCTGGCCCGCATGATCCAGGCGCTGCAGCTCGCGCCGGGCCAGGTCGCCCTCGATGTCGCCGCCGGCTACGGTTACGCCGCCGCCATCATGCGGCAGCTCGGAGTGCGGGTCGTCGCCCTCGAATCCGACGAGACCCTCGCCGCCGAGGCCGAGAGCCGCCTGTCGGGCACGGACGGTATCGAGATCGTTCACGGGCCTTTGCAGGAGGGGGCGGCGAAGGCGGGGCCGTTCGACGCGATCCTCGTGAACGGCCGCGTCGAGACGAGGCCTCAATCCCTCCTCGATCAGTTGAAGGATGGCGGACGCCTCGTCTGCGTGATGGGTCGCGACAGGGCCGCGAAGGCCACCCTGTTCATCAGGACCGGGGATGCTTTCGGAGCGCGGCCGCTCTTCGACGCCTCGCTTCCGGCCCTCTCAGCGTTCAGCGCGGATTCCCATTTTTCGTTCTAGCCGCGGGAGCAGGTGTCGCTTTTATGCGGCACTGCGCCATCAATCTCGCGCCTAATCCCTCTCCGCCGATGCCCTGAAGCACAACCTCCGCTAAGCTGACCTGTGAGGCGGGCAATCCGGATGGCACCCTAGGCGCTATGGCTGTGACGAACAGCCGACCGGTTCATCGAGAAACCGCAAGGGCAGATGGACGTGAGACAACGCAAACTTGCGAAAAGCTTCCGGCTACGGCTGGGTGGCTTCGCCGCGCTGACGCTCGCCGCCGCCTCTCCGGCCGTGGCCGAGACGCTGGATAGCGCGCTGGCCCGTGCCTATGGCGCCAACCCGGCGCTGAACGCCTCGCGTGCGGGATTGCGCGCTACCGATGAGAACGTCGCGCAGGCCAAGTCCGGCTACCGCCCCACCGTGAGTCTCGACGCCGATATCGGCCTGACCCAGAGTCAGGGCCGTGTGAGCGGCATCTCTCTCAATCAGGTGACGAAGCCCGGCGGCGCCGGGCTGACGATCAACCAGACCCTGTTCAACGGCTTTCAGACCGACAACCAGACCCGTCGGGCCCAGTCGGACGTGCTCGGCACGCGCGAATCGCTGCGCGCCACCGAGATGACGACCCTGTTCAACGCCGCCCAGATCTACATGTCGGTCCTCAGCGACACGGCGACCCTGGAACTGCGCCGCAACAACGTCGAGGTGCTCGAGGAGCAGCTGCGCCAGACCCGCGACCGCTTCAATGTCGGCGAGGTCACCCGGACCGACGTCGCCCAGGCCGAAGCCCGTCTCGCCGGTGCGCGCTCCGACGTCAGCGGCGCGGAGGCGAACCTGCGCGCCAGCATCGGCACGTACCGGCGCATCATCGGCGTCGAGCCGCGGCAGCTGGCGCCGGGACGTCCCCTCGACCGGTTCGTGCCGCCGAACCTCGACAACGCCATCTCCATCGGCCTGAAAGAGCATCCGCAGATCATGTCCTCGCTTCACGCGGTGGATGTGGCCGAAGCGCAGGTGAAGATTTTCGAAGGTGCGCTCTATCCGACTGCCGCCCTGCAGGGCAGCGTCCAGCAGCGTTACGATACGCAGTTCCCGGGCGATAACGGCGTGACCGCCTCCATCGTCGGCCGCATCTCGGTCCCGCTCTACGAGGGCGGCCAGACCTATTCGCAGATCCGCCAGGCCAAGGAACTGGTGGGTCAGGCCAGGATCAACGTCGAGGATATCCGCGACCAGGTCCGGTCGGCCATCGTCACGGCCTGGGGTCGTCTCGAAGCAGCGAAGGCCCAGGTCATCGCATCGCAGGCGCAGGTGCAGGCCAACGAAGTGGCGCTGAACGGCGTGCGCGAGGAGGCCCGTGTCGGCCAGCGCACCACGCTCGACGTGCTGAACGCTCAGCAGGAACTGCTGAACTCGCGTGTGAACCTCATTCTCGCCCAGCGCGACCGCGTGGTGAATTCCTACGGCGTGGTCCAGGCGGTAGGCCGCCTCACCGTGCGCTTCACGTCGATCCCGGTGGTGGCTTACAGCCCGAAGGAGCATTTCGACCAGATCAAGGATCTCTGGTACGGCGTGCGTACGCCTGACGGACGCTGAGGGTCGCGAGGAACTCGCAGGGCGCCGGTGTTATCCTGTGCCTTGCGCCCTGCCGGTCCTTGTTTCCGGCGCCCGTGGTGAAATACTCAGAGTGATCGAAATACTTCTTTAACCATGTGACCCGAGCGTCGTCCGGATGAGTGCAGCGAGCCCCAAGACGCCGGAAAAGGGCCAGGAACCCTCCATGGAGGAGATCCTGGCGTCCATTCGCCGGATCATCGCCGACGACCAGAACGCCAAGGCGGAGGTGGTCTCGCCGGTTCGCTCCACTCCGCCGCTGCCGGAGAACGACGACGTGCTCGACCTCGCCGAGGTCGCGCAGCCCCGCAAGCCCCAGCCCGCCCCCATGGAGGAGCCGGAGATCGACTTCGCCGAGAGCGGGCAGATCGACTTCGACTCGATTTCCTTCGACGACGACGAGCCCGAACCGGAGCCCCTGCCGCCACCGGTGGTGCGTCAGCCCGAGCCGCCCCGCGCCGCCCCCCGCCAGGAACCGGTGGAGGCCCCGCGCGAGAGCCTGAAGCAGCGCCTCGTTTCCGACCTGACCGATGCCAGCGTCGGCCATGCGTTCCAGCTTCTTGCCGGCACGAGGGTGAGCCAGAATGCCCGGACCATCGAGGACATGGTGCAGGACATGCTCCGGCCGATGCTGCAATCCTGGCTCGACGACAACCTGCCGGGCATGGTCGAACGCCTCGTCCGCGCCGAGATCGAGCGCGTGGCGCGGGGCCGCTGACCGCCCTCCGATGTTGACGCGGAGGACGTGACGGGGTGAAAGCGGGCCAATACGCGGTCTGACGGCCGCCTCGCACGAACTGGCCCGACGCAAGCCCATGATGGACAAGACCTTCGATCCCGCCGCCGTCGAGGCGCGCATCGCGTCCGCCTGGGAGGCGGGTGACGCATTCAAGGCCGGACGGCCGGAGCGCGCGGGCGCCAAGCCCTTCACCATGGTGATCCCGCCGCCGAACGTCACCGGCAGCCTGCATATGGGTCACGCCCTCAACAACACTCTGCAGGACATCCTCTGCCGCTTCGAACGCATGCGCGGGCGCGACGTGCTGTGGCAGCCGGGCACGGACCATGCCGGCATCGCGACCCAGATGGTGGTGGAGCGCCGCCTCGCCGAGGCGAAGCAGCCGGGCCGGCGGGAGCTCGGCCGCGAGGCCTTCGTCGAGAAGGTCTGGGCCTGGAAGGCCGAGTCCGGCGGGGCCATCGTCAACCAGCTGAAGCGGCTGGGCGCCTCCTGCGACTGGTCGCGCGAGCGCTTCACCATGGGCCTGTCCGGCCAGCCCGACGACCAGATGGTCCGCGCCGTCACCAAGACCTTCGTCGATCTCCACGCTCAGGGGCTGATCTACCGCGACAAGCGCCTCGTGAACTGGGATCCGAAGTTCCAGACCGCGATCTCGGATCTCGAAGTCCTGCAGGTCGAGGTGAAGGGCCATCTCTGGCACTTCGATTATCCCATCGTCGATGAGGCAGGCGCCGAGACCGGCGAGGTCATCACCGTGGCCACCACCCGCCCCGAGACCATGCTCGGCGACACGGCGGTCGCGGTTCATCCCGACGACGAGCGCTATACGCATCTGGTCGGCAAGCATGTGCGCCTGCCGCTGGTCGGCCGTCTGATCCCCATCGTCGCCGATACCTATTCGGACCCGGAGAAGGGCACCGGCGCCGTCAAGATTACCCCGGCGCACGACTTCAACGATTTCGAGGTGGGCAAGCGAGCCGGCTGCACGCCGATTAACATCCTGGATCCGGAAGCGCGCATAACCCTCGACGGAAACGCGGCTTTCCTGAAGGACTCGAACCCTGAGCCCGAGGCTTTGGCTCTGCACGGCCTCGACCGGTTCGAGGCGCGGAAGCGCGTCGTCGCCCTGATGGAGGCGCGCGAGCGCCTGCGGCTCACCGAGCCCAACACCCATGCGGTCCCGCATGGCGACCGTTCGAACGTGGTCATCGAGCCCTACCTCACCGACCAATGGTACGTGAACGTGAAGCCTCTGGCCGAGCGTGCGCTACAGGCCGTGCGCGATGGGAAAACCCGTTTCGTTCCGGAGAATTACGAGCGGACCTTCTTCCAGTGGCTTGAGAATATCGAGCCCTGGTGCATCTCGCGCCAGCTCTGGTGGGGCCACCAGATCCCGGTCTGGTACGATGACGAGGGCGGCATCTTCGTGGCCTCCAGCGAGACGGAAGCCCTGGAGCAGGCGACGGCCAAGCAGGGCCGCGCCGTGGCCCTGCGTCGCGACGAGGATGTCCTCGACACGTGGTTCTCCTCAGCCCTGTGGCCGTTCTCGACGCTCGGCTGGCCCGACGCGACGCCGGAGCTCGACCGCTACTATCCGACCAACACCCTGGTCACCGGCAAGGACATCATCTTCTTCTGGGTCGCTCGGATGATGATGCTCGGCCTCCACGTCACCGACAGGGTGCCGTTCGATACGGTCTATCTCCACACCCTGGTGCGCGACGCCTCGGGCGCCAAGATGTCGAAGTCGAAGGGCAATGTCGTCGATCCGCTCGGCCTCATCGACCAGTACGGCGCCGATGCCCTCCGCTTCACCCTGGCCGCCATGGCCGCGCAGGGCAGGGACATCAAGCTCGCGGTGAACCGCGTCGAAGGCTACCGCAACTTCGCGACCAAGCTCTGGAACGCCTCGCGCTTCGCCGAGATGAACGGCTGCGTGCTCCGCGCCGATTACCGCCCGGAAGCCGCCACCGAGACCCTGAACCGCTGGGCGCTGGGCGAGGCCGCGCGCGCCGTGGCCGAGGTGTCGACGGCGCTCGACGCCTACCGCTTCAACGACGCGGCGGCGGCCGCCTACCGCTTCGTCTGGAATATTTTTTGTGATTGGTATCTCGAACTCGCCAAGCCGGTGCTTCAGGGCGAGAGCGTCGATGCCGGCCTCAAGGCCGAGACGCAGGCCACGGTGGCGTTCCTGATCGACCAGATCGCCAAGCTGCTGCACCCGTTCATGCCGTTCCTCACCGAGGAACTCTGGGCGATCAAGGGCGAGGGCATCGCCGAGCGTGGGCTCCTGGCGCTGGCGCCGTGGCCCGACCTGTCGGGGCTGGCGGATGCTCGGGCCGAAGCCGAGATCGGCTGGGTGGTGGACCTCGTCTCCGAGATCCGCTCCGCCCGTTCGGAGACCAACGTGCCGGCCGGTGCCCAGATTCCCCTGGTCATCGTCGGCGCCGACGAGGCCCTGCTGGCGCGGGCAGCGCAGTGGCAGGACACGCTCCTGCGCCTCGCCCGCCTGTCGGAGATTTCCTTCGCCGAGACCGCGCCGAAGAACGCGGTCCAGCTGCTGGTGCGCGGCTCGGTGGCGGCGCTGCCCCTGGAGGGCATCGTCGACCTCAAGGCCGAGGTCGCCCGCCTGAACAAGGAGGCGGTGAAGGCGGCCTCCGAGATCGGAAAGATCGAGGCCAAGCTCGGCAATGCCGACTTCCTCGCCCGCGCGCCCGACGAGGTGGTGGACGAGCAGCGCGAGCGCCGCGACGCGGAAGCGGCACGTCTGGAGAAGATCCGGGAAGCCCTGGCGCGGTTGTCCGACGCGTGATCCTGCGCCGGCTGGGCCAGGGCCTCGCCGGCCTGTTGGCCCTCCTCGTCCTCGCCGCGATCGTCACGGCGAGGTCCGGCGACCCGGCGCTCTACCCCGCTCCGGACGACGACTCACAAAACATCGAACTCGTCAGCCACGGCTGGCATTCGGGGCTGGTGATCCCACGCGAGGCCCTCACCGGGGAGGGCGCCGGCACGGCTTTGCGGAGCATCGCCACGCGCTTTCGGGCCTATCCGGGGATCGAGTTCGGCTGGGGCGAGGCCCGCTTCTACCGGGCGACGCCGACACTGGCTCAGTTCGACCTGCGCCTCGCCCTCGAAGCCCTGTTCACCCCCGGCGGCCGCGACGGCGTCGTCCAGGTGGTGGGCCTCGAAGACGATACCCGGACGAGCTTCCCGCATTCGGACATCGTCCCCATCCGGGTCTCGAAGGCCGGCCTCGCCCGTCTGCTCGCCCGCCTCGACGCGAGCTTCCGCCTCGCCGACAACGTCCCCATCGAGGGCGGTCCCGGCCTCTACGGGCCGAGCCTGTTCTACGAAGGGCAGGGCCGCTTCAGCGCCGCCAACGTCTGCAACCACTGGGCCGCCCGCCTCCTCCACGCCGCCGGCCTGCCGATCACGCCCGTCCTCGACACGCACCCGGCGGGATTGCTGCTGGATCTGAGATGGCGGGCGGGGGTGAGGGCGCTCCCGGCTCCCAACCTGTCCAAACCGTAATCTCGGCGACACGGCCGGGTCAGGCTGAGGTCTCTACATGGAGGGTCATGGCCCCGCTCAGCGGGGACACGACCTTTCCGGAGAGACCTGTCCATGACGTCGTCCACCTCTCGCCTGCGCCGCAACGCCCTCGCCTCCGTCGCCGCCATCGCCATCGCTGCGACGGGAGCCGCGGGCATCAGCCTGACTCAGCCCTCCACCCCGGCCTATGCCCAGGCCTTGTCCAAGAACCCCATCGACGTGCCGGACCATCCGCCCGGCTCCTTCGCCAGCGTGGTCGACAAGGTGAAGCCCGGCGTGGTCGCCGTGAAGGTGAAGCTCGACGACAGCGCCGGCATGGACGACGATGACGGCCCCGGGCAGGGCCAGGGCCAGCAGGTTCCGCCGCAGCTGCGCGAGTTCTTCAAGCGCTTCGGCCAGGGCGGCCCGGGGCAGGGCCAGGGCTTCGGCGGCCCGTCGCCCAAGCGCCAGGGCCAGCGTGGCGCCATGGGTTCGGGCTTCATCATCTCGGCCGATGGCTACGTCGTCACCAACAATCACGTGGTCGACAAGGCCAAGACCGTGCAGGTCACGCTCGACGACAACCGCACCCTCGACGCCAAGGTCATCGGCAAGGACCCCAAGACCGATCTGGCGCTGCTCAAAATCACCGAAGGCGGCACTTTCCCCTACGTCTCGCTGGGCAAGACCGCACCCCGTGTCGGCGATTGGGTGGTGGCCATCGGCAACCCGTTCGGCCTCGGCGGCACGGTGACGGCCGGCATCGTCTCGGCCCGTGGCCGCGATATCGGCGCCGGCCCCTATGACGACTTCCTGCAGATCGATGCGCCCATCAACAAGGGCAATTCCGGCGGCCCGACCTTCAATGTCGGCGGCGAAGTGGTGGGCGTGAACACCGCCATCGCCTCCCCCTCGGGCGGCAGCGTGGGCCTGGCCTTCGCTATCCCGGCCGAGACCGTGCAGGCGGTGGTCGACCAGCTCCGGGCGGACGGCAAGGTGGCCCGCGGCTATCTTGGCGTGCAGGTCCAGCCGGTGACGAAGGACATCGCCGACGGCCTCGGCCTCGACAAGGCCAAGGGCGCCCTCGTCGACCACGCCGAACCCGGCACCCCGGCTGCCAAGGCCGGCCTCAAATCCGGCGACGTGATCGAATCGGTCAATGGCGCGCCGGTGAACGATGCCCGCGAATTGTCCCGCCGCATCGCCGGCCTGAAGCCCGGCGCCAAGGTGGAGCTCGCCTATCTGCGCGGCGGCAAGTCCGACACCGCCACGGTGGAGCTCGGCGCCCTGCCGAACGACCCGAAGGCAGGCAACGACAACCGCAGCAGCTCGACGAGCGACGGCCAGCCGCGCCTCGGCCTCAGCCTCGCCCCGGCCTCGCAGGTCGGTGCCGGTGATGAGGGCGTCGCGGTGATGGATGTCGATCCCGATGGTCCGGCCGCCGCCAAGGGCATCGAGCAGGGAGACATCATCCTCGATGTGGCCGGCTCCAGCGTCTCGAAGCCCTCGGAGATCGCCGAGCGCATCAAGGCGGCCGAGGCTAGTGGCCGCAAGGCGGTGCTGATGCGGGTCAAGAGCACCAAGGGCGTGACCCGGTTCGTCGCCGTGGCCCTCAACAAGGCCGGCTGAACACCCAGCCGGGGGCGCGATGAGCCCCCGGCCTCTTCGCAGACGAGGTCTCGACCAGAGCCGGCCCGTTCCTTCGGGCCGGCTCTTCGCGTGACTGTCCCCTCAGCCGACAGGACCGAATCTTGCCTCGGTCACGAAGGTGCCTTCGCGCACGCCGATGCCGGATCCTGTCGCAATCCAGAGACATGACGAAGCGAAGCTACGGGTCTGCTGTTGCAAACATGGAAGGGGGGAGAATCCGATGCCTGTTCTGAAGCGGATCCTGGTGGCTGGCCTGCCCCTCGTCGCTCTCTCCTCGACGATCGCTCCGACAGGGCCTGCCCATGCCAAGTCGGTGGCGGCGAAGCCGGTCTGGGCCACGGGCACCTTCGTTTTTGCGGATCTCTGCACGACGCCCGAAAGTGGCGAGCGGGCAGGGCGGCGGATCACGCTCAAGCGTTCTCCCACCGGCAACGTGCTGGTTTACGAAACCCCATTCCAATCGGCGCAGGCCGAAAGCCTCACCCTCGATGACGACACCAAGGGCTTGTCGTTCCTGGTCGGTGGCGAACGAGGCCATGTCGCCTTCCACGGAACCCTGGCAACGGATGCGCTGGTGGGCACGGTGGAAGACGAGACCGGCGCCTATCCGTTGCGTCTGCGCCGGGTCCTTCGCTCGCACGCCCACGAGCCCTGTCCCGCCGATGTCACGGGATCGATCGGAACGCCACGCTGAGATCGTTGGGCTCGAGCGGCGGCCTGCTTTAGGATCGGGCCCATGAAAGCCCGATCCTTCCCATCCATCGCCTGCCTCCTGACCGCCATCGCCTTGTCCTCGACACCGGATCCGGCGACAGCGGGCGATTCCTGCGATCGACTCGCCGCGCGGATGATCCGGGCCACCGGCGCGTCTCTGGCCGGGCGCGAGGCGTCTCTCACCGTGTTCCGCGCCGAGGATGCCGATCGCATGAGCCTCGATTGCAGGGCGCCGACGCGGATGGCGTTCGGGGCACGGGATCAGGCGCCGGCCGGAGCCTTTTTCGTCCTGATCGGCCTGGCGGCGGAAGGGCTGGTGGGTACGAAGGCCGGCAAGGTCGAGGCCCTGGCCCGCACCCTCCATCGGGACGCCCGCCTCACGGGGGTGCCGCAGGCGGGACAGGCGGGGAATGCGGCCCTGCGATGTGAGACGAGCGGACAGGGGCTCGCCGATACCCTCGGCCTGGGCGGCCCGGCGCCCGACCTCACGCGCTGCATGCTCACCCGGCATCGTCGGACGATCCTTCGCCGTCGCGCAGGCCTTTTCGACGGGGCTCAGTTGGGCTAGACCGGTCGCCATGTCCGAACCTGCTCGCTCACCCGCCGGTCCCGTCGTGATGGCGGGGTCCACCGCCTTCGCCAACCACCTGCCCTTCGCGCTCATTGCCGGCCCATGCCAGCTCGAGAGCCGCGACCACGCCATCGAAATTGCCGACGCGCTCAAGGGCATGACCGACCGTCTCGGGATCGGCCTCGTCTTCAAGGGCTCGTTCGACAAGGCCAACCGGACCTCCGGCTCCACCGCGCGCGGCCTTGGCCTTGCCGGGGCATTGCCGATCTTCGCCGACATCAAGGAAAGGTTCGGTCTCCCGGTCCTCACCGACGTCCACGAAGCGTCGCAATGCGCACCGGCTGCGGAGATCATCGACGTCCTCCAGATCCCGGCCTTCCTGTGCCGGCAGACCGACCTGCTCCTGGCGGCCGCCGCCACCGGCCGCGTGGTGAACGTGAAGAAGGGCCAGTTCCTCGCCCCCTGGGACATGGCTCATGTCGCCGCCAAGGTCACGAATGCCGGTAATCCCAACGTGCTGGTCACCGAACGGGGAGCCTCGTTCGGCTACAACACCCTCGTTTCCGACATGCGCAGCCTGCCGATCATGGCCCAGGTGACGCACGGTGCGCCGGTGGTGTTCGACGCGACCCATTCGGTGCAGCAGCCGGGCGGGCAGGGCGCCACCTCCGGTGGGCAGCGCGAGTTCGTGGCGGTGCTGGCCCGTGCCGCCGTGGCGGTGGGGGTCGCCGGCCTGTTCATCGAGACCCATCCCGATCCGGACCATGCCCCGTCGGACGGTCCCAACATGGTCCCTCTCCGGGCGATGCCGGCATTACTGGAAACCCTGCAGGCTTTCGATCGCTTGGCAAAGTCGAGCGGCTGACCGAGGCACGCCCCTCGGAATCGTTCGACCAGACGTGACAATGGAACCGACCCGCCCACACTTCGTTGTTTTGGCTTAAGCACAGCGACGATTTGAGGAGCTCCATGCGCAAGTTCGCACTGATCACAGCCGTCACCCTTTCCCTCGGCGCCATGGCTGCCGGGACGGCAGCGGAAGCCCGCCCCGGACATGGTCACGGCTACGGTCGCGGCGGCCATGGCGGTTATGCCCACGGCGGCTACGGTCATCGTGGATACGGAAACCGTGGATACGGCAATCGCGGCTACGCCTACGGTGGCGGGCATCGCCGTGGCATCGGGACCGGCGCTGCCGTCGGCCTTGGCATCGCTGGCTTGGCGGCTGGCGCCATCGCAGCCGGCGCCGCCCGCGATTCCTACTACAACAATGGCTATGGCCGTCCGGCCTATGGGCGACCCGCTTACGGCTACGGCTACTGAACCGAGCTAAGTCACGCGTTCTCGAAGGGCGGCCGGTTTTGACCGGCCGCCTTTTTTCTTGGCCGCTACGATGCCACGCCAGCGTGAGAAGCTGCCTCGATGCTCAAGCTAGAGCCGGAAGATCGTCGAAACGGGCACGGGCTGATCAGCCGCGCCCGCGATAGGGCGCGATCCCCTGGTCCGGAAGCCAAAGCGATTTCGGCGGCTCGCCGGTCTGCCAGAACACGTCGATGGGGATACCGCCCCGCGCATTCCAATAGCCACCGATGCGGAAATACCGGGGCTTGAGGAGATCGACGAGCGTCATGCCGATCCCGACCGTGCAATCCTCATGGAATGCGCCGTGATTGCGAAACGAGCCGAGATAGAGCTTCAGAGATTTGGATTCCACGAGCCAAAGATCCGGCACGTAGTCGATCATCAGGATGCCGAAATCGGGCTGGCCGGTCACGGGACAGATCGAGGTGAATTCGGGGGCGGTGAACCGTGCCAGATAATCCGTTCCCGGATGAGGGTTCGGCACCCGGTCCAGGCGCGCCGTCTCGGGGGAGGCGGGCAGGGGGGTCGGCTGGCCGAGCTGAAGAGATTCGTCGGAGGAGGGTGGGTTGGTCATGTCCGCCGCTATAGCGCAGGCTGCGTGCCAGGGAAACCTCCACCCCGGAATGCTTCATGAAATCAACGGCCTAGTCTCCTGGCTGCAGGGTCCGCCCCGATCTCGGCGAGAGAAGCGGGGTGGGGGACCACAACCCGTGAAGCGGAACGTCTCGTAACCTAAGCAAAGATTTCTGACCGACCGGCGAGCTTCATCGGCGAGGGGCGCTTGCCGGATGCGGCACGTTGACGGATAAGCCTGCCCTGTATCAGACCGGTCCATAGGGCGCGCTCGCCGACGGCGCACGCCCGCGGGACGATGACGACATGGCCGGATACCGGCCGCAACATCTTGAGAGCAGGGGCACGCATGACCGCGATCACCAACATCGCCGCCCGCGAGATCCTCGATAGCCGGGGCAACCCGACCGTCGAAGTGGACGTCCTCCTCGAAGACGGCTCCTTCGGCAGAGCCGCCGTGCCGTCCGGCGCCTCCACCGGTGCCCACGAGGCGGTGGAGCTGCGTGACGGTGACAAGGGTCGCTACAGCGGCAAGGGCGTGCGCAAGGCGGTGGCCGCGGTCCGTGGCGATATCCTCGACGCCATCGGCGGCATGGATGCCGAGGATCAGATCGCCGTCGACGAGGCGATGATCGAGCTCGACGGTACCCCCAACAAGGCGCGGCTGGGTGCCAACGCCATCCTCGGCGTATCCCTGGCGGTCGCCAAGGCAGCGGCCGAGACCGCCGGCCTGCCGCTCTACCGCTATGTCGGCGGAACCCAGGGGCGGGTGCTGCCGGTGCCGATGATGAACATCATCAACGGCGGCGCGCATGCCGACAACCCGATCGACTTCCAGGAATTCATGATCATGCCGGTGGGTGCGTCCTCGCTGGCCGAGGCGGTGCGCATGGGCGCCGAAGTGTTCCATACCCTCAAGAGCGCCCTGAAGAAGGCCGGTCACAACACCAATGTCGGCGACGAGGGCGGTTTTGCCCCCAACCTCCCCTCGGCCGAGGCCGGGCTCGACTTCGTGATGGAATCGATCGCCGCGGCGGGCTTCAAGCCCGGCACCGACATCGTGCTCGCCCTGGACTGCGCCGCCACGGAGTTCTTCAAGGACGGCGCCTACCATTACGAGGGCGAGGGCCAGACCCGCTCGATCGAGGCCCAGGTCGATTACCTCGCCAAGCTCGTGGATTCCTATCCGATCCTCTCCATCGAGGACGGGATGTCGGAGGACGACTGGGCCGGCTGGAAGCTTCTGACCGAGAAGGTCGGCAACCGCTGCCAGCTCGTCGGCGACGATCTCTTCGTCACCAACGTCACCCGCCTGTCGCGCGGCATCGCCGAGAACACCGCCAACTCGATCCTCGTGAAGGTCAACCAGATCGGCACCCTCACCGAGACGCTGGCCGCCGTCGATATGGCGCAACGCGCCGGCTACACCGCCGTGATGTCGCATCGTTCAGGCGAGACCGAGGATTCCACCATCGCGGATCTCGCCGTCGCCACCAATTGCGGGCAGATCAAGACCGGCTCGCTCGCCCGCTCGGACAGATTGGCCAAGTACAACCAGCTCATCCGCATCGAGGAAGGCCTCGGCGCTCAGGGCCGCTACGCCGGCAAGGCCGCCCTCAAGGCCTTCGCCGCCCGCTGACGCGCAGGGGGCGTCCCGCAACACGGGTGCTCCTCCGTCCTCACATTGAAAGACGGCCACACCTCCGCTTCCATCGAGGGTGTGGCCGTTTCGCTTGTATCGGCGTTGTCCCCGGACACGGCCTCCCTCTCCGGAGCCGATGAAGAGGGACATAACCGCCCACCATGACCCCACCCGCCGCACTGACCGTCTATTACGACGGGGCCTGTCCGCTCTGTTCCGCCGAGATCCGGACCTACCGGCGTAGTCGCGGGGCCGAACGCCTCGCCTTCGTCGATGTCAGCGGCGACGACGCCCCCGCCACGCTCGGCCCCGATCTCAGCCGCGAAGCCGCGCAAGCACGTTTCCACGTCCGGGACGATCAGGGGCGTCTCGCCTCCGGGGCGTCGGGCTTCATCCGGCTCTGGCGCGAGTTGCCCGGCTGGGGCTGGCTCGCAGCCTTCGCGAGTCTGCCCGGCATGCCGATCCTGGCCGAGGCCGCCTATCGCGGGTTCCTGCCCCTGCGCCCTCGTCTCGCCAAGCTGTTCTCCCGGTTCTCGGGGACCTCCTGCGACACCGCCTGCCGCCCACCCAAGGCGTGATACCCGGCCGTCCGCCGGGCCTCGGTGAGCGCAACTCTCTTCACGGGGATGCGATGACCGCTTGGCGCGATCCGGCGTTATAGCCGGGTGCCGGAGCGCGAGTCCCATCGATGCAGAACCCCTTCCAGGCCTTCCTGCTGCGCCCGCGGCTTCTCGGGGCGATCGTGTTCGCAGTGGTGCTGTCGGTGGCCCTGCCCTTCGCGTCGCTCTGGACGCGCCTCCTCGTCGGTTGGTGCGTCGGCGTCGTCGTCTACACCGCCCTCGTCATCTGGCGGACCTCGTCCCTGTCGCGGGACGCCCTGCGCCGGGAAGCGTCGCGGCTCGACGACAGCGCACCGGTGATCTCGCTCTTCGCCATCCTGGCAGGGCTCGCGAGTTGCGGCGCCGTGGCGATGCTGGTGATCGGAGGACGGGAGCCAGACGCTCCGCGCCTTGCCCACCTTGCCCTGGCGATCATGACGATGCTCTGCGCCTGGGTCTTCGTGCAGGTGATCTTCACCGTGCATTACGCCCATCTCTATTACGGTGAGGTCGACGAGGGTCGGAACCGTGGCGGAATCGACTTTCCCGGCGGAGAGGAGCCGGATTTCTGGGACTTCCTCTACTTCTCCGTCACCATCGGGGCGACCTCACAGACCTCCGATACCGACATCACCAGCAAGGCATTCCGCCGGATCGTGACGGCGCAGACGATTTACGCCTACCTGTTCAACACCAGCGTCCTGGCTCTGGCGGTGAACATGGCCGCGGGCTTCGCCCAGCAGTGAACCTCGAAGGGGGTCAGGACCCCTTCACCCGTGTCGCGACACGATCGCCGTCATCGGTCGCAGTCCGGACGATCGTCTGGCCGTGATCGACTTGGCCATCACTCGCCCGGCTGTCTCGTGCCTTGTCTCGACGCGTCCGCCAGCGGTCGCCGCTGCGTGTGAGCATGAGGTAGAGCGAGTGCGGATTGGTGAGGAAGTAGCGCCAGAACAGGCGCCGGGGCTCCTGCAGCAGCCGCCAGAGCCATTCGAAACCGATCCGCTGGACCCAGGCCGGCGCCCGGCTGCGGCTTCCGGAGAGAAAGTTGAACAGGCCGCCCGACGTCTTGATGAGGGCGACGTTCCGCAGGAGCGGACCGTGATCGCGCACGAAGGCCTGCTCGCGCGGCACCCCCAGGGCGATCCAGAGAATGTCCGGCGCCAGGGCGTCGATTTCGGCGACCTTTGCGGCCAATGCGTCGCCCACGAGGTAGCCATGGTGGTGACCGACGATGCGCAGCCCTGGATACAGGCGCTGTGTCGTCGCCACCGCCGCGCGGTTCTCGTTCTCGGTGGCGCCATAGAGATAGAAGGTCACGCCTTCCGCCAGGGCCTTGCGGGCGACCTCGTGATAGAGGTCGGTGGTGGCGACCCGTTCGGGCAGGGCCCGGTCCCCGACGAAGCGGGACATGGTCACCATCGGCTGTCCGTCGGCGCTGATGACATCCGCCATGTCCATCAGCCGGGCGAACTCAATGTCGCGTGCGTGCCGTGACATCACCTCGCCATTGGCCGAGGTGAAGTAGAGGGGCGTTCCGGGGCGCGGATGACGGCGCACGGCCTCGGTCATCAGATTCACGGTCTCCCGCATTCCCAGAGCCGCGATCGATACGCCGCCGAGAGAGGTCAGGGGAACCGGTTCGGGCAGAACCGGAGACGGTGTCGTCATCGTGCCCCTCCGATCAGCGCGGCAGCGCCGGACACGCTGAACGATGCGGCAGAGGCACGCTTGACCGATGAACGCTGTCCCGGATCGGGTTTGTCGAAAGGCTTCTTCGGGGCCTGCTCGGGCTCGGGACGGGAGACGGCTCTAGGCACGTGTACCGGCTCCGACGGACGCCTTGGCTCCACTCGGACGGGGGGCTCGATGGCCGGCCTGGTCTCCGGGTCCTTGGCGTTGCCACGGATGAAAGCCATCGCCGACCGCCGCGGATCTGGCAGATCGGGCGCGCGGAAGGCGGGCGGGCTCACCGGGATGCGTCTATCCTTCGGAATACCCGCCGGAACCGGTGCCTCGGCCGAACGGGGCATCTCGACCGGCTTGGATTCGCGGCGCGGCTCGGTTTCGCGGCGCGGCTCGGGCGGCCGGGCGGGAATGGGAGCGGGGGCTGGCCCCGCAACCTGCGCCGGATTGAAGGCTTGGACCGGCTCCGACACGGGAGCCCGCTTGAAAGCCTGGGCCATCTTGGGAGACGGCTCCGGCTCTCGTGCCGGAGTGGCGGCCTTCACCGCCATGGGGGACTCAGCGACCCTGGGCCCACGGACAGGGTCCGACCGGCCGAACCGGGCCCAATCGTCGAGCAGGGCGAGGAGAATGCCGAGGCCGAGCCCCGCCAGGAGTCCCATCGCCATCAGCGTCCGCGCCGGGGGCGGGAAGCTGCGCATGATCGGCTTCGTCGCCGGGGAGACGACCCGGGCATTGCCCATGTCGAGATAGGCCTGCTGGCCGGTCTCGCGCGAGCGGGTGAGGAAGGCTTCGTAGACCGAGCGGCTGGCCTCGGCCTCCCGTTCGAGTTCACGCAGGCGGATCGACGCCTGGGCGAGACCGACCGTTCGGCCCTTGGCCTGATCGAAGTTCTTCTCCAGGGCCGATGCGGTGGCGCGCGCCTTGGCCAGGTCGGTCTGCGCCGCCTGCGCGAAACGGGAGACCTCCTGATCGATGGAGCGGCGTGCCTGGGCGACCTGCTTGACCATGGAGGAGACGGAAGGATGGCGCGGCCCGAGCTCGTTGGTGAGCTCGGCCTGACGCCGGGTGAGGTCCGCGTATTGGCTGCGCAGGGCAGCCACGGTCTGCGAGGAGAGGATATCGTCCGTCGCCCCGGCATCCAGCCCGGCGCGGGCAATGCGCTGGCTCTGTTCGACGCGGGCCTGCGCCTCGACCACCCGAGCGCGGGCGGCGGCGAGTTGCGCGTTGATCTGCGTCAGCTGCTGATCGCTCACGAGGGCGTCGCGGGTGCCGACGAGCCCGGTCTCGGCACGATAGGCCTGAACCCGATTCTCCGCGGCGTTGAGCGCGGTGCGCAATTCGCCGAGCCGCGCCGTGAGTCCGGAATTGGCGCGGTTGGCGGCCTCCGTCCGGGCGGCGGCATCCTCGGCGAGATAGGCGGCCACCACCGCGTTGGCGAGGCGCGCAGCCTTCGCCGCATCCCGCGCCCAGACCGAGACGTCGATCACGTAGGTTCGCCCGGTTCGGCGCACGGAGATGCGCTGCTGCAGGAGCCCGACCGCCGCATTCGCGTCGCCCTCGTCATCCGAAGGCGCATCCTGACTTCCGAACCCCAGGGCAGCGACGACCTTCGAGACCATCCCGCCCGACGCGGCCGTGAATTCGTCGTCCCTGGTGAGGCCGGTGGCATCGACGACCCGGCGCAGCACGCTGCTCGAGGTGATGAGACGGGTCTGGCTCTCCACCACGCTCTGATAGGCGTTGGAATCCTGGCCGCCGGTGGTCAGTTCGCGGGAGACGAGGTTCAGGTCGCGCGGGTCGATATAGATCTGCGCCTCGGCGGTGTAGCGCGGGCTCAGCAGCTTTCCCACGACGAGGCCGATCCCGGCCAGGACGAGCGCGCAGGCGAAGATCCAGACGATGCGTCGGCGCAAGGCCGAGAAGGCACCCCCGACGGAGAGGCGATAGCCGTCGCGTACCGGCTCGGCCGGGCCGGGCCTGCCGGATGCAGGGGGATCGTCGTAGACCAACATCAATCGCCTCCCACCATCACGGAGTTCCGAGAAGACACGAGCCCCGGCGCGCCCCGGGATTGCTGGTGTGACGATCCCGCTTCGGTCCGTTCGTGTCCCGAGCCGGCACAGTCCGTAGAGCGCGCGGCCGAATGCACGAGGGAATAGCAACTGCGAGTCCAAATTAGATTAAATTCTCAGGCGGCCCTCAACGAATGCGCAACAACGCGGAACGATGATGAATCACGTCTTTACACCTCCCGCCGGAATTGGATGGGACGCCTGAAGACACGCCTTCGTCATGGCACCGGACAGGACAAGAAGCCTCGGATGCGGGCGGGCTCACGCGTCGCGTGGGCCGTTCTTCGAGAGCTGCATCGAGGTCTAGCCCGAAAGGCGGGATGCCTCTTCCACGGGGCGCCGTTCCCCAGCGACGCCAAGGGCCCGCGCCATCCCCTCCGCCATCGAGACCACCGGGATGCCGCGCCGGTTCGCGGCCAGGAGAGTGGCCTCGAGCAAGGCGGGGGAGCAGCCGTAGGGGCTTGCCCCCTCGGTCACGTCATGGCCGAAAAAGATCACCCAGCCGTTACGGGCCACCGCCTCGTCCATCAGACGCGCGAGGAGAACGGCGTCGAGGCAGCGGTCGAAGAGCGGGTTGGCGCGCAGGAAATAGTGGTCGATGCGTCCGGCATTCAGGCCCGGCATGATGCTGCGGCCGGATCCATAGGTCCGACTCAGCACGCGCTTTGCGGCCAGTGACGCATAGCCGTAGGGAAAGGCGAAATTCTCCAGCACCAGTCCCGGCACGAGGGAAGCGAGCGCATCCCGGTTACGCTGGAGATCCGCGGCGAATCGCTTTGCGTCGAGGGTGGGCACGAGGCGGTGATCATGGGTATGGCAGCCGATCTCGTGCCCGCGGCGATGGATCTCCGCCAAGGCCTCGACGCCTGCGACCCGCCAATGCTCGGTGGCGGTGCCGAGGAGGGTGCGGGAGACGTAGAACGTGCCTTTCACGCCATGCGCGTCGAGGAGGGCAGCGCCCGTCTCGCAGGCACTGTCCGGCACATCGTCGAACGTGACGCTTACCATCGGGCCAAACAGGCGGGGAAGTAAGGGCGCGGACGGGATATGCCGCGACAGACGATGCGAGAGCCGCGCCCGGAAGGAGAGCTGCGCCTTGAGTTCGGTCACGTCGCGATCGAGGATGGCGTCGGGGGTCATTGCGGTGTCGGATGCCCGGACCGCTTGCGCAGCACCAGGTGATAATCACCGCGCTGCAGGTTGAAGCGCCGCCCCGTCACCCTGTTCACCACATCGGTCACGCCGTCGGTGAAGGCGGCGAGGCGCGGACGGCATATCCGCATCTCCGCATAGCGCGGGCTCTCGTAGATATGTTCGTAGATCGGCTCGAGCCCGAGGCGATCGAGGAACGGCTTCAGCCGGGCCGGCAGGACGAGCGGGTGATAATGGACTGGAAATGGAGGTTCGCCCGGCTCGCCCGCCCGCTCGTGGCCGCGGATATGGCGATAAAACCAGACGTGGAACCAATGCGGCGAATATTTCGTCACGAGGCCGGAGAGCGACCGCGGATGCGGTGCGCCGATCAGCAGGAGACCGCCGGGCTTCAGGCATTCGGCGAAGCGCTCCATCGCCGCGCCGACATCGGGCAGATGCTCGATGACGTTGTAGCTCGTCACGAGGTCGAAGGTCAGGGGCGTGAAACGGTGGGTCTGGACGTCGCCGCAGATCACCGTATCGGCATAGCCGTTGTTGCTCACCTGGGTCGGGTCGATATCGACCACGGTCACGCGGGAGCGGCGCAGCACCGAGACCGGAAGATAGGAGGATGCTCCGCCGCCGGCCTCGTAGACCGAGACCTCGCCCGCCGGAAGCAGTTCCTCGAGAATTTCGTGGACCTTCGCGAGGCTGAACCCGGCCTCGCCCGCCGGCATCTCCGTGTCCTGGTGGAGGTCCTCCCGCCCGACCTGCCCCGCCATGGAGGCGGTGTCGTCCTCTGCCGTGGCCTTCATGCTCCGTCTCTATTCCGTCGTGATGGGGCGAGACGGAAGCGAAGACTTCTGCGAGGGCATGGGAGAGAATCCGCCTTCCGGAAAGTGCGTCGACCGTGCTCTCGCACATGACACGGCAAATCTTACTTTTCCAAGTACCGGGCGCGGGGAAACGTGTTCGCGCGCCTGTCGGTCCCTTTCATCATTCATCACCCGCGAGGGATTTGCCTCGGCGTGCGATATGCCTCAGCAAGTCGAGGCGCAGGCGGAATGAGGCCTCAGGCCGCTTCCGTCCGCAGCTTGGAACGCTCTTCTCCACCCTCGGCACGGAACGCGTCGATACTGGCGCGGATGGTGGAGAGCGGCGTCGATCCGAAGGACTGGATGCAGAAGGCTCGCTCCGTCGGCGTGGCGACGTCCAGCATCGCCAGGATATCGGCCTCGCTCAGGGCGTCGTCGTCCCAATGGGTCCGGCAGAAGCTCTGCGTCGTCACCGCATGCCGCGCCATGACCGAGGGCGTGTTGGTGACGAAGGTGCCGTAGATCATGTATTCTGAAAAGTGGCGGTCCCGGCACAGGGCGGCGACCCAGCCACGGCCGGTCACCGCCTCGATCCGGTCGGTCATCGCCCGTGTCGTTGCCTGGTCCCAGATGATGATCTGGTCGATGTAATCGTCGGCGGGTACGCTTTGCGGCTTGGTGGCGAGAAGCCGGCTCGCGGTGCCGAGCCATTGGATGTGGCGTGGCCGGTTGGCTACGACACCGCCGGGATGGACGTGGAACGGCGTCGGATTGGGCTCGGCCAAGGCGGCGAGGTCGAAGTCCCGGAAGAAGCAGACGTCGGAATCGATCAGGCAGTAGCGTGCCTCCGGCAGCCTGCGCGTGGCCTCGATCTTGACGAACTGCTGGATGTGCCAGCCGCTGACCGGCTTGCCGAACGGCGTGAGCCAGTAGCGGAGCCGGCGCCGACGCAGGAACGGGATCGGCCTGATCCACCAGGGCAGGAACTGCGACTGCGGCAGTATCCGCCGGTCGGGACGGGCAAAGTGCGCAAACAGCGCCACGTCCCTGTCGTCGACGAGGACGTAATGGCAGCCGCGCGACGCCGCGTGCCGATCGATGCTCTCGAACAGCAGGGCGCATCGTTCCAGATCGCCCCGGTGGCTGAGGGTGATCAGGCCCACCGTCTCGGCTCGGTCCTGCTCGGCCCGGCCCTGCTCCGCGGCTGCGAAGGCACGATCTCCGGTCTCGGCCTTCATGCGCACCTCCTCCGATCCGCCGCCCTTCATCGGGGGGACCCTGCGCCGGGAAGGGTGAAGGCTTCCGTCATCGGACCGCGCCTGTCATGCGATGTCGCGATCACGGTGCCGTGTTCCGCCACAAAAGACCGTAGAGGGTAAAGAAGGAGAACGCGTAGATCGCGACATAGATCGCGTTCAGCCACAGGCTCCACTGCGCCGGATCGGGAAGTGCCGTGAGAAGCAGGGCGAAGCCCAGGGCCTTGAGGGCGATGAGGGTCGCGGTGACGCCCGCGCGCAACCCCATCCGACCGAAGGCGAAGAACAACTCGCCATGAAATTCCAGAAGATTGCGCACCGCCGGCACGGCGACGATGACGGCGAGCATGCCGTAGGCCGCCGATACGTTAGGACCGAGAAGGTCGGGGCGGATGTGCAGGACCGCGACCATGAAGACGAGGGCGCCGGTCGAGACGACCGCCACCATCGCTTCCACCTTCAGAGATTCGCGCAGGCTCGCCCGGGTAGCGCGGCCGGCCTGGATGAGCTTACGCGAATACATCATGAACATCGGCCGCAATGGCACACCGGTGAAATCGATGAGCCGCATCGAGATCGCGTAGATACCCGCCATGCGCTCGCCGGCCAGCGTCAGGACGATGAGTTTGTCGATCTCGCCCTGAGCGAGGAACATGAAATAGGAGGCGGCAAAGAGCAGTCCGTCGCGCAGCCGGCCCTTGAGCAGCGCCGCGCGGAACCGCATCCGCGTGCGCGGATGGAAGCGGATGGCGAGGACGACGACCGAGACCGCGTTACCGACGAGATAGTAGATGGCCCAGGTTTCGGCGTTGCCGCCGCCCGCAGCCCAGAACGCCAAGGCGGCGGCGGCGCGGAAGCCGATGGGAAGCGACATCACCGTCGCCGCCGCGGCGTAGCGGCCGAGCCCGTTATTGACCTGGACCAGGAGCTCGATCTGGCGCCAGAGCGCCACCTCGACCACGATGATCGCCAGGTAGCCGGGCAGGGCGATCACGTCCCGGAACAGAAACGCGTAGAGAGCCAGCGAGAGGCCGAACATGATCGGCAGGGCGAGTCCGAAACAGGCATAGTAGACGGCGAGATATCCCCCCATCGACGAACGCCTTCCGGCCGCCGACCGCATCACGAAGGATTGGAAGCCGAACCCCGCCAGACAGCCGATCATCACGCCCGCCGCCGAGACGGAGGCGAAGACCCCCATTTCGGCGAGGCTCAAGGTGTTGGCGAGAACCAGGAAATAGACCATCTGAAGCACGAGGCGCCCACCCGCCCCGGCCAGAAGCTGGCCGTAACCGATCAGCACGGTGCGGTGGGTCGCCCACGCCCCGGCGACGAGACGCATGGGCGTGCGATGCAACTCTCCGATGCGACGTCCCACACCGGGTCGCCCGGCAGGGAGCGCCGGCGCGACGGGCGTCGGATTTCGGGACAGTTGGGCGGTCATGGCCGAGGCTTCCGCAGGGCCCGTGCCATGGCGCGGGAAAGAGAAGGGCAGGCTCCGTCCGGAGCGGTCGGGTCGGAGCGATGTCCTATCCTCGAGAACGGGGCGCCGTCATGCCCTGGTGATCGGCGTATTCCTGCCGAGGGCACAAGTCCTGGTGAACACGACGTCCTGATGGACCCATAGGTCTCGGCTGTCCGATCACGGGTGGCATCCCACAAGGATGGATGCATCGCAGGGTCATCCGTGACGGATACCATTCCCTGTTCGGCTCAGAACCTGTGTACGGACCTGAACTTGCAGAACTCCCCACCATCTCCCGGCGGGATGTGCCGTTTTGGGCGACTTCTCACTCTTCCCAGGATCTCGGCATGAAACAGGGCCCTCCCCATCGCCGGTCCGTCCTCAAGGGAGCGCTGGGCAGCATCCTTGGGCTGGAAGGCGCGCTCGCCCATCGCGCCGCCGTCGCCTCTCCGCGCAAGATCCCATTCGGGGCGGCGGTTCGCGGGGACGCTCTCGCG
Source organism: Methylobacterium sp. WCS2018Hpa-22 (assembly GCF_031843785.1). Lineage (NCBI taxonomy): Bacteria > Pseudomonadati > Pseudomonadota > Alphaproteobacteria > Hyphomicrobiales > Methylobacteriaceae > Methylobacterium > Methylobacterium sp. WCS2018Hpa-22. The sequence goes on from NZ_JAVTJA010000003.1 coordinate 179,805, forward strand.
GCGGATGCGAGCTATCGCGCCGCCCTGGCGGAGAGGTGCCGCTTGCTGGTCCCGGAGGGCAGCCTGAAATGGCCGGTCCTGCGGCCCAACCGGGAAACGTTCGATTTCGGGGATGCCGACACGATCGCCGCCTTCGCCCGTAGCAACGGACTCGGCCTGCGGGGTCACACCCTGGCCTGGTACGGCGGCATGCCCGCCTGGGCGGAGGCGATCACGAGCCCCGTCGAGGCCGAATGGGTTCTGACCAGCCATATCGAAGCGGTGGTCTCCCGCTATCGCGGCTTCATCGGATCCTGGGATGTGGTGAACGAGCCGATGCCCGAAAATCCGGTCTCGCCACGGGACTTGCGCTCCTTCGTTTGGACGAAAACCCTCGGCGCCGAGTACATCCCCATCGCCTTCAAGGCGGCTCATGCCGCCGATCCGGCCGCCCAGCTCGTCCTCAACGAATACGACATCGAATTCGTCGGACCGCGCTTCGCCATGCGCCGAGCCGGCATCCTCGCCATCGCACGCTCCCTCGTCGATCGAGGTATCCCGATTCATGCCATCGGATTGCAGGCCCATCTGTTCGCGGATCGGGAGATCGACCGCGACGGCCTCCAGGCTTTCCTGCGGGAGATCAAGGCGCTGAAGCTCGACGTTCTGGTCACCGAACTCGATGTGATCGACGTGGGACTGCCGACCGACGCCGCCACCCGAGATGCGATGATCGCGCGCAAGGCGGCCGATTTCCTCCACGCGGTGGACGAGGTGACGCCGCCGAGCGCGGTCCTTACCTGGGGTATTACGGATCGTTATACCTGGGTACCGATATACTTCACCCGACCCGACGGCACGGCGAACCGGCCGCTCCCCCTGGATTCCGACCTGAGGCCCAAGCCGCTGATGACCGTGATTGAGCGCTTCACCGGAAGCGCGTCGTGAAAGCGCGCGCCAATCCTTTCGACGCGGTGGTCTGCGTCCCGACCTTCAAACGGCCGGAGCACCTCGTCCAGACCCTCGCCTCCCTGGCGCGCCAGCGGACCGGCCTCCGCTTCGCCGTCGTGGTGGTGGACAACGACAGCGCGTCGCAGGCCGGCTTGGTGGCCGCCGAGGCGGTGTTCGCGAAGGGACCGCTCCAGGGCCAATGCGTGGTCGAGCAGCGCCAGGGCAATTGCTCGGCGATCAATCGGGCCTTCACCACTGCCCTCGCGGCCTATCCCGACACCCGTTATTTCCTGATGATCGACGACGACGAGCTGGCACAGCCCGACTGGCTGGAGCGCATGGTGGCCACGGCGCAGCGCACGGGGGTCGGCATCGTCGGCGGCCCGGTGATCCCGCGCTTCGAACCGGGAACACGGCCCGGCCTCGACAACCACCCCGCCTTCGCCCCCGCCTATGACAAAAGCGGGCCGGTTCCGGTGATCTACGGCAGCGGCAATTGCCTGATTACGCGGCGCACCTTCGCGCTGATGGGAGCTCCACCCTTCGACACGAGCTACAATTTCCTCGGCGGCGGCGACACCGACTTCTTCACCCGTGCCCGCCGCTCCGGTGTGACCTTCTACTGGGAGGCGGATGCGGTCATCACCGAGACGGTGCCTCTCGCCCGCACGCGGACGGGATGGCTCGCCGCACGCGGCCTGCGGATCGGGGCCGTCAATTACCGGATCGAGCGCAAGCATGCGCAGGGCAGTCTTGGTCTCGTGACCCTGGCCGGCAAATCCTTCGCCATCCTCGGGGTCTCGTTCGGACGCGCCATCCTCAATCTGGTCCGGACACGGGAACCCACCATCGCCCTGCACCCGATCCTCGTGGCCCTCGGGCGCTGCTTCGCGGCCCTGGGCATCGAACCGCAGCCCTACCGCGCCAGCACCCCGCGCCTGCGGACTCGCGGGAGATGAAGGAGGCGCGTCGATGAAGACGGGGGCGATCGGAGTGCCGGCATCGGAGGCAGCGCCCGGGGGATGGCGCCGCCTGCAGGCGGTACTCGCTGACACGCCCGCCATCCTCATCGCGCGGAAGGTCGTCTTCCTCGCTGTCCTGCTCCTCAGCTGGATCTCTCTCAAACCGTTCCAGGATCTCAGCAATCCGGACGTTCTGGAACTCGCCACGGGGCGGGAGGGGCTCACCTATGCGAGCTTCGGCCTTTTCGCGCTGCTGTGCCTCGCCCTGACTCTCCCGGCTCACGCCAAAGCCTTGCGCGGCTTCGCCTCGCCCTGGTTCCTGGCGCTCGGAGCTTGGCTCGCCGTCAATGTCGTTCTGTCACAGGATCCCATGACGTCGGTCAAGCGCCTGACCCTGGCGGGCTCCGTGATGCTGGCGGCCGCCTGCCTGCCCTTGCTGGCGCGGTCGCGGAACGATCTGCGCAACCTCCTCGCCATCGCCTCCCTGCTGCTGCTGGGCGCCTGCTATCTCGGCATGCTGCTCGCGCCGGACCTTGCCATCCATCAGGCGAAGGACGTGGGCGAGCCCATGCTCGCGGGCAATTGGCGCGGCGTGTTCGGCCATAAGAACAGTGCGGCGGCGGTCATGGCCATGCTGGTCTTCATCGGCATCGCCGTGGCGCGTTCGGGGCTCGTGACGGTGGGCCTCGTCATCGTCGCCCTGTCGGGGCTGTTCCTCCTCGGCTCGGAAGGCAAGAGCGCGACGGCGCTCCTGGTGGCTTCGCTGGCGATCACGGGCCTGTTCGGCGTCATCCGTTCGCTCGCGGGCCGAATCCTCCTCACGCTGGTTCCGCTCTTCACGATCAACCTATTCAGCGTCGGCACGGTGGTGAGCGAGCCCCTGGCCGCCATCGTGCGGGCTCTGCCCGTGGATTCCACCTTCACCGGCCGGACCGATGTGTGGCAGTTCGCCATCGAGGCCCTCACGGCACGTCCGCTCACCGGCTACGGCTTCTCGGCATTCTGGAACAACGTCACCGTGCGCGCCGCGTCCGATGACGGGTCGAGCTGGGCCGGATACGCCTCGCACAGCCACAACAGCTACCTCGACACCGCCGTCACCCTTGGCCTGCCCGGGCTGGTCCTGGTACTCGCGATCTTCGTCGCCGCCCCCCTGCGGGACGTGATGAGGATCGAGGCGAACGGCCGGGCCGACCCGCTGGTGACGATGTTCGTGCAGGTCTGGCTCTTCGGCCTGCTGCTCTCCTGCATGGAGAGCTTCTTCTTCGATGGAGGAGACCCGGTCTGGGTCACCTTCCTGATCTCCGTCTTCGGTCTGCGCTACCTCGCCCGTTTCCGCAGCGCGTGAAACGCCCGGGGGCGTCTCATCCCGAAAGTGGGACGCCCTGTCCGGCAGTCTCAGAACTCGATGATGCCGACGGCCCAGCCGCCGAGAGTCATCAGCGCGCCGAACCAGAGCAGGGTCGCGACGCAGCCGACGACCAGCCCTCCGACCGCCCAATGCGCGGACCAGCCGGTCTTGTTCTCATACGGCACGGTGCCTGGATCAGATTGGGTCATGGCATGCCTCTTCAGCCCGTCGATCCCAGGGAGAGGGCAAAGTTCACACCTCCCAAGATTCACACCTCCCAAGCTTGGTCGCGCCTCGGCCGAGGGCGTCCCTCAGGCTGCCGGCGGCATCGGCGAACCAGACTTGGCGATCGATGGCGGGGGGCAGCGTCGGCCGTGTCGACGCTGCAAGGGCGAGGTCGACATAGGCCTCGGGTCCGGCTCCGCCCGGGGCGAGGACGATGGCCCCACCGGACAGGAGCGCCTGGAAGCGCGGATGGTGATCGAATTCGTCCGCGCGCACCGGCTCGGTAACGATGACCGGCCGGCCGGCCTGGACGCAGGCCAGGATGCTGGCGCGGCGCGCGGTGAGCCCCTCGGGGAGGACGTAGACGAAGGCGTCCACTTCGTGGAACAGGCCGAACAGCTCCTCCGGCGAGGCGACATAGCCGGAGACCACCACCGTCTCGGAGAGGTCGAGCGCCGCGACCTTGGCCCGGAATATCTCTTCGATCCCGTCGGAGGCGCGGATGAACGAACCGATGAAGACGACGAGCGGGTCGGCGCCGCGCGCCTTCAGGGTGGCGGCAATGTCGAGGATCGCCTCCGGCTGCTTGCCCGGATAGATCGAGCCGAAATGACCGACCACCAGACGCCCTCCCTCCCGGGCGGCGCGCATCCGCGCGGACAGGGCGCTCGGCACGGTGGTTTCGGGCCGCGTGATGTTCGGGGGCAGGGGCATCATCACCGCCCGCCGCGCGAGACGGCCGATCACAGGATCGGCGGCGAGCTCGTCCCGGACCTGGGGCGACAGGAGGACGATCGTGTCCGCGAAGAGGAGAAGCGGCCGGAGGACGAGCCGGCGCAGGCGGTGCATGCTACCCCATTCATGCAGGATCGCGACCCGTCGCCGACGCCGCAGGAACGCGATGGCGAAGGCCGAAGGGGGGCCGATCAGCGCCCGCTTCCAGGGCACCAGCGGCAGATTGGCGATGACGGCGCGGGCATTCCCCACGGCGCGCCAGATTTCGCCGAGCGGCACGCGGCCCGGCTCCAAGGGGAGGGTCTCCTGTGGCTGACCCTGACGCCTGAGGGCCTCGATCAACTGTCCGGCGAAATCGCCGACCCCGCAGGGCGGATGCCCCGTACCGACGAGATGCAGCCAGGGGGAGGGCGCCTTCGTCTCTCCCGGTCCAGGGCGTTGCGTCATGCGGTGAGGTTCCGGAGAAGGACGTGACCGGCCTGTCCTAGCAGGCCGTCGCTTGCGAAAGACTTTCGGCCGAGCAGTTTGAAACGTTCGATCCACCCGCCGACGGCCCTTCTACGAAGAGCATGACACCGTATTCACGCGGCCCACGCAGGAATCTTTTTCCGTCGGCACCGAGAATGCAAAGATTTCATCAACGTCGGATATGATGTCCGGAAATGGATCGGCCCTGTCCCGCAGGGGGACCGACCCACCTCATCTGAAGAACAGCGGGACACGATACGGATTGACCGTAGCCATGAACGACCCGATCTTCACCTCCTGGGACGAGCCCCACAGCGCCCTTTGGGGGCATCAGCCGCTGCGGCTCGAGCATCGGCTGCACCAGTCTCCCCTGTTCTCGCGGGAGGCCTTGGCCGATCTGATCGACACCTATCCAAGCGGCCAGTACAGCCTCGTCCATATGGGAGCCGCCGGACAGCGCAAGTTCTGGCGTGAGGGCGAGACCGGGGGACTTCCCGGCGCGCAGGTGATCGAGTCCATCGCCCAGGGGCGGATGTGGCTCAACCTGCGCAATGTCGAGACCGTGGACCGGCGCTACCGCGACACGCTCGACGCCATGTTCGAGGAGTTGGCCCAGCGAGTATCCGGCTTCTCTCCGGCGAAATCCACCTGCGGCATCCTGATCTCGTCGCCCAACGCCCAGGTCTATTATCATGCCGACCTGCCGGGGCAGCACCTGTGGCAGATCATCGGCGCCAAGCGAGTCTACGTCTATCCCTCGACCCCGCCCTTCGTGACGCCGAAGCATCTTGAGGACATCGCCCTCTTCGATGTGGAGGTCGATATGCCCTATGCGCCCTGGTACGATTCTCATGCCCAGGTGATGGAGCTGTCGCCCGGCCAGATGCTGAGCTGGCCGCTCAATGCCCCGCACCGGGTCGAGAATCTCGACTGCCTCAACGTGTCGATGACGGTCTCCTTCGTGGACGAGCCGATCCGCCGCAAGCAGATCGTCAACCTCGCCAACGGCATGCTGCGCCATCGCTTCGGCCGCGAGCCGGCGAGCCACGCCATCACCGGGCCGGGCTACTGGTCCAAGGCGGTGATGCAGAAGCTGCTGCGCAACAGTGATTGGGTGAAGAAGGAGCGCGCGGCCCGCCGTGCCGTCGATTTCCGCCTCGATGCGGCCCGACCGGGCCAGATCCTCGAACTCTCCGCTCCGGCGTGAGCGGGACGGCGCTGCCGGCCCATCGCCGGAGCATCGCGCCATCGGGAACCGGCGCCTCCGGAGCGCGGAGCTATGATGTGGCGATCGCATCCGACTGGACGGAGTGCGTGTCTGGATGGACGGGTGCGCCAACGCCGTTTCAGGATCCGGTCTGGATCGAGACCTGGTATGAATCGCTCCAAGCCCGCGCGGGGCTGACGCCCCTCCTGGTGACGGCGCGGGACAGGGCGACGGGCGCGCTCGCGCTGCATCTTCCCCTCGTGATCGACGAGACGGGGCCCCGCCGCATCATCGCCTTCGCCGATCTCGGCCTCACCGATTACAACGCGCCGCTCCTCGGCCCAGCGGCTCCGAGGGACCATGCCGGCGCCCTGGAGCTATGGCAGGCGATCCGCTCTGCGCTGCCCCGCGCCGACCTTCTCTCCCTCCGCAAGATGCCGGCGACCTTCGCCGACGGGCCCAATCCGCTGTCCCTCCTCAGGGGTGTGTTCCCGTGCCCGCTCAACGGCAACGAGGTCAGGACGGGCGAGGATTGGGAGGCCTATCATCGCAGCCTCGCCAAGACCGTACGCAAGGAGCTGGAGCGAAGCTGGAGGGTGTTTTCCCGCGAGCCCGAGACGGCCTTCCGCATCGTCACCGACCAGGGCGAGGCCCAGCGGGTTCTCGAGGTGATGGCGCGCCAGCAGGAGGCGCGCATGCGCAGCATCGGCGCCGATTACCGCCTCGACGAGGCCGAGTTCGACGCCTTCTACCGTCGCCTCGTCGGACGGGGCCTCGGCTACGGCTACGCCGTCGTCAGCGCCTTGACATCGGGCGACGAGGTCGTCGCGGCGTTGCTCGGCATCCGCAATGCCGACACCTACGTCATGATCCGCATCAGCAATGCCGGGGGGGAATGGTCCCATTGCTCGCCCGGGCGCCTCGTCATCGACAAGACCATGGAAGCGCTCCATCAAGAGGGTTGCCGCTCGTTCGACTTCAGCATCGGCGATTACGATTACAAGCGCCGTTTCAACGTCGAGCCCCTGCCGCTGGTCGATTTCACCGTTTCCCTCGGCTGGCGTGGCCTGAAGAGCGCGGCGCGGGCACGGCTGGTCTCGACCCTCCGCCGCTATCCCGCCCTCGACCGGCGGATGCGGGACGTCGCCCGCCGGGCCGCCATCCTGTGGCGGGAACGACGCCCGTGACGGCGAACCGGCGCTGAGATTTTCCCGGCCATTTCCCTCGAAATCCGGGAGCCTTTTCTCTCTCCGCTGCTCTATTCCGAAGTCGTGCTTTCACGCACCGGACGGAGATAGCCTCGGATGACCCAGCCTCGTCGCCTCCATCTCGGCGCCTTCATGCGGCCGATCGGCATCCACACCGCCTGGTGGCGCTATCCCGGTGGATATCCGGACGCGAATTTCAGCTTTCCCCATCTCAAGCGCTTCGCCCAGCGCCTGGAGGCAGCCAAGTTCGATGCGTTCTTCATGGCCGACCATCTGGCGGTGATGAACATGCCCATGGCCGCGCTGAAGCGCAGCGCCACCGTGACGTCCTTCGACCCGATGACCCTGCTGCCGGCGCTCGCTGCCGTCACCGAGCGGATCGGGCTCATCGCCACGGCCTCCACGACCTATAACGAGCCGTACCATGTGGCCCGGAAGTTCGCCTCCCTCGACCATATCTCGAATGGCCGCGCCGGCTGGAACCTCGTCACCTCCGGCAACCCGGACGAGGCCCTGAATTTCGGCCGGGACGCCCATCTCGACCACGCGGTCCGGTATGCCCGCGCGCGGGAATTCTTCGATGTGGTCACCGGCCTGTGGGATTCCTGGGCCGACGACGCCTTCATCCGCGACGTGGAGGAGGGGGTCTATTTCGATCCCGACAAGCTCCATGTCCTCGACCATGCCGGCGAGTTCCTGAAAGTGAAGGGGCCGCTCAACATCGCCCGCCCCGTCCAGGGCTGGCCGGTGATCGTGCAAGCGGGGGCATCGGAAGCCGGCCGCCAGATCGCCGCCGAGACCGCCGAAATGGTGTTCGGCGCCGGTTCGAAACTCGCCGCCGCCCAGGAATTCTACGCCGACGTGAAAGGCAGGATGCCCGCCGCCGGCCGCGATCCCGACCATCTCAAGATCCTGCCCGGCGCCTTCATCGTCCTCGGCGAGACGCGCGACGAAGCCGAGGCCAAGAAGGCCCAGCTCGATGCGCTCGTGCCCACGGACAGCGGCATCGCCAACCTCTCGGTGCGCCTCGGCGTCGATGCTTCGGAGTTCGACCTCGACGCGCCCCTGCCCGATCTCCCGGAGACCAATGCCAGCAAGAGCGCCCAAGCCCAGATCGTCGGCTATGCCCGGAAGACCGGGGCCACGGTGCGCGAACTCGCCCAGCGTGTCGGCGGCTATGGCGGGCTCACCATGGTGGGGACGCCGGCCGAGGTGGCCGACCAGATGGAGGAATGGCTCGTGACGCGGGCCTGCGACGGGTTCAACGTCATGTTCCCCTTCGTGCCGGAAGGCCTTGACGACGTGGTCGATACCCTGGTGCCCGAACTCCAGCGCCGGGGCCTGTTCCGCACCGAATACGAAGGCACGACCCTGCGCGACCATCTCGGCCTGCCGCGCCCAGCCAACCAATTCTTCCCAACCTGACGGACGGGCCGCCCTCCGACCGGGGAGGGCGGCGTTCTCGGGTCAGGCGGCGCGGCGGTTGACCTGGCTCTCGGCCATCCGCGTCAGGCGTTCGTCGGTGGCGCGCTCCTCGTTCAGGGTCTGCTGCAGCACGCTGGCGCAATCGTCCCGGCCGAGCTGCTTGGCCCAGGCGACGAGGGTGCCGTAGCGCGTGATCTCGTAATGCTCCACCGCCTGTGCGGAGGCGATGAGGGCGGCATCGAGGACCTGCTTGTCGCCGATCTCTCCGGAGACCTCGTTGGTCTCCTTGATAATCCCGTCGATGGCCGGGCAAGTCACTGCCTTCGGCGTATGACCATGCATCTGAAACACCTGCTCCAGCCGCTTGATCTGACCCTCAGTTTCCGAAAGGTGCTTCTCGAACCCACTCTTGAGTTCGGGATCGGTCGCCTTGGCGATCATCTTCGGCAGCGCCTTGGTGATCTGGTTCTCGGCGTAATAAATGTCCTGCAGGGTATGGACGAACAGATCGTCGAGAGTCTGGATGTCCTTGCTGAAAAGACCCATGGCTCGTTCCTCCTTGTTTGAATGACGTCGTGACAGGCCAAACGGGATCGATCCGGCGGACACAATATGGACCGGATCGTTCTCCCGCATCCATGCGCACACGGCAAAGCTTGACCCAAGTTAAGCGATGATATCGGCGTGCGCTTGCTAGGCTTGATCAAGATATTTACGCCGTCATGGTTCCGAACGACCTGATGCGCGGGAGGTCTGGATTTGATCCGCCCTCACATGGGAGCAAGACGATACGCTCGGCTGCTCGAGGGCAGCGCGCCGATGACGAAGCACAATCGCCACAAAGCCGTCCGTCATCGGCATGAGCAGGAGCGAAAGAGGAGTCCGGCGGCGGCAGCGCACCATACATTCACGCATGAAACAAATTCAGGCATGCTCGAATTACCGGCATAGCGTGCCTTTCTCACGTTTAGCCAGTGCAAATATCAGATACCGCTCATATCATAACGAGACGTCGGGGGCATGAAGGCCCAGCAGCTTTTGGAGACGTTGGATCATGACTTTGAGCTCACCTCGGAATTCAGCCGAAATCTTTGCTTTCGTGCCCAGGAAGGTTGCAGCATCGGCGCGTGCCCATTCGACAGGCACACGCATGGGCAGCAACGCCGTGGTGGACCTCGCTTCACGCATCTCGCGCCCCATGGAACTGCCGAGGATGGATTTCTGCGACGGCTGGTACCACGCCGAGGCGATCCTGGACGACGGGCGCAACCGCAAGGCCTGACGGGCGCGACGTATCGCGGGACGTGATATCGCTCCGGTGCCGGAGTGCGGGGCATGCCGCGTCTCCGAGCGACCGGAGACCGCGATGAAGCCCCCGATCGGACGCGAGACCACGCTCTGCATGTCCCTGTCGGGACGGCCGGGTCATTTCGGGTCGCGTTTCCACAACCGGCTCTACGAGCTCATGGGGCTCGACTACGTCTACAAGGCCTTCACCACGACCGACCTGCCGGCTGCGATCGGCGGCATACGGGCTCTGGGCATTCGTGGCTGCGCCGTCTCGATGCCGTTCAAGGAGACCGTGATCCCGCTTCTCGATCGCCTCGAAGCTTCGGCCGCGGCCATCGACAGCGTCAACACGGTGGTGAACGAGGCCGGCTGCCTCACCGGCTACAATACCGATTACATCGCGGTCCGCCTGCTCATCGAGAAGCACGGCATCGATCCGCAGACACCGTTCCTCCTGCGCGGGTCCGGCGGGATGGCCAAGGCCGTCGTCTCAGCCCTGCGCGATGCGGGCTTCGTGGATGGTACGGTCGTCGCCCGTAATGAACCGGCCGGGCGCGCCCTGGCGGAAAGCCATGGCTATGGCTGGCGCCCCGAGATCGGCGAGGCGCAGGCCCCGCTCCTCATCAACGTCACACCCCTCGGTATGGAAGGGCCGGAGGCCGAAACCCTCGCCTTTCCGCCCCCTCAGATCGCTGCCTGCATCGTCGCCTTCGACGTGGTGGCGCTGCCTTCGGCGACGCCCTTCCTACGGGCGGCCGAAAGCATGGGAAAGCGCGTCATCACCGGCCACGACGTGGTGGTACTGCAGGCTCTCGAGCAGTTCGTTCTCTATACGGGCCGAACTCCCGACGAGAATCAGGTGAAAGAGGCCGCGGCCTTCGCCCGGACATGACGGAAGCGGTCCGTCCGCATGCGGCTTCCCCCTCTTTTCCATGAGAGAAAACTAAGGGAATCCTGCAGAATATTTCCGTCTTTCTGCTTGCTATGGGGCAGGGCGGACAATAGGTATTGCTCAAGCGCGGTCGTGCCGCGCATCTGAGATGTCTTCTAAAGAAGACTTGCAACGCAGGAGAAATATCATGGCTTGGACTGCCCCCGTCGTTCAGGAAGTGTGTGTCGGCATGGAAGTCACCAGCTACGAGTCGGCTGAGATCGACACCTTCAACTAAGTCGGCCGGAAGCGTCTACGCTTCCCACCGATAGAGCGAGACCAAGGTCTCCGCGAGAAGCCGCCTTCGGGCGGCTTTTTGCGTTCATGATACTGGGTGACGCCTGCACCGTTCAGGGTTTGGTATCGGCTTCGCGCTCGCGCCGTCGGCTCAGGATGGCATCGAGGCGCGCGACGATGATGGCGAGTTCGCTCTGACGCCTGACGCCGAGCTTGCCGAAGATCGCTTTCAGGTGAACCCGCACCGTGCCCTCCCGGACCGCGAGCAATTCCGCCGCCTCCCGGGGCGAGCTTCCCCGGCCGATCTCCATCGCCACAAGAGCCTGCATCCGCGTCAGGCCCAGTTGCTCGAGCTGCGGGGCGACGGAAACCAACACTGGCGGCGTGACGGGATGGAGCAGGAGCAGGACCCCGCCCTTGGCCGAGCTGATCAATTCGAGACCGGGTTCACCGGTGCGCAGGGGCATCGCCTCCGCCAGCAGCCAGGGGGACCCGTCCGACGAACGCAGGATGATGGGCTCGGCGGCGCAGAACCTGCCCTCGGCCAGGGCGGAGGCGACGAGACGGTCGAGTCGCGGGCCATCGGCCGCCACAACGGTCCTCACGGGCTGGCCCAGGGCGATCTTCAGGCAACCGGCAACCATCCTCTCGGAGCCGGGATTGACGAACCGCACGGCGCCACCCCGATCGAGCAGGACGACGCCGATCTCCGCCCGCGCCAGGGCCGAGCCGAGATCGGCCGCCTGCCGGTGGGCGACGCCGAGCCGCGCCGTGAGGTCGAAGGCCCGCGCGACATGCGGCCCCAACAGCGTGAGCAGGCCGATCTCCCCGGCTTCGAAGTAGCCTTTGCCGGCCTCGCGCAGGGCGCTCACCGTCATCAGTCCGCCGCCGGGATCGGGGGCGAAGAAGGCCACGAGTTCGTCGAGCCCGTGCTTGGCGCAGAAATCCTGAAAGAAGGGATCCTTGCGCTTGTCCTCCGGCGTGAACAGCATCGCATCCGCCACCACGAGGCCGGGCCGCATCCCGAGCCCCCGCGCGCGGGCTATACGGCTGTCATGCTCCCACCACCCGCCGCTATACGCGTCGTGCACCTCCCGCAGGCTGTCCGAATGGAGTGTGTCCGCCGTCCGGCGAGGATCGTAGGAGACGATCACCGTCCCCCGCGCTCCGAGACAGGCGCTTACCTGCTCGAGAACTCCCGGCCAAAGCGAGGCATCGAGGGCGGCCGCGTAGCAGGCATCGACGAGACGCAGCGGGTCAGGATTGGTCATGGCGATCCGACGAACCCGAGCGGGCGGCGCTTTTCATACAGGCAACTCCACGGGACAACAGGACACGGATCGGCTCGTCCGATCGTCTTACGATGTCCGCCAGTCCCGCGGGGTCGTTCCCGCGAGGAGCCCGACGAGTTCGGCTTGGCGGTTGGTTCCGGTCTTGGACAGGACGGATCGCAGCTGCGTCCGGACCGTGCTGGTGGCGACGCCGGTCCGCAGGGCGATGTCCTCCACCGTCCTGCATAGGGCGATCTCGCGCGCCACCCGCGCTTCGGCCACGGTCAGGTCGAACAGGCCGGACAAAACAGTGAGGTCGGGCGCGGCGCCTTGCGCCACGGGCGTGAAGATCGCGATGGCGGAGGCGGCGTTGAACAGGTCCGCCGCCGCCCGTCGGATCGGCAGGAGATGCAGGATCACCGGGCCGCGCTCGTCCGTGGCCGGGATCGGGATGGACCGGATCGAGGTCCGCCGCTCCGTTGCCAGTCCTTCGAGGGCCCGCTCCAGCAGGCGGTCCGCCTCCGGGTTGGACAGGGTCAGGCGATGCGCCTCCCGGATGGTGCTTCCGAGGAACGCCGCGCAGCCGGCATTGATGGCCAGGATCTGGGAGTGCCTGCCGAGGATCGCGGCGGGAATGTCGACGACATCGAGCACCTGCGCCGCCACCCTGACGGTCTGCAGCCGCAGCCGCGCCGACATGGTGGCGGCCCGGGCGAGGTGAGGGCGCAGGGCATCGAGGCGGGCGACGATCTCGCCGGGGACGGGACCGCGCGCGAATTCCCGCTCTACGTTGAAGATGAGCCGATCCCCGCTCGGCACCGCGATGGCGCTGGCGACGCCCCAACCCAGGCCCCTCGGCCGCAGAAAGTCCCGGAAGACCGGCTCCGCCTCCATCTCGGCGGCGGTGTAGACGTCGAAGTCGGTGAGGAAGCCGGCATGTTCCCTGGCGAACAACCGCGCCGGCCTGTCGGTCCGCGCCGGCCAGCCCCCGGCGACATATTCGGCGATCCCCGCCTCGAAGCCCGGGGACGTGACGTAGCGGAACTCGCTGCCCACCGTCGTGAACAAAAGCGCGCCTTGCCCCTCACCGACCCGCACCAGTTCGGCCAGTACACTGGGCCACATCTCCGGAATGACGGCGGCTTCGTAGATATGGTCGATCAGGACTTCGGAACTGACGGTCATTGGCATCGTCTAAACCAGATCCAGCACACGTTATGACGAAGATCGACATCATTATGTAGTCCGCATCGATGGGCCGGCCGCGGCGGACTCCGCATGAATGCCGAAATGCTTGATTTTAAGGCATGGCTTATCATGGCTTGAGCCCACCAGCACAGTCCACAAGCGAATCGTTGACTCGACATACTCCGTTTGGGGGATGTGCGGCATGCAATCAGGTGCTCTAACCGCGCCGGGCAAACGAATGACCGCCGTGATGTTCGAGATTCGAGACGGTCACGACGCCTTTCCAGGGGAAGATGACCATCACGGCGACGCGCAACGTTCCGGGCACCTACGCAACGATCGCCGATGCCATCGCGGCTTCGGATCCCGGAGATACGATCGCGGCCTCCGCTGCATATGGCGGGAATGAGACGGCTACCGTGACGGTCGACGACCTTCGTTTCAGCTCCCCCTCCAGCGTTACCGGCATCACCCTCCTCGCAGACGGGGTGACCACGAAGATCACCGCCCTCGGCGCATCGCCGATCTCGATTTCAGGGACTGCAGGTAACGAGATCCTCATCGGCAATACCGGCGCCAACACTCTCACCGGCGGTTCGGGCGACGACACCCTCAGTGGCGGAGCCGGCAACGACATCCTCGACGGCGGCGAGGGCAATGATATCGTCTCCGGCGGTAAGGGTGACGATACGATCACACTTTATGATAACGGCAGCGTGGACAGACTCGATGGCGGAGCCGGTAACGACACGTTCCGGCTCATGACCGGTTATGGCGGCGGCGTGACCGTTGAAGGAGGCATCGGAACGGACATTGTGACAGACGCCTTCGACCTGGGAGATGCCAGCTTCACAGGGGTCGAGACACTGGACACCACGTCAGTCTTCGCCACGACAGCCCAGCTTTCGTCCTTCGCCAGCCTCATCGACAGCACGGCGACCACCACACGGCTCGAAATCTCCCTACGGGGTGCGGGCGGTACGATCGACTTCACCAGCCGCGTCACCGGCACGGATTCGGTGCTGGTTTCCAATGCCGGCCTGACCGCTGGTGTCACCATCATCGGATCGGCCAGGAACGACACCCTCATCGGCGGCCTCGGCAACGACACCTACGTCACCGATGGCGGCGACACGATCGTCGAGGCGCTCGGCGCCGGAACCGACCTCGTCCGGAGTTCGGCGACCCTGACCCTTGGCGGAAATCTGGAGAACCTCACCCTCACCGGAACGGGGGCGATCAAGGCGACGGGCAACGCCCTCGACAACGTGCTCCTGGGCAACGATGCCGCCAACGTCCTCAATGGCGGGACCGGTACCGACAGGCTCACCGGTGGATTGGGCAACGACACCTACATCACCGATGGTGGCGACAAGATCTTCGAGGTGGCGGGGGGCGGCATCGATCTCGTGCGGAGTTCGGTGGCGTTCAGCCTCGGCAACGAGCTCGAGAACCTTCTCCTCACCGGCAGCGCGGACATCAACGGCAACGGCAACGCCCTCGCCAACACGCTCACCAGCAATAGCGGTGCCAACATGCTCAATGGCGGTCTGGGCGACGACATCCTGAAGGGCGGAGCCGGTGCCGACATCTTCTTCTTCAAAACGGCGCTCGGCTCGGGCAATGTCGACAGCATCGTCGACTTCGCCACCATCGACGACACGCTCCGACTCGAGAACGGAATCTTCACGGCACTGACCAAGACCGGAACCCTGGCGGCGGGTGCCTTCAAGGATCTCGGCGCGGCCGGTGCCATCCTCGATGCGGACGACCGGATCCTCTACGATTCGCGGACGGGCGCCGTCTCCTACGACGCGGACGGCAGCGGATCGGCCGACGCCCTCCAGTTCGCCCTCCTCACCTCGCGTCCAGTCCTGACATTCCAAGATATCCTCGTGGTCTAGGACACCTGACGGGCCTCCCGCTGACGATCAGGATCACGCGGAACGGGGCGGGAGCCCGATTTCATAAAAGTCACGCGCCGACACCCGGCGGCATGAAACCGCCCGGTCTGGGGATCGCCCTGGGCTCCCCGGGGAGGCGGGGACCGAGGCGCCATGGCCTCGGAAGGGTAGAAGACATCGTTCACCCTGTCTCGAAACCACGCCGCAACGTATCGCCGCCATGATGTGGCATTCACGCGCCGAACGGCGGCAAGATCGAGGCTTCCATGATCACGGATCTTCACGTCTGGCGGCTCTTCATCGCGCTCGGCGCCTTGGGCGCGGCGACCGCACCGCTGCTGAAGCCGTTTCTGTCTTAGAACGGCCAAGCCGATGTGCGCGCCGGCACAGCGAAACGGATCGCGGCCAGCCATGAACCATTCAGCCGCCACAGGCGCATGATCTCAAGGTGACGATCCGACCGCGACCCAGTCCCAGGAATCCGACATGACAGTTGCACGTCCCTTCCGCTGGCTGCTCGCGCTCGTCACGCTGGTCCTGCCGGCATCGCTGATCCAGGCTCGGCCTCCGGTCGACGGATGTGAACGCGGCAAGGCGAAGGACTCTCAGAGCCAGGTCGTCTTCCGCCACTACATCTGATCCTGATCCCGGATCGGCGGCAGCTTCGCGGAATCCGTCGTCCTGTTCCCGGAATTCCGGAATGGCATCCCCTCATCTCAGCCGCTCGCCCTCGTTGGACGGCAGAACCACGATGGAGCGGCAAGGCCACCGGCTCCCTTCAGCTACGGTTCAACCAGTATGGTCTAGCTTGGGCAGCCTTACGAGATAGGCCGCCCCGGTCCGGTGGCGGCGGGATTGCGCAAGGCGCGTCGCGCACCCCGTGGAAGCCATGCTCGCTCTCCCCACAACGACCCTCGGCACGCCCGTCCTGCACATCCCGCCCAGGGGGGCGGAGCTTCCCCGCCCCGGCGCGGAGACGTCCCAGGCCTTCCTACGCAGCATGATACCCGGCCTCGATCTCGCCTTCGGCCTCGAAAGCGCTGCCGACCTGCCTGAGGACATGGCACGGCTGATCACCCGGCTTCATGCCGGCCCTCTGGGTGCGCTTTCACAGGAAACGGCTTCGGACAGCACTCGATTGTCGGCGCCTGCCTACGAGCCGGCCTGATGCCGGCGATGGAGCGGCAAGCCCAGGCGCGGCGAAGCGAGCGGCGTGGCGATGATCGAAGGGATCCAGCTCCCCCGCCTTGCAGCGTGCTTGCAACTATTGACCGCCGATTGTTCTATGCAGGACAGAATCTGTGACCAACCGATAGCTCTGCAAACGCTCTATATATTTATAAATATTAGAAAATATTATAATATTTCTAGAAAGCGCAATCACAGTAAGGCTTATTTATAAAATAGGCACCTCATCCAACAAAAACATATCAAGGTCTTTTCAATTTAGTTCAGCCGAGTTATTTTTCCTCAGCCGAGAGTGCATCGCTTTACGCGGGAGCGTTCGACGCCGCTGAAGGATCAAGATGTTCCTCGACGACGAGACTTTGCAGGACATCGAAAACTCGCTCGTCACATCCGCGCTTCAGTCTCATGACTGGGACAAAGCAGTCGCCAAAATCGCGACTTCCACGGGCGCGAGAGGGGTCGTCGCCATCCCGTTGAAGGGACGCGTACCCGGCCTGCCGATGAGCGCCAGTCTCGAAGCGGTGGCCGACGGCTATTTTCGCGACGGCTGGTCGAAGAACGATTACCGCGTGAGAGGCGTCCCCAAGCTTCTCAAGACAGGCATGTTCGTCGATCAGGACTACGCGACGCCGGAGGCAATGCGATCCGAAGCGTTCTACGCCGACTACTTGCGCAGCCACGGCTTTCAATGGTCCGCCGGACTGATGGTCCAGGCGGGCGATGATGCTTGGGTGATGATGATGCAGCGGACCATCCAACAGGGGCCCTACACCTTGGATGAGCAGATCGCCTTGCGGCGCCTCATTGCCCCCCTCAACCGGGCCGCCCAACTGGCCCACAGCCTCGGCGAGGCGCGTCTCACGGGCATCGCCGACGCCCTGGAAACGGTCCGCAATCCTAGCGTGCTCCTCGACAGGACGGGACGGGTTCTGCGGGTGAGCAGCGGCGCGGAACGCCTGTTCGGCCCCGATCTGGCTGTGCGGCTCGGGGAACTCGTCGTTCCCTCCGATGCTCAGGCCACGGCCCGGCTTCGCGCGCATATCACCGCCGCCATCTGGTCCGATCCGCAAGCTGTCTCACTCGCCTCCGCGCCGATCGTCATCCACCGGGAGGCCAAGCGGCCTCTCACTCTCCGGGTTCAGCCCCTGCGCAAGGCGGGGCTGGAGTATTTCGACGGCTGCCGCGCCATTCTGACGATCACGGACCTCGATGACAGCCGGGAACTCGCCGGTGACATCCTGAAAACGTTGTACGGGCTGACGCCACGGGAAGCCGAGCTCTGCCACAGCCTGCTGGCCGGCCACAGCACCGGCGAATGCGCGGACAGGCTCGGCATGTCGATCCATACCACCCGGACCCATCTGAAGAAGATCTTCGTCAAGACGGATACGGCGAGCCAGACGGAACTGATGATCGTCCTGAGCCGAAACTTCGGCCTCTGAGCAGACGACGAGGCGCTCGGTCGCGCGGCGAGATCAGCGAGGATCGCGATGCGCGCCGATGAAGTCGACGAAGGCCCTCAGCGGCGCGGGAAGGTAGCGCCGGCCCGGATAATACAGGAACGGGCCGGAGAACGATTGCCACCATGGCTCCAGCACGGGCTCCAGAACCCCGCTCTCGAGATGCGGGCGTAGCCAATCCTCGAACAGGGTAATGATCCCGGTCCCCGCAATGGCGGCATCCACCGCGAGGTCGGTGGCGGCCCCGACCCGGACGATGAGGGGACCGCTGGGGTCGATGCGAACGACCTCACCCTCACGCTCGAATTCCCACGCCGTCGTCGCGCCACTCGCGAAACGGCCGCCGAGGCAGGCGTGACTCAGCAGGTCTCTCGGATGGGCGGGACGCCCGTGACGATCGAGATAGGACGGGGAGGCGGCCGTGGCGAAGCGCTGCCGGCGCGGCCCGATCGGAACCGCGATCATGTCCTGTTCGAGCCGCTCGTCGTAGCGGATCCCGGCGTCACATCCAGCGGCCAGCACATCCACGAAACCGTCCTCGGCCACGATGTCGAGCCTGATATCGGGATAGGCCGCCAGGAAGGGCGGCACGATCCGCGGCAACACGAGCCGCGCGGCGCTGACCGGCACGTTGAGCCTGAGCGTGCCGGCCGGACGATCGCGAAAGCCGTTGACGACGTCCAGCGCGGCATCCAACTCGTTTAAGGCCGGCATCAATCGTTCGAGGAGGCGTGCGCCCGCTTCGGTCGGCGCGACGCTGCGGGTCGTCCGGTTGAGGAGCCGGACGCCCAGCCTGGCTTCCAGCCGGCGGACCGCCTCGCTCAAGCCGGATGCGCTCGCGCCGCTCGCCCGTGCGCCGTCGCGAAACCCGCCGGCTTCCGCAACGGCGACGAACGCCGCCAAATCCCCGAGATCGGTCGCCATTGTTCGCCTTTTCGCACATCCCGTGCGGATAAGGGCGCATTATCACGCAATCCATGAGGCATTACAGTCCTGGTCATCCTACAGGAGAGTCGCATGACCAAGATCGGACAGGCTGGGACCTACGCCCTCGGAGACCGCACCGTGAAGCGCCTGGGCTACGGCGCGATGCAATTGGCGGGGCCGGGCGTTTTCGGTCCTCCGAAGGACCGGGCCGCCGCCATCGCAGTGCTGCGCGAAGCGGTCGAGCGCGGCGTCAACCACATCGACACCAGCGATTTCTACGGACCGCACGTCACCAACCAGATCATCCGCGAAGCGCTCCACCCCTATCCGGACGACCTCATGATCGTCACCAAGATCGGAGCCAGGCGCGGTGCGGACGCCTCCTGGAATCCCGCTTTCTCCGCAGCGGAGCTCACGAGCGCCGTCCATGACAACCTGCGCAACCTCGGCGTCGACGCCCTCGACGTGGTCAACCTGCGCATCATGCTCGACGTGCATGGACCGGCCGAAGGCTCCATCGAGGCGCCGCTCTCCATCCTCGCCGATCTCCAACGACAGGGCCTCGTCCGCCGGATTGGGCTGAGCAACGTAACGGCGCGGCAGGTGGCGGAGAGCCGATCCCTCGCGACGATCGTCTGCGTCCAGAACCAGTACAATCTGGTCCATCGAGCCGATGACGCACTGATCGACGATCTCGCCGCATCCGGCACCGCCTATGTCCCGTTCTTCCCGCTCGGCGGCTTCAGCCCGATCCAGTCGGCGGCCCTGAACGAGATTGCCGAGGGGCTCGGCGCGACGCCCATGCAGGTCGCGCTGGCCTGGCTCCTGCGCCGCTCTCCCAACATCCTGCTGATCCCCGGCACGTCGTCGGTCGAGCACCTGCGCGAGAACATGGCCGCGGTGGAACTCGACCTGTCCGACAACACGATGGCGGCGCTCGACCGTATCGCACCCTCGACCTGACACAGGCCGGCAGAGGATCATCGACGAGCGAGGCGATGCTCTTCGCCGATGATCGACCGGGGATGATCCGGCGCGCGAACCGATGCGGACGATGGCGTGAGGGGGAAGAGAGCCGCCCACACGCCGTCGGCACAACTCGTCCGAATGGCACTCGCATGGACGAGACCGGAACGGCCATTCTCGAAATCAGGCCCTGGTCACAGCCACTTCCGCCATCGCAGGCCCTGCGACACTCATTCCCAAACTATTCAGGGATTATATAACCAACACTTTTGTATTTGATTGTCCCATCAAATAATTCGATGCTGGAATGCCACATACATCGATCACATAGGCTTGATCAGGATCTTTAATCCGCTGCACCACGTGCGTGCCGACACGCCACAAAGGAAATTATTACTTCATATTGGCTTCACACAGAAGAAGCAGCCGGGATACGGAGGCTTCACAAGAAAAGAAAGCCGTTGCCCATATGAAGTCTTACATCGCCGCCCTCTCGACTGCTCTCGTCGTGGGACTGACATCGATCTCGCCTACGATGGCGATGGAGCGTCCCTCGCGTTACACGGCGTTCGCTCCCTACGACGTCGAGACCACCAACGCGATCCGAGCCGATCGTCGAGCCACCGCGTCCTTCGGTTGTCCGATGAGTTCGGCCGCGGAGGGCAACGCAAACCAGCAGACCCGCGACGTCATGCAATACGGCCAGACGTCCGGCGGAAGCCGCTGCTAACCCAGTCAGGACAGTTCATTGGCATCGATGCTGAAAGTCTTTTCCTACATCATGGTCGGCGTTGCATCGGTGATGCTGGCCGCGACCATCGTGGGCTCCGCCAATATACTGATAAATTCGTAACACGTCGTCCCGGACTACAATCCGGGACGATTTTCGAGATCCCCGGCAGGATCGGTTCGCTCCCCTGCGGCAGTATCCGTTAGGGGAACGGGTCGATCCGTCATTCGCTCGCACGAGGCGCGAGGGAATCCACACCCGGCAGACACTCGCCGTCCGGCCTCAGGGCCGGCGCATCTGCTTGCCGGCGTAAGCCACGAGCTGGGAAAAGGCCAAGGCCGCCGCCGAGGCCTGGACACGGCTCGGATACGGCATCGGAGAATGGGCGACCTCCTGGCCGTAAACGTCACGCAGTGACCAGCCCCAGCGCCCGACCCGCTCCTCCAGCACGTCGAAATGCATGGCCCGGTCTCCGCTCGTGCGGGGTGACGGCACGCGTGCCGCCGAACCGGCATTCGCACGCTTCGCCATGCCCGAGGGCAGGCCGGCGGGAGAGAGATTTCCCGATATCCACAGGTCGGCCGTCCGCATCTTGACCTCCGCGCTTGAACTCTATGTTCTCTATATGTTCTTATGCGCGGAGTGTCCACCATGCTGGCCGATCCTTTGCTGCGGCTTGCGGCCCTAGCTACGTCCGAAGCGACGAACATGGCCGGCGGGGAGGCAGCTACCAGCAACGTCGCACCGGCGCAGAGCAGGATCCGGGGCTTATCTCCCGGTTCGGTGGCCTGACATGGAGCGCCTCTGCGACGTGAGGGCCTCGCACCTTGTCATCGCCTGCGGCCCCTGCGAGCGCCGGGGCGTCTACCGGGTCGCCCGCCTCCGCCAGCAATTCGGCGATCACGCCTCGGTTCTGGATGTCTATGTGAGGCTCACGCAAACCTGCCGCTGGCAGCGTGAGGTCAGCAGCCGGCCGCCCAATGTCTACGCGGTCGGGTGTCGGGCCAAGCTCGACACGTCGGGCGGGGCCGTCGCGAACGGACTTCCCTCAAGGACATAGGCGAAGGGCAGTCTTCCGATTCCGCCGGGGCCGGCGGGGCCGGATTCACGCATCATCTTCGCGGCCGAACACCTCGCCCTCTTCGGCCAGCCGGGCATCCGCCTCGTCCGTCCGCAACTCCAGCAGGGCGCGGTACTCTCGCAGCCGCTGCTGAAGCTGCGTGCCCGCCTCCTCGCAATCGGCCGGCTCATCCGTGTCGAGGGCGCAGCCCTCGATCACCTCCGAGGTCTGGCGATCGACGGCCGCGCGGTCGGCCTCGCTCAATCCGGTCAGATCGCCGAGACCGAGTTCCGATGCGATCAGGGCCGCGATCTCCTCGCGCTTCTCCTCGAGCTTCGACATCGTCTGACCCATCCCTGGAATCCATTCTCCCGAATCCGTTGCCTCGATGATCGGTCACCTTGCCGCCGCGGAGCAAGGGGAGGGCGCCGGAAGACGGGTGGGGCGCTGGTCAATCCGCCAAGGCCCTGTCATGGCTGACCGGTGACCGATGATCTCAGCAACTCCCATCCCCTGCGGCCCTCCCGTCTCGGATGGTCCGACTTCTTCGAGGAGCAACGTGAACCGGCCGAGGCCGGTCTCGTGCCCATGCGGATCGCGACGGTCCACCGCTCCCGGCTGACCGCCCTATCCCTCACGGGGCCGGTGGGGCTCGTGCTTCCGGTCCATACCCAGACCGGCGATTTCGCCGTGGGCGATTGGGTGCTGGTCGAGCCCGAGACCGGGACGATGCAGCGCCGTCTGTCACGCAGGAGCGTGCTGCAAAGGCGCAACGAAGGCGGAGGCCCGCTGCAGCTGGCGGCGGCCAATGTCGATACCCTCTTCGTCGTCACGTCGTGCAACGCCGATTTCAACATCGCCCGGCTGGAGCGCTACCTGGCGCTCGCCAATCAGGGCGGGACGAACCCGGTGATCGTCCTCACCAAGGCCGATATGGCGCCCGATGCCGAGAGCTACCGGCGGCAGGCCGCCGGCCTGCAGCGCGACCTCGCCGTCGTCACGGTCAATCCGCGCCTTCCGGACGCCGTGACGCTCCTCGCCCCCTGGTGCGGCGAAGGTCTGACCGTAGCGGTCGTCGGCTCATCGGGGGTGGGGAAATCGACCCTGGTCAACACGCTCGCCGGCCCGGACCAGGACCTCCCCCAGGAGACCGGCGGGATCCGCGAACACGACGCCAAGGGGCGCCACACCACCACGTCGCGTTCCCTCCATGCCATCGCGGGCGGCGGCTGGGTCATCGATACGCCGGGGATGCGCACGCTGCATGTGAGCGACGCCGCGGAGGGCATCGATACGCTGTTCGCCGAGATCGTCGAGCTGGCCCCCTCCTGCCGCTTCCGGGACTGCACCCATGCCCACGAGCCGGGCTGCGCCGTGCAGGCCGCCGTCGCGGAGGGCACGCTCGATCCCGAACGTCTGACCCGGTGGCGCAAGCTCCTCGACGAGAACCGGGCCAACACCCCGGTGGTCACCGGCCCGCGCGGCAGCCGTAGGCGTTGACCGGCAGCCGCAGGCGTTGACCCGCCGCCTGACTTCGCACACCCCGACTTCGCCCGACCTCCTGCGGACGCCCCTCCCCGAATGCTCCTTCCCGAACGAACCCTCGTCATCGTCCGCCACGGGCAGAGCCACGACAACGAGCGTGACCTCTTCTCCGGCATCCGAGATCCCGATCTGACGGAACGCGGCGTCAGCGAGGCGCAGAGCGCCGGGCGCCGGCTGAAAGAGCTCGGATTCGCCGTCGATCTCGCCTTCATTAGCGAGTTGACGCGGGCCCGGCGCACGATGGCTCTCATCCTGGCAGGCCTCGGGCAACCCGACCTCACTGTCCACCGGAGCGCCGCGCTGAACGAGCGCGATTACGGCGAGCTCGCCGGGTTGAACAAGCGCGAATCCCAGGAACGCTGGGGCGTGGAGCAGGTCCGTGCCTGGCGCAAGTCCTTCGATGCGATACCGCCGGGCGGCGAGAGCCTGGCGATGACCGCCGACCGGATGCTGCCGTATTACCGGGACGAGATCGAATCCCGGGTCCGGGAGGGCAGGCGGGTTCTTCTCGTGGCGCATGGCAATTCGCTGCGGGCGCTGATCATGCATCTCGACGGGATCAGCGCCGCCGAGGTGGCCGACGTGCATCTCGCCACGGCCCAGATGCTGGCCTACCGCTTCGACGAGCGGGGCAGGGTGGTCGACAAACAGGAAATCCCCGCCTGAGCCCGGAGGTCGATCGGCGAGGAGACCGGAAGGCGGCTGCTGGCTCGGCGTCAGCGGGCTCTCAGGGCGTCCCGGTCCCGTGCGAGTTGGCGCCGCGTCCGCATCGGCTCCAGGTTCGAGAGGGACATCAACCGATACCCGAAGGCGAAGAGACCGAGCGTCACGGCGGCAAAGGCACCGCCGACGATCAGCGACGCGATCGCCTCCGAACCGATCAGGAGCGCCAGCCCTTTGACGAAGGCGACCAGGAGCACGAACAATCCGATCAGGACGAAGAGTGCCGCCATCAGGAACAGGGCAAGCGGACGCGCCACCTGATTGACCGCCGACCCGATCTCGGCCTGGAACAGGGCGAGTTGCTTGGAGACCAGGATCTGGGTTTCGCCGATGGCGTCGCCGAGGAGGAGCAGGAGTCCCTTGTCATTCCGGCTGCTCATGCATTCCCTCTTATCCGCACGTCCTGGTCCGGACCCGATCGATCCATGAGCTGCACAATTCAGATAGTGCGCCGGTGTCGCGCGGCAATCGTCATCCGCCGTTGCCCGCTGCCGGGATCAGATCGCGAGCCCGAGCTGGCGCGGTCCCTCCGTCTTGCCCTGCTGCAGGCCCGACAGGGAGACGCCGAGCAGGCGAACGCTGCGGCGGAGCGGGAACACCGTGCGCAGCAATCCCAGCGCCGTGTGCATCATCGTATCGCGGCCGGCGACCGGGGCCTCGAAGGACTGCGCCCGAGTGATCTGGACGAAATCCGAGAATTTCACCTTCAGCGTGACGGTGCGGCCGGCGACGCCCTTGGCGCTACAGGACGCCCAGACCTTGTCGATGAGCGGCGCCAGTCGCGCCTCCATGGCATCGAACTCGGTGAGGTCCTCCGAGAAGGTGGTCTCCGCCCCCACCGACTTCCGAATCCGATGGGCACGCACCTGCCGCTCGTCGATGCCGCGCGCCACCGAATGATAATAGGCCGCCGAGCTGCCGAAGGCCGCCTGCAGCTCTTCCAGGGAGCGGGCCTTCAGGTCGCGGCCGGTGAGGATGCCGAGGCGCTTCATCTTCGCCTCGGTGACGGGGCCGACGCCGTGGAACCGGCCGATGGCCAGATCCTCGACGAAGCTAGGGCCCATCACGGGCGTGATCACGAACAGCGCGTCGGGTTTGCGGAAGTCCGAGGCGACCTTCGCGAGGAACTTGTTGTAGGAGACGCCGGCCGATGCCACGAGACCGGTCCGCGCGAGGATCTCCGCCCGGATCACCCGCGCCACCTCGGTGGCGGTGGCCAGCCCCTGCAGGTTCTCGGTGACGTCGAGATAGGCCTCGTCGAGGGCCACCGGTTCGATGATCGCGGTATGCTGGGCAAAGACCGCGCGGATCTCTTCGGAGATCGCCCGATAGACCTCGAAGCGCGGCTTGACGAAGACGAGGTCGGGGCACAGGCGCCGGGCCGTGACGGAGGGCATGGCCGAGCGCACACCGAAGGCTCGCGCCTCATAGCTGGCAGCCGCCACCACGCCGCGCTCGCGCGACCCGCCGACCGCCAGGGGCCGCCCTCGCAGAGCCGGATCGTCGCGCTGCTCGACGGATGCGTAGAACGCATCCATGTCGATATGGATGATCTTGCGGACGGGGGCAGTGTCGGCAGGGCTCGACATCGGATCGGGCTGTCACATCGGTGCACGGGGCAGCAGGCAGGCAACGCGTTCGGCCTTTGTTCCTCGCGATTTTCAGCCCTCGGGTCAACCGGCGACGAGGATCCGGCCTTTGCCGGCGAGCCATCGAACCGAACCGGTTTCAAGACGCATGACGTGTTTCGTCCGCCCGCAGGGTCCGCTCCCACGCAGGAGCGCATCGTTATAAACGGGATGATCCGGCCGGTGGGCTGAGTAATCGCCCCCCGCCCGACTGGTTCGACGCATAAGCAATCTACGTGATGGAAGAAGATGACGTTGACGGCATCATGGTTCCATCCGTTTCACAACGGGGGAAGGGAGTAGACATGATGCCGAAGCGGACGCTCTGCAGCCGGCGTATCCTGGTGGTGGAGGACGAGTACTTCCTGGCCGACGAACTGTCGCGCGGTTTGTCCGATGCCGGCGCCGAGGTGCTCGGTCCCATCGCCACCCTCGAGGGCGCCCTCGCCCTCCTCAAAGGCCCGATGCCGCCCGACGCCGCCATCCTGGACGTGAATCTCGGGGGTGACGAGGTTTACCCGGTGGCCGACGCCCTCCGTGCCCTCGACGTACCGTTCCTGTTCACCACCGGCTACGATCTGGCGACGATCCCGAACCGATACGCATCCGCCCGGCGGCTGGAGAAACCGGTGAGCAATGCGGCGGTCTTTCGGGAGCTCGACCTCATCCTCGGCGACCGGGCATCCCGGCCGGACGCGGACGGATAGGCCGCGCACCGCCGGCTCGTCCCCTCGACGTCGATCGGTCCGTCTCGAGAGAAAGCGGTGCCCTGGAGATCGGAACGATGCGTATTCGGCGTTCGACACAAGTATAAATTGATTCAGCGAGCCCTGTCGCGGAAAGATTGATGACATTCGCGCTGGCGAGCGAAATTGAGTACGCTGTCGGTGTTCCTGGCTGCTTCGACCTCGAACGAACGACGAGCACCCAAGAGAGATGACCCTCACGGAGTCACCGGATGCGTTGGCCGGCCTCGAAGAGGTCCTGATCACCGACGCGTTGCTGAGGCGTCCCGTACGGCCTCCCGACTACGAGGCGGAAGCCCATGCGCTGGCCGAACTGGCCCAGGCGCTGGCCGTCCGGCCGGACACGGTCCTGCAGCGCCTGGCGGATCTCGTCGTCGAGATGGGCATGGCCGAGTCGGCCGGCATCAGCATTCTCGGGTCGGGAGAGCCGACGAAAACCTTCCACTGGCCGGCAATCGCAGGACCATGGGCCGCCCATATGGGCGGCTCGATCTCCTTCGACGAGAGCCCCTGCGGACTCGTGGTGAGCCGCAATATTCCCCTGCTGCTTTCCCGCCCCCATACCCGCTTCCCGGCCGCCCGTGTCGAGCCGCTGATCCGGGAACTCCTGCTGGTGCCGTTCCGTGCCGGCGATGAGCCGGTCGGTACGCTCTGGGCCGGTATCCATGACCCCGATCGCGGCTTCGACGGCGAGGATCTCAGGCTCCTCACTCGGCTGACGCACTTCGCCTCCGCCGCTTACGCCATGACCGGCGCCCTCGATGAGGCACGGGCCGGCAGGAGCGAACTGGAGCAGCGGGTCATGGACCGTACCCGCGCCCTGACGGAAGCCCATGACGCACTCCGCAAAACCGAAGCGTGGCATCGTGCCGAACTGGAACGGGAGGTGAGGGAGCACACGGCCGAGCTGAAGCTGAGCCGTGACCTGCTGCAGGCTACGCTGGACAGTTCCATGGACATGATCCAGGTCTTCGAGGCTGTCCGGGACGCTTCGGGCGAGATCGTCGATTTCCGCTGGCGGTTGAACAACCACACGTCGGAACGGCACCTCGGCGAGGTGAGGGGACAAAGCCTCCTCGAACGCAGTCCGGGCGTGGTTCAGGAAGGGACCTTCGAGGCTTTTCGGCAGGTCGTGCAGACAGGCCGGTCCTCGGTCGCCGAACGCCGCTACGCACACGAGCGGGGAGACGGCTGGCTCTACCAATCGGTGGTGAAACTCGGCGACGGCGTGGCGACCACCGCCAAGGAGATCACCGCCTGGAAGGCGGCTCAGGAGGAGATCCTGCGGCTGCAAGACGAGGTCGCGCAAACGAAACTGGAGGAGAGCGAGGCGATGTACCGCCATCTGTTCAACTCCATCGACGAGGGCTTCTGCATCGTCGAGATGATCTTCGACGACCGGCAGCGTCCGGTCGATTACCGGTTCCTCTCCGTCAATCCTGCATTCGGTCACCAGACCGGGCTCGGCGACGCCGTCGGCCGGACGATGCGGGAGTTGCTCCCCGGGCTCGAGGCGAACTGGTTCGAGACGTTCGGCCGGATCGCCCTGAACGGCGTGGCGGAACGGTTCGAACGCCGGTCGAGCGCCATCGGGCGCTGGTACGACGTCTATGCCTTTCGCGTCGGCACCACCGAACAGCAGCGGGTCGCCATCCTGTTCAAGGACATCCAACCTCGCAAGCGCACCGAGGCGGCCCTGCGGGAGAGCGAGGAGCGCTTCCGTGCCTTCGTCACCGCCAGTTCGGACGTCGTCTACCGGATGAGCCCGGACTGGTCCGAGTTGCAACGGCTGGAGGGACGCGCCTTCCGGAGCGCCACGGACCAGCCGAACAAGACCTGGCTCGACCGCTACATCCGCCTCGGCGACCAAGCGGAGGTCCGCGCCGCCATCGACCGGGCAATCGCGACGCGATCAATCTTCGAGCTGGAACATGCGGTGATCCGCAGCGACGGGTCGCTCGGCTGGAGCCTGTCCCGTGCCGTGCCGACGCTCACGGAGTGGGGCGAGATCAAGGAATGGCTGGGAACGGCCAGCGATGTGACGGCGCGCAGGAAAGCCGAGACGGCGTTGCGCGAGAGCGAGGAGCGCCTCAGCCAATTCGGCGAAGCCTCTTCCAACGTGCTCTGGATGCGCGACGCCTCGACCTTCCAGTGGGTCTATCTCACGCCTGCCTTCGAGACGATCTACGGTCTCGACCGTGCGACGGCAGTCGCCGGCGACCACATGACCAGCTGGGTCGAGCTGATCGTGCCGGAAGACCGCGAGCGTGCGGTCGAGAGCCTGCAACGGGTCCGGACGGGCGAGAGCGTCACCTTCGAGTATCGCGTCAGGCGGCCCAGTGACGGCGGCATCCGCTGGCTGCGGGACACCGATTTTCCCATGCGCGACGCGGCCGGTGCCGTGTGCTGGATCGGCGGCGTCGGCCGGGACATCACCGAGGAGAAGGAGACGGCCGAGCATATGAGCGTGCTCGTGGCGGAGTTGCAGCACCGCACCCGCAATCTCATGGGCGTGGTGCGCGCCACCGTCGACAAGACCCTGCGCAACAGCACGGATCTCGCCGATTTCCGGGCGCGCTACGGCCCGCGCCTGGCGGCCCTCGCCCGTGTGCAGGGATTACTGTCCCGCCTCGCCGAGGGTGAGAGAGTCAGTTTCGACGAGTTGATCCGGAGCGAAGTGGCCGCGCTCGACGGCGGGGCCTCCCGCGTCAGCATGATCGGGCCGGCGGCGATCGCGCTGCGCTCCTCGACGGTCCAGATCTTCGCCCTGGCCCTGCACGAACTGGCGACGAATGCGCTGAAATACGGGGCGCTCGCGCAGCGGCAGGCACGCCTCGAAATTCGCTGGCACGTGGAGTATCCCAGACCGGAAGATGGCCCATGGCTGCATGTGGACTGGCGTGAGCACGGCGTGCGGATGCCATCGCGGGATGATCAGCCGCAGGGAGGCGGCTCCGGCCGCGAACTAATCGAACGGGCATTGCCCTACCAACTCGGGGCCAGAACAACCTACGTGATGGAAGCCGACGGCATTCACTGCACCATTGCACTTCCCGTATCGGAACGCACGATCCGCCAGAAGGACACCGATGCCGCACAGCATATTCCAAGGCCGACGCATCCTCGTCGCGGAGGATGAGTATTTTCTGGCGGACGAGTTGCGGCGCGAATTGCAGGATGCCGGAGCTGAAATGCTGGGCCCGGTCGCCTCCGTGCGGAGCGGCCTCCAGATCCTGGAGGCACGTACGAAGCCGGATGCAGCAAGTCTGGACGTGAATCTCGGGGGCGAGTGCGTCTACCCGCTCGCGGACGTTCTGATCGCCCGATCCGTGCCGTTCGTCTTCACGACGGGCTACGACCAAGGCGTCATCCCGGACGCCTACGCCCATGTTCTCCGCCTGGAAAAGCCGGTCGAGCCCGAAACGGTGCTTGCCGCGATCGGGACGCTCCTCAAGGCTTGACGGCGGCACCCGTGCAAGGTCTTGCTTTCATTTCCAGGGGGGTCAATGAGAAGCTCCCCGAAAACTTAACACAAGTAAATTATTGTGTGTGGGCAATTCTCTATTCGTGCTCTGCGCACGACGAGGAAAGCATGCCGCAACATCTCCTTCGCAAGCTTGAGCACTTCACCAAGCTCTCGCATGACGACCGGCAGGCCTTGGAAATCGCGGCCAGCAAGCAGCGGATTTTTGCAAAACACTCCGATATCATCAGCGAAGGTGACGATCCTCATCACGTCAACCTGATCTTGGAAGGGTGGGCCTGTCGCTACAAGCAGCTCGACGATGGCCGGCGTCAGATCATCTCCTTCTTCGTGCCCGGCGATCTCTGCGACAGCCACGTCTATCTCCTGCGCGAGATGGACCATTCCATCGTTGCCCTCACCCCCGTCAAACTGGCGGAGATCTCGCGCGCCGCGCTGGAACAGATCGCCAACGACAATGTGCGGCTCACCAAGGCACTCTGGTGGGACACCCTGGTGACGGTCGCGGTCCAGCGCGAATGGACGGTCAATCTCGGCCAGCGCACGGCCTTCGAGCGCGTCGGTCATCTCCTCTGCGAACTCTTCCTGCGCTTGCAGAGCGTCGGCCTGACGGAGGGCACCACCTGTGACCTGCCGCTGACGCAGGTGGAACTGGCGGATGCGCTCGGGCTCTCGAACGTGCACATCAACCGCACGCTGCAGGAATTGCGACGCGCCGGCCTGATCGTGCTGAAGGGTGGGCGCCTGACCATTCCCGACTTTCTTGCCCTGCAGAGGGCATCCTTGTTCAATCCGAGTTATCTTCACCTCGACCACGAAGGCCATCATTTCGATGCCAACGGATCGATGTGATCCTGAACCGGTTCTGCCTCAAGCATGCCGTGGAGCTGCGATGACGATGGGATCCAACCCGAGGGACACAGAAGAGCAGGTGGTGCTGCTGGCCGAATTGCAGCACCGAGTGCGCAACACGCTGGCGACGATGCGCATGATCGCGCGGCGTTCGGCCGAATTCAGCGAGAGCCTGGAGGATTACACCGCGCATCTCGACGGGCGGTTGGCCGCCATGGCCCGGGTGCAGAACGTCATCATCCAGAACCCCTTGGCCGGGGTCGATCTCGACCGCCTCGTCACTGACGAACTCACCAGCGCGCTCGCCTACCAGGATGGACGCACGCAGGTCGACGGACCGGACCTGCGGCTGCATCTGCGCGCGGCCGAACCCCTCGCGCTCGCGCTGCATGAGCTTTCGACGAACGCCCTCAAGTTCGGGGCCCTGTCTACGCCAGGGGGCGGCCTGGCCGTGACATGGCGGATCGAGGAGCGGAAAATCGAGGAGCGGGATGGCGGCCCCTA
Source organism: Methylobacterium sp. WCS2018Hpa-22 (assembly GCF_031843785.1). Classification (NCBI taxonomy): domain Bacteria; kingdom Pseudomonadati; phylum Pseudomonadota; class Alphaproteobacteria; order Hyphomicrobiales; family Methylobacteriaceae; genus Methylobacterium; species Methylobacterium sp. WCS2018Hpa-22. Next base: position 210,950 of record NZ_JAVTJA010000003.1, read on the forward strand.
CCTCGTGTTCGACTGGGTGGAGCGTGGCGTGCCGCTGGACGAGCGCGAGCCCCGCCGCAAGGGCTTTGGCACGGTGGTTCTGGGCGAGATGCTAGCGCACAACCTGAAGGCCGAGGCGAGCTTCACCTTCACGCCCGACGGCTTACGCTACCGTATGGCGATGCCCCTCACCAGCCGGACCCTGCAGGGGGACGCCGTCCCCCTTTCGCTCCCCGAGAAGAAGGATGGGCACCCTTAGCAGGGAATCGATGCCGTCTCGACGATGCCTGCTCGGCACCGTCCGGAGGATCGGACCGCGTTCGCTATCAAACCTCCCCGCGGTGACGACGGGTGGTCAGAAGCTGCCGCTCAGGGGCACGGGTGGGGACCGGTCGGCATCCTCGTCCCGCTTGCCCGAATTCAGCATATCGTCCAGCATCGACAGGAGGTCGAGGAGTTCCAGCTTCCCCTCATGCGATATGTCGGCGGCCTTCACGCGTCGCTGGATCGTGGTTCTGACGCTCGACAATGCCTCGTGGTAGCCCTCGGCGCGTTCGGTACTCATGATCGGTTCCCTGCTCGGCGACCATGGCGAGATAGGGCAATGGGCCGAGGCGCCCATCCCTCCCGCCTCCCCGATCAGAGGCAGGAATCCGGCGCGGCCTCGAGCCTGCCATCAGAAATCGCGGACAGGAACGCCCGGTAATCCGCCTCGTTCTGATCTCCGTAGGCGTGCGCCCAGTCCGCGAAGGCCTCGCGCAGATCCGCCCGCCCGTCATGACCGCAATAGCCGGCGATGGCGGCCGCATCACCCGTACGGGCATGCGCCCGAGCGAGGAGGGCGCCGTAGGCGTGGGAGAAGTACAGCAAGGGCTGCCCTGCCATCCTGGCGATGGGAATCTCCCCCTTCATGTTCTTCATCTGGCGGACATAGAACGGCCGGTCGTCGATCGACGTCCAACCGAGCAGGGGGTCTCCCACCGCCTGCAGGAGCTTCTGCCCGTAGATGACGCGCTCGCCCTCGTGGCTCGCATAGGGTTCGGGCATGCCGGTCAGATAGGGCGCATGGGCCGGGCGAACGGCCTCCTTGACCTGAAGGAAGAGCGCGTCCTGATCGGAATTGCCGCAGAGCAGGGCGACGTAGGCGCGGGTTCCGACACTTCCGACACCGACCACCCGGTGGGCCACATCGACCACGTGATAGCGGTTGAGCATGAAGCGGCGCTCGCGCGGCAAGGTCTCGGCATAGCGTTCGAGGCCCGAGGTCACCTTCTGGCGCGTCTCGTCGTCGACGCGCATGAGGATCGGCGGCTCCTCGCTGAAGCGCCAACTGCCATCCGTGCGTCGCTCGCCGACCCGGTCGAGCAGGCTCTTGTTGTTCTTGCGGCGCGCCTTCTCGACGGCCTTGCGCACCACCGTCTGGGATTGCGCGTCGATCTCGATACCGGAAAATTCGAGCTGGTCGGCCCGCGCCGCCCGCTGCCACACGTCGAGGGAACCACGGGGCGCCAGATCGTCCATGGTATGCTGATACCCGGCAACGGCCGCGAGCACGGCCGCTCGCCGCTCCACGGCCCGTACGCCATCGTCGCGCGCCGCCACCTCGATGCTGGCGCAGAGCCGTTTCAGGTCCCATTCCCAGGGCCCGATCGTCACCTCGTCGAAATCGTTGAGATCGAACACCACCTCGCCCTGCGGTGTCCCGAACAATCCGAAATTCGAGATGTGGGCGTCGCCGTTCATCACGACGTCGATCGTCCCGTGCGGTCCTTGCGCCAGGTCCCAGGCCATCACATGCGCTGCGCCGCGCAGGAAGGCGAACGGGGAGCTCGCCATGCGGGCGACCCTGAGCGGGATCAGATGGGCCTGCCTGCCATCATGAGCGCCCTCGATCAGCGAGACCGGATCGGGACGGTCGGAGCCGATGTCGAGAGAGGCATGGACCGCGTGAGGCACTTTCCCCCGCAAGGTCTTGCCGGCGGCCCGACGCTTCTCCCAGGGCTCTACCCCGGTGCGGAGATCGATATGGGGGAAGTCCGCCAACGGTTCCAGGACAGCGTCCGGCCCAGTCTCGACGGCATCGTTCGGCTCGGCGTGTATGACGTCGGAAACATCCGTCGATCGATCCAAGTCGCGATCCTTCTCAAAGCGATGGATTAGAACGGGGGTGGATCGCGGGCAACACGATGCCGGCAGCTTTTGCATTCATTCGACATCTCACGAAACACATCATCGCGAACAGTCTCGAACAGAGTCGCGAAGAGAAGACATCAGCGATGGGAAAGACCGAGGCGGGCGGATGGGCCGCCCGTCACTCCACCTCGCTCACGGGTCGGTCGACCGTGCGGCGCATGCTTTCCCGCCCATGGATGACATGATGTCGGACAGAAGAAACGTAGCGTTGGAAGCTCAGCGAAGAGTTCCCGGCTCCTGTCAAAGCCAACAGCCACGAAGGCCGGGTCAAAGTGCGCGTACATCCGGCGTCACCCTGTCCCGGCATCGTGGCCGTCTCCGATGAAGCGACGAGGTCGCGATCGGTATGTCCCCTAGATGGGGGCAATATAGTTAATAATCAATGATCACCGTGCCGGATCGCGGTTACTCCGCGGCCTCGACCTTTGCGTCGTCCTCGTCGAGGATGCTTTCCAGATCGCCGGTGAGCGCGTCCAGCTGCTCGGCGGTCGCCACGATCTTGAACTTGGTCCCGTCCTCGGCTTCCACTGCGATCTCGACGTGGTCGCCAACCTTCGCCGCGAGGGCCTGTTTCAGGGTGTAGGTCGTGGCCTTGTCATTCGCTGCCATGAGGGTCTCCTTGTTCGGCAGCGGCCAACGCATCAATGCGCGGAAAAGCCCCGGCGCCCGACGGGTTTCGGGGGCTTTTCGTGTGCGACTTAGTGGCCCGCTTCCCCGGCCACCGGCTATAGCCGGTACTCCCGACGCTACAGAAGGCATCTCGTGCCGCAGGTTCGAGGACAGAGCCTTCGAGCGTCGAGTAACGCCCAAGATGGGACCCTCGCGCCCGGTTCCTACGTTTCACCCTCTAATGGACAGCGAACCCGGAGATCCATGGCGTGGCGCACGAAACCGGCTATCCACCTCTGAATACCCTGAAACAGGTTGCCGATGGCGTCTGGATCGTGGACGCGGCCCCCATCCCTGCGGGCGGGATACCGTTGCCGATCCGCATGACGGTTCTACGGTTGGCGGGCGGCGAACTGCTCCTGCACTCGCCCATCCCGTACAATCCAAGCCTTCAGCGCGGCTTGGAGGAACTCGGCCGCATCGGTCATCTCGTGGCCCCGAGCGTCGGCCATTGGATGTTCCTCCGGGATTGGCAGGCGGCCTGTCCGAACGCGATCACCTGGGCGGTCCCGGGACTCGAGGATCGTGGCCAGGTTCGCCGCTCCGGTGTCCGGATCGACGCCGAGCTCGGGAACAGACCGCCCCGCCTCTGGGCCGACGAGATCGACCAGGTGCTTGTCGCCGGCCCCGTGTTCAAAGAGGTCTGCCTCTTTCACCGACCGAGCGGCACGCTTCTCCTCACCGACCTCATCATCAACCTGCGGGCGGATGATCTGTCCGCCGTGCCGCGGTCCCTGGCCCGCATGCTCGGGATCGTCTCCCCCGACGGAAAGGCGCCGCTCTATCTCAGGCTTCTTCTGCGCGCGAACCGTAGCGAGGTCGCGCGAGCGGCCGAACGTCTGGTGGGATTCGAGCCGGAGAGAGTGATCTTCACGCACGGCGAATGGTTCGACCGTGACGCGGCCGCGAAACTGCGCCGCTCGCTCTCATGGCTTCTGGGACCCGACAGCGGCAGCGGGCGACTTCTGTCCCGGCCGAGCGGCCCATCTTCCGTCGCTCCATGGCCCCGGGCCGTCCTCGCCGGCGCGGCCCTTGTCGGCGTCGCCGCGCTCGTTGCGTGGGTCAGACGAGGGCGCCGCCGTTCCTGAAACGGAGAGGGCCCGGCGGAACCCCGCCGAGCCCTTCACGCGCTGCAACGCCGGGACGGTCAGCCGCGTTGACCGCCCATCATCGCCTGCATCTTGGTCAGCTGGGAAATGTGGAGCCGGATGAGCGGGATGGCGCCCTGGGCAATGCGGCGGAGCTGGGGATCTTCGCCGCTCTCGGCGTAGGAGCCATGAATGGCATAGGCTTCCTGGTGGCCTTGCAGCGAGGCGCTCACGAAGGCCGCATCATATTGCGGGCCCGGCTGGGTCGCGGCAAGCTGCGAGAGGAGCTGAGCCTTCTGCTCGTCCGTGGTCATGCCGCCAGGCGGAGGGGCCCCCAGCGCACCGCCGGCGACACCGACAGCGGCGCCGGCCACCCCACCCGCGACAGCCAGAGGCGCCGCGACGAGTCCCCCGATGAGACCTCCGGGGCCGGGAGGGCCGCCTGCCGCCGCGGAGGCCAACCCCTCCGAATAGGGAGCCAATTTGCGGGACAGGTTTACCTGCTCGACCACCTCCGCGCGGGAGAACTTCTTCACCCGAGGGTTCGTCGTCTTGTCGAACGCATCACGCGCCGAGTTCTCGAGAAACAAGCCGCCCTTGGTCGCCATGTTGAGGTAGACCGGGGCGGGCATGCCACCACCGGGAACAGGCTGGGCCGCCGCGGTGCGGGTGACGGCAAGGGAAGCGGTGGCCGTGAGCATGCCAAGTACGAAGGCGCGACGATGCATTGCAGTGCTCCGAGTGCTTGAGGGGGCACCTCGCCGATGTAGCTTAGCTTTAGGTGCTCAGCCAAAAACCATGCTGATCAAGCAATGTTCCAAGAATAAATGGCGACATCGCGTCAATTATAGAAGGTTTATAGCAAATATCAATCATCGCACGATATTTGGGGTCCCGGATCAAATAGCCTGATACAGCGATTGTTGCGCTCAAGCTTTCCGCCGCAGCCCTTCATCGGGCTTCGCCCTCTTGGACCGGGCTCATGGCGCCCTACCTTGCGGCAATGACACAGCCTCCAGACGACAACCTCGACCACCGCGCCCTCGGCTACTACGCCCCCGGCAAGGGATTGAGGCGCGAGGATTGCCCCTATGCCGAGGGCACCGAGGCGCATGCGGAATGGATCGCCGGATATGATGCGGCGGTCAGGGAAGGCGAGGGCGGCAAAGCTTGAAGTGGGAAGGCTTGAAGTGGGAAGGCCTGAAGCGGCAAGGTCTCGGCAAGTCAGCCTCGATAGTGTCAGCCTCAGCGAGGCCCCGTCTGAGCGTGACGAGGGGCCTCACAGGCCCCTCGCACTGTCCCACGGGCTTACACCCTGTCGGCCACTGTCAATCGTAAGGCTCGAAATCGGGCCCAGAGTGCCGAAACCCGACCGGACGAGGACCATAAGGGCGATGGTCGTAGACGCGCTCCCGGTCCACGATGACCTCCCGAACCACCGGACGCGGCCGATAGACGGCCGGCCTTTCCTCGATCACCTCGCGGACGACGCGGCGCGGCGCATAGACCGGCGGTCGCTCGATGATCTCCTCACGCACGAACCGTTGCGGGCGAACGACCTGGCGCTCGACAACCGTGCGCCGAGTGACCACGGTCGCGGGCTCATCGTAGCCGCCATAGCCGTAATCGCCGGCCTGTGCAGTCACCGAACCGACGCTCAAGCAAGCTCCCAGGGTCAGCGCAGAGAGTGCGCCCAAGGCGAGCAGTCTCATCGTCTTCTCCTTCAGTCACGAGACACGCCGCCCGAAGACGGCTTGCCCTGAAAACTCCCGGACCTTCGTTTTGGATGTGTCGGACCCGGAGAAAATCTTAAACGAAGCCGACTCTCCGTCTCGGCGGAACATCCGGGACTGGACTTCGGAACCGTAGCCATGATGCGCAGATCCCCCCACGCGTCATGAGCGCGACGCTGGTGGCGCGGACCGTAGAGCCCCCTGCGGCAGGTTCGCCGAGGCTGGAACGCGGATCGCCGCCACCGGTTCGGGTACCGGAGAATAACTCTCCGGAGCACGCGTTTCCTTGAAGGTCACCACAGCCGGGTTGCGCTTCCTGATCGCCGAAAGCGAGCCTCCCGAAGCGCGCGACGAACGCCGGAAAAGCGTCGGGCGGTCATCCGGAGAAACCTATCTCGATCTCCTGGCTCGGCTCGCACCCGGCGCGACCTGTCACCGGGTCACGCCGGCCGACGCGGACAGCGCCCTGCCGCCGGGTGAAACGCCGGGCGGCTACGATGCCGTCTTCTTCAGCGGCTCGCCGCTCGCCCTCTACGAGGAGACACCGGAAGTTCGGCGCGCGGTCGCCTTCATGCGGGCCACTTTCGCATCGGGCACCCCCGCCTTCGGCTCCTGCGCCGGCCTGCAACTCGCCACTGTCGCAGCCGGCGGAACCGTGCGACGCAACCTTCACGGCCCGGAGGCTGGCTTTGCCCGCCGCATCACCGCCACCGAGAGTGGCCGTGCCCATCCCATGCTGGCCGGCCGACCCGCCGCCTATGACGCTCCGAGCATTCATACCGACGAGGTGGAGACTCTGCCGGCGGGCGCGTCCCTCCTGGCGAGCAACCGGGGTACCACGGTCCAGGCCGCCGAGATCCGCCATGACGGGGGTGTCTTCTGGGGCGTGCAGTACCACCCCGAAATCGGCCTCGATGAGGTTGCGGGCGCCCTGCGCCGCCAGGCCGACGATCTCGTGGAGAGCGGGCTCGCCCTGTCCCCCGCCGAGGTCGAGGCGCAGGCCGCCCTGGTCGAGAACCTCCATCGCGAGCCGGACCGGCGCGACCTCGCCTGGCGGCTGGGACTCGACGATCAAGTCACCGACCCCGAGCGGCGCCAGACGGAAATCCAGAACTTCATCGACGCCTTGCTGAGGTATGGACGGTCACTGGCGCCCTGATCGCGCGTGACAGAACCCCATCCGGCAGAGCCGGCGCGGCTCGGTCTCACACCACGAAGAGGTCGTGGTGACTGAGATCGACCCCGTCGTTCAGGATGGCGAACCGGATGGCCTGCCCCGCACCGCTGCCATCCGCGTCATAGAACAGGTTTCCGGTGTCGTGATCGTAGAGGATGCGATCGTCGGCATCGGTCCTGGCCACGCTCACATCCTTGAACGCGTCGGCGGCGAGGCGACCGGGGGCCAGCGCCGTGAAGATGGCGTCGTCGAGCCGGATGCGATCCTCGCCCACGGTAAAATCGGTAAGGCGATCGATATTGTTGGCCCCGAGTGTGGTCGAGAACGCGAAGACGTCGCGTCCGGCGAGTCCCCTCATGATATCGGAACCCAATCCCCCATCGAGGGTGTTGGCGCCCTCGTTGCCGCGCAACAGGTTGTCGAACTCGTTTCCGACGAGGTGCAGACGCGACGTTCCGGTGGCGATCGCCAGTTTCAGTATCTCGATCTCCTGGCCGGCGGCCAGGGCATAGCTCGTCGACGCCACGACCGTATCGCGGCCCTCGTCGCCCGTCTCGAAGACACGGTCGGCGAGGCGGTCGACGATGTAGGTGTCGTTGCCGGCACCGCCGTAAAGGCTGTCCGTACCGCCCTTGCCGTTCAGGACGTTGTCGCCGGCATTGCCGCGCAGCACCTGGTTGATCTCGTTGCCCACGAGCTTGAAGGCGTCCGTGGCGGCGGCGTCCCTGGCGGCCAGAAACTCGACGGACTGGCCGGTGCCGAGGGCGTAGCCGACATCCGTGAGAACCCGGTCGTAGCCCTGATGCGCGAGTTCGTAGACGCGATCGGCTTTGCTATCGACGATGTAGGTGTCGCCGCCCTTCAGGCCGTAGAGGAAGTCGGACCGGCCGCCGCCGTCGAGAAGGTTGGCGGTATCGTTGCCGACGATGGTGTCGCGCCCGCTTCCACCGATGGCGGTCTCGATCACCGTGCCCTGCGCGATGGCGATGTTGTTCGTCAGGCCGGCGACGCTGCTGAAGGCCCCCGCGCGGAGATCGACGAAGGCGGCCTTCGCGAAACCCGACAGGTCCAGGATATTGTGGCGGCCTTCGTTGAAGAGGGTCAGAACCGGCTGCGTGTTGAGGCCGAAATCGTAGATCTTCTCCAGGGGACCGGTGATCGAGCTGTTGAAGCCGTAGGTCTGCCCGCCCGAGAACGGCGTGCCGGCCGGCGACGCGGCGCCATAGAGCTGCTGGATCGCAAGGATGTCGAGCTGCATCAGCGATTGGCTGGATTTGCGGGTTTCGCCATCGGCATGGCCCCAATCCGTGCCGGCGACCGGATCGCTCGCGCGGTACTTGGCGTCATGCGCCTTGGTCCAGTCGATATAGGACATGACCGACCATTCGCGGTCGTCATAGGCACTGAATTGCTGGGTCGCCGGATCGACCTTGCCGTTGTAGCGGCCATCATGTCCGAGACCCAGCACATGGCCGATCTCGTGCACGATGGTCCCGAACCCGTATCCGGCGGCCTTGTGGAGGGAGCCCGACAGGTCGAACCCATGCTTGCTCGTATCGATCGAGACCACGACCTGACTCTGAGGCGTGCCCAGGGTGCTTCCGCTGCCGCGTGAACTCGTGTTGCTCGTGTCGGCCCGGCCATCGTTCCCGCGATGGATCAGGACGTCGGCGGCCGTGCTCGACGAAGCCGCCACGAAACGGACATCCGCCACGCCCGACCAGGTCGCGAAGGCCCGCAGGACGGTGGCCTGCTCGTTCGCGGAGAACGACGAGTCCGGATCGAAGGCATAGGTGATGGTCGCTCCGGTTCCGGCGGTGGGCGCCCCCCATTTATGCGCTGTCCTACCCTCCCAGCCGGCGAAGCTCGCCTCCGTCAGCGTTCCGTCGGGCGAGAGCCCGTTGATGAACGAAACCTCCTCGGCCATCGTCGGAGAGACCGGCGCGCCGTTGGTCTTGAACCCGATCAGGCCTTTATCCGCATCGTAGACGTAGGTGTGGTCGCGGAAGAAATGGGCTCCCGTATTCATGAACGAGGCCGAGCCGTGGGTGGCGCGGCTCTCCCAGACGTTCGAGGGCGTATCCCCTCTCTCGTCGCCGAGGACGAAGCCGTAACTGGTCGCCGCACCGTTCGAGCCGGGAACGGTCACGGTGAATGCGCTGCCATCCGGCATCAAATGGCCCGGCTTCGTGATGCCGGGGTAATGGACGAAGGCTTCCGGCGTGCCGGTGTCGAAGAGCAGGTCCATTCCACTATGGACCGTGCCGTCGATGACGACGGAGCCGGTCGGCCAGAGCCAATCCTGCGGACTGCCCGGCAACGGCGCCGAAAGGGCCTCGTCGAGCTTCTGCACGGTCCAGCCCGCCCCCTCGTCGGCGCCGGACCAGCCGAGATGCATGCCCTCGCGATCGATCATGTAGCTATGGGCCATCTCCCCGCTCTTCATCTCGGCGAGGTTCAGGACGGCATTGTTCGCGGAGGTGAGCGTGGTCCCCTTCACATCCGTGGCGAAGCCGGTGTTGAACCCGACGCCGAGCATATGCGTCTTGGTGCCCTCGCCGCGGACGAGAGCCGTCACCGTGGTCGTCGGCACGCTGCCATCCGGCAGGGTCGCGTCGGGGAAGGCGAGGATCAGCGGAACCCAGTGCCCGGTTTCGACGATGCCGTCGCTGCTGTATGTCAGGCTCCCCTCTTGATATTCTGGATACTGCGTCCAATCGATCGGCCCGACCGCGGCCTCGACGAGCTCTTGCGGAAGGACGGTCGCCCAGGATCCGGTATCCACCTGGAAGATGCCGGTGGCGGGCGACACGTCGACCCCCGTCCCGTGGTTCGCCTCGGGGGTCGCACCGGGGGTCGAATGTGCCGCGGGCAGGGTCTGGCTCAGCGACGCGGGAACGGGCTTTCCGTCGGCCCCGGCGATGCCGACCACGGAGACATGCGCGTACATGCCGCTCTGCAGGCCGGCAGAGTCCAGCGGGCTGTAGGCCAGCTTCCCGACCGAGGTGTAGAGAGGGATGAGGACCTGAGAATTCTGAACGCCCGTCGCCATTGTATCGACCCATCACCCGCACGTCTGGCGGACTGAGCCGTTCCCGATCTTGAGATCGATCGGGAGCATGGCGACAGCCCCTGCAACATCGCTCCATGTCATCGATGAATTCTGTAAAGAAACCCGTACGGCCAGCTTTGGCGAAGACCGGTGCGACACCTCGCTGGCGCCGACCCGATATCGGGCGTCGCTGAGCCTGATCCGTCGAGGCCTCTTCGCGCGACGGCGCGGCACCGGTCGTTCGCATCGCAAGTCATCGTCCTCACCGAAGACGCTCAAAGGCCGTTGTCGTCCCCCCATCCCCGGCAACGAGAGAGTTTCGCCATACTCTCGACGCAAAAGCCGAGCTTGCCAGTCTTAGCTGGCCATTGAGGCGCGACCGGAGCACGCGTTCTTCGGTCCGCAGGGCAGGGAAGGTCCGGGATCATGATCATGGACGGTGGGATTATCGATCCGCTCGGGCATGGAACGCGGCCGCTCACCCGCCGGTCTTTCCTGGCCGGCTCGGCCGCTGGATTGAGTGCCTTGGGGCTCGCCGGCTGCGCGACATCCGACGGCCTGATCCTCGCCGAGGCGGCGAAGATCTACGGGCCGATGCCGGACGAGAAATTCCCGATCCCGGCCGCCGATATCAGCAAGGTCGACCCGAAATATTATCGCCGGACGGTTCGCTACGACACCAAGGAAGCTCCCGGCACGATCGTCGTCGATCCCGGCAATTTCTACGTCTACCGCATCGAGGGCGACGGCTCCGCCACCCGCTACGGCGCGAATGTCGGCCGCGATGGCTTCCTCTGGAGCGGCGACGCCTATGTCGGCCGCAAGTCCGAATGGGCGACCTGGACACCGCCGAAGGAGATGATCCGGCGTCAGCCGGAGGCCGCCAAATATGCCCGCGGCATGCCGGGCGGCCTGGACAATCCGCTCGGCGCCCGCACCCTTCATCTCTACCAGAACGGCGCCTATACGCTCTATACGATCTATGCCAGCAGCGAGCCCGACACGATCGGCACGGGCATCACGAGCGGCTGTGTCGGTCTGCTCAGCCAGGACATGATCCACCTGTATTCGCGGACACCGGTCAAAACCAAGGTGGTCATCCTGCCGGCGTAAGCAAACGCGCAGGAACACGCCCGGAGCGGTACTTTCGCGTCATCGTCGCGGGGACCGGCTTTGCTTCATGAGTGGGTATTCGCAGCCTGCACGCAATCAAGTGCTCGTCGTCAGAGACGGTCGCCCGGCCCGGCGGCTCCGACGATCCATTCCCTCGCATCGGGAGCTCCGCTTTGCCGCGCTTCGCGTATCCCTCGCGGCATGGTGCTCGATCGTCGGAGCGCGCCGCGAAATCGAGCCTCTAGGCCAGGCGCATGGCCACGACCCCCGCCACGATGATGACCACCGCCGCCGTTCGCGACAGGAGAAGCGGCTCCTTCAGCACGATGACGGAGATCAGCATCGCGAACAGGACGCTGGTCTCGCGCGTCGCCGCGACCAGGGGAATGGGCGCGACCGTCATCGCCCAGATCGCGATCCAATAGGAGCCGAGGGCCAGGGCTCCACCCCCGAGTCCCGGCACCATGAGGCCCCGCACGGAGCGCAGCACGTCGCGGCCCCGCGTCCAGAGCACGAAAACCGGCAGCGGGATCGCGTCGATCACGAAAAGTGCGGCGGCATAGGCGTGGGGGTCGCCCGCCGCCCGCGCGCCGAGCCCGTCCACCAGCGTGTAGCCGGAGATCAGGGCGCCGGTGAGGAGCGCGTGTGCCAGGGCCGCCCGGCTCAGGCGCTGGCCGCCGGCTTTCGCGAACGCCATCAGGGCGACCCCGGCGCAGAGGATGCCGATCCCGAGGGCGGCGAGGGGGGCCAGCGCCTCCTGCAGCACCAGGAGCGAGGCGCAGGCCGTCAGCAGCGGGGCGCTGCCGCGCGCGATCGGGTAGACCTGCCCCATATCCCCGTGCCGGTAGGCCTCGGCCAGGGCGATGTAGTAGCCGAGATGCAGCAGGATCGAACCCGCCAGCCAGGGCCAGGCGGCGGCTTGGGGCCATCCGAACCAGATCGAGGCCGGAAGCGCGAACAGCCCGGCCGAGGCCGAGATCAGCGCCATGGTGAGAATCGGCTCGAGGCGCAGCTTCGCCACCGCGTTCCAGCCCGCATGCATGAAGGCGGCGGCAAGCACCGCGCAGAAGACGGGCAGGCTCATGCCGGTGGCCATCATGAGATCTCGCGTCCGGTGAGGGCAGCGTCACGCCGACGAGCGGCCGAAAACGTCGTTCGTTCCTAATGCAGGCCCGCTGCAAAAGAAATCAAAAAGCCACAAAAAACCACATCAGGGCGCGACGATCAGGTAGAGGCCGCGTCGGGTCAGGGCGTCCCGGAGAAGGGGCGGGGGCTCGACATCGACGATGAGACCGGTCGCCGCCGGGATCGGCGCGAGGCGGATCGGGGTCAGGCGACCGAACTTGGTGCTGTCGGCCACCACATAGCCCTGCTCCGCCGCCGCCAGCATGTGGGTGCGCAACTCGGTGGGGAGCGGCGCGAAGTCGGTGATCTCGCCGCTTGGTGAAATGCCGCCGGCACCCACGAAGGCGAGGTCGGCGCGAAAGCGCGCCAGGGCGGTGAGCGCCTCGGTGCCGAAAGCCGCCTCGTCTGCGCCCTCGATCTCGCCCCCGAGGAAATGGACCCGCACGCCGGCGACACGGCAGAGCAGGAGCCCCACCGGCAGGCTGTTTGTGCAGATCGTCAGCCCCTTGGGTATGGGGCGGGAAAAGAGCGGGTCGCGGCCGGCCAGCGCGTTCGCCACCGCCAGGGTGGTGGCGCCGGAATCGAGCACCACCACCATGCCGTCCTCGACGAGCCCCGCTGCGACCCGTCCGATCGCAGCCTTGCCCGCCGGATTGTCGCGCTCGCGGATGGCCAGGACGGGCTCGTCCGCGCGCCGGGTCGCGCCTCCGTGCACGATGGCGAGCCGGCCCTGCTCGGCCAGGGCCTTCAGGTCGCGCCGGATCGTCTCGCGGGAGACGCCGAAACGGTCCGCCATCGCCTCGACGCTGACGCTGCCGTCCTGGCCGAGCCGTGCCAGAATCGCGTCGTGGCGGGAGGCGGCCAGCGCCCGGCTCTCCGGTGCGGAGGGCTTCCGGCTCATCGCGTCGCCTCCGCCGCATCGACCGCCAGTTCGAACACGACACGGATCAGGCGCAGGTTCCGGCGTCGCGCCAGACAGGCGATCGCGTGGCGATTGACGAGGTCCGGCCCGTCGATCGGGATCGCGGCGATCCGGGCGTCCTCCCCGCATTCCAGGGACGAGACGATGCCGATGCCGATGCCAGCAGCGGCGGCCTCGATCACCGCCTCACGGCTGTCGAGTTCCATCAGCACGGCGGGCGTGATGCCGATGCGCCGGCAGGCACGATCGAAGGTTCGCCGGGTCACGGAGGTGGGCTCGCGCAGCACCATGGCGGCGCCGTCGAGTTCGGCCAGATCCAGCGCCGCGCGACCCGCCAGGGGATGGTCGCGCGGGACCACGGCGCAGATGCGCGAGACCGCGATCTCCGCGAGGTGGAGGTCCGGATGCGCCTCGGCCTCGGTGAGCACGGCGACGCTCGCCCGCTCCGACAGCAGGGCCTCGCGGGTATCGGCGGCGTTGCCGAGAATCAGCCCGACGACGATGCCGGGATGGCGGGCCCGCAGGCGGGCGAGCAGCGGCATCACGATATGGGGCGAATCCACCGCGATCTCGACCCGCCCCGAAACCAGCGTCCGGTTGGCCTCCAGGAGATCCTCCGCCTGCTCCACGAGGCCGAAGAGCGGGCCGGTGAGTTCGGACAGCGCCCGGCCCTGCGGAGTCAGTTCCGCCGCCCGCGCCGTGCGCCGGAACAGAACGAGGTCGTAGCGCTCCTCCAGCGCCTTGATGTGCCCGGTCACAGCTGGCTGGCTGATGCAGAGGCGCTGGGCCGCGCGTGTGAAGCTGCCCTCCCGCGCGACGGCGTCGAAGGCGCGCAGCTGGAACAGGTTCATGGCGACCTATCGGCGAGACTGATGACGGGCATCACAAGAAACGATTTGATCTGATGGCTTGCCCGAACGCAAGATTTACCTGTCCCGAAGCGCTCCCGGCGCTCACGGCAGATCGGGCAGGATCACCATGACAGCCGCTCCCATTCTTCTGACTCCCGGCCCGCTGACGACGTCGGAGCGCACCCGCGCGGCGATGATGACCGATTGGGGCTCCTGGGACGGCAGCTTCAACGCCCTGACGGCCAGCGTCTGCGAGCGCCTCGTCGCCATCGCCAACGGCACCGGCAGCCATGTCTGCGTGCCAATCCAGGGCAGCGGCACCTTCGCGGTCGAGGCGGCGATCGGCACCCTGGTGCCGCGCACCGGCAAGGTCCTGGTCCTCGTCAACGGCGCCTACGGCAAGCGCCTCGCCAAGATCTGCGAAGCTCTGGGCCGCGATCATAGCGTCTACGAGACCGCCGACGACGTGCCCACGACGCCCGAGGCCGTCGACGGTCTGCTCGCGGCCGATCCCACGATCAGCCATGTCGGGCTGATCCATTGCGAGACCAGCACCGGCATCCTCAACCCCCTGCCGGAGATCGCCGCAATGGTCGCCCGCCACGGGCGCGGCCTCATCGTCGATGCGATGAGCTCCTTCGGGGCGCTCCCCATCGACGCGGCCACGGTTCCGTTCGAGGCGTTGATCGCCGCCTCGGGCAAGTGCCTCGAAGGCGTGCCCGGCATGGGCTTCGTGATCGCGCGGGCGGATGCCCTGGCGCGAGCCGAGGGCAACTCGGCCTCATTGGCTCTGAACCTCAGCGACCAGCACGATTACATGCAGCGCACCGGGCAGTGGCGCTTCACCCCGCCGACCCACGTGGTCGCGGCGCTCCACGAGGCGCTGCTGCAATACGACGAGGAGGGCGGCCTGCCGGCCCGCCACGCCAAGTACGCGCGCAATTGCGAGGTGCTGATCCGCGGCATGGAGCGCCTCGGCCTCAAATCCTTCCTGGCGCCCGAGATCCAGGCGCCGATCATCGTGACCTTCCACGCCCCGCGCGACCCGAAGTACCGCTTCGCCGATTTCTACGCCGCCGTCCGCGCACGGGGCTTCATCCTCTATCCGGGCAAGCTCACGCAGCTGGAGACGTTTCGCGTGGGCTGCATCGGCCACGTCGAATCCGCCGACATGGAGCGCGCGGTCGAGGCCGTCGCGGCGGTGTTCACCGAACTGAGCATCACGACCGTCTGACCGCCCGTTCCTCGGCCTCCCGCGCGTTCCGCGGGTCACCCGGAAAGTCCCACCATGTCCTACACCCCCCCGAAGAAACTCCAGGCCGCGATCCTCGACTGGGCCGGGACCGTCGTCGATTTCGGCTCCTTCGCGCCGACCCAGATCTTCGTCGAGGCCTTCGCGGAATTCGGCGTCGCCGTCAGCCTGCCCGAGGCGCGCGGCCCGATGGGCATGGGCAAGTGGGACCATATCCGCACGCTCCTGAACCAGCCCGAGATCGCCGCGCGCTACGCGGCCGCCCACGGACATCCGTCCACCGACACCGACGTCACCGCGATCTACGAGCGCTTCATGCCGTTGCAGATCGAGAAGATCGCCGAACACTCGGCCGTGATCCCCGGCGCCCTCGACGCCATCGCCGACCTCAGGGCAGGGGGGCTCAAGATCGGCTCCTGCTCAGGTTACCCGGCGCGCGTCATGGAGCGCGTGGTCGCGCTCGCCGCCACCAACGGCTACGTCGCCGACCATGTGGTGGCCACGGACGAAGTTCCGAACGGGCGCCCCTTTCCGGCCCAGGCGCTGGCGAACGTCATCGCGCTCGGCATCGACGACGTCGCCGCCTGCGTGAAGGTGGACGACACGGTGCCGGGCATCCTCGAAGGCCGCAAAGCCGGCATGTGGACGGTGGCGCTCACCTGCTCGGGCAACGCGCTGGGGCTGACCTACGACGCGTTCCGCGCGCTGTCCGCCGATCGCCTCGCCTCCGAGCGGAGGCGGATCGCCACCCTGTTCGCGGAATCCAAGCCCCACTTCCTCATCGACACGATCGCCGACCTGCCGGGCGTCGTCGCCGATATCAACGGATTGCTGGCGGCCGGACGCATGCCACAGGCCTGCTAGAGCGGCACCCGACCACGTTGGGCCGGGTGCAGCTCTAGACCTCTATTTTGCCGCGCTCCTTTTCGCCGAACCGGCATCCGCTTCGGCGGAGAACACTCTAAGGGACACCGCGTCACGGCTGGAGACCGTTTCACG
The DNA here is from genome assembly GCF_031843785.1 of Methylobacterium sp. WCS2018Hpa-22. NCBI lineage: Bacteria > Pseudomonadati > Pseudomonadota > Alphaproteobacteria > Hyphomicrobiales > Methylobacteriaceae > Methylobacterium > Methylobacterium sp. WCS2018Hpa-22. The sequence goes on from NZ_JAVTJA010000003.1 coordinate 227,103, forward strand.
GGAGCAATCGAAAGGTTTCAACATCGACCCGCGGCCAAGCGCCGGGGGTCGATTTCGGCCGTCCGCAATCAACGTAAGTAATTCTGCGCCATGATCTTGAAATAGGCAGCATATGCAAAAAGCCTGGACTTGATTGCACGGGGTTTTGTCTTCTTCCTGTCATGCATCAGGATTTAAACGTCGGAACGACAAGACTCCGGAGCATTATCGATGAAAATCCTCGGCCTCCTCGCTCTGACCCTCGCCCTGACGTCGCCGACCCTGGCCATGGCCGCCGAGCGCACAAAGCTCACGATCTACACGGCCCTCGAGAACGATCAGCTCGTTCCCTTCAAAGCCGGGATCGAGCGGGCGGTGCCGGAGGTCGAGGTGGTCTGGGTGCGCGATTCGACGGGCGTCATCACCGCACGGTTCCTGGCCGAGAAGGATAATCCCCGCGCCGACATGGTGATGGGGCTGGCCGCCTCCAGCCTGCTGCTGTTCGAGAAGCAGGGCCTGCTCGCCACCTACGAGCCGAAGGGCGCCGATGCGCTGAAGCCCGCCTTCCGCGATTCCATCGGCCCCTACAGCTGGACCGGAACCGACGCCTCCATCGGCGTGGTCTGTTTCAATACGGCGGAAGCCGAGAAGGACGGGGTGAAGACCCCCGTGCGCTGGGCCGATCTCCTGGTGCCCGCACTCAAGGGCAAGGTGGTGATGCCGCATCCCGCCTCCTCGGGCACCGGTTACCTGCTGGTCGCCGGCTGGCTCCAGGGCATGGGCGAGGAGGCCGGCTGGGCCTACATGGACAAACTCCACGAGAACATCGCCGCCTACCTGCATTCGGGCTCGGCCCCCTGCGTCCAGGCCGCGCGCGGCGAGCGCACCGCCGGCCTGTCGCTGGACATGCGCGGCGCCTCGGAGAAGACGAAGGGCGCACCTCTGGCCGTCGTCGTCCCCGCCGACGGCACGGGCTGGGACGAAGAGGCCTACGCCATCGTCGGCACCACCAAGCACCTGGATCTGGCCCGCAAGGTCGCCGACTGGGGCACCACCAAGGCCGCCAACGAACTCTACGCGAAGAGCTACGCGGTGGTGGCCTATCCGGGCGTCGCCAACGTGCCGGCGAACTACCCTGCCAATGCCGAGGCCGCGATGATCAAGAACGATCTCGGCTGGATGGCCGACAACCGTGAGCGGGTGCTCGCCGAATGGTCGCGCCGCTACGAGGCGAAGGCTGCCAAGAAGTAGCCGCGACGACGCAAAGCGAGCCTGAACGACCACACGAAAGAGCAGGGGGCACCGCCATGACGCTGCGCGATGCGACGCCGTTCCTCAGGGTTTCGGGATTGTCGAAGCGTTACGGGGCCTTCACCGCCCTCGACGGGATCGACCTGGAAATCGGCCGGGGCGAGTTCGTCTGCTTCCTCGGTCCCTCCGGCTGCGGCAAGACCACCCTGCTGCGCCTGATCGCCGGGCTCGACCGTCAGGATTCGGGACGTATCGTGATCGGCGGCGTCGACGTCTCGACGGCGCCCCCGGCGGCGCGCGACTTCGGCATCGTGTTCCAATCCTACGCGCTGTTTCCGAACCTGACGGTGGCGGCCAACGTCGCCTACGGCCTCGTCAACGGGCGAATGCCGAAGGCGCAGGTCACCGCGCGGGTCGCCGAACTCCTGGCCCTGGTCGGGCTGCCCGAGCAGGGGCCTAAATATCCGGTCCAGCTTTCGGGGGGCCAGCAGCAGCGGGTGGCCCTCGCCCGGGCGCTGGCGACCTCGCCCTCCCTGCTCCTCCTCGACGAACCGCTCTCGGCCCTCGACGCCAAGGTCCGTACCCGGCTGCGCGACGAGATCCGCCAGCTTCAGAAGCGCCTCGGGATCACCACCATCATGGTCACGCACGACCAGGAGGAGGCGCTCGCCATGGCCGACCGGGTCGTGGTGATGAATCGCGGTGCGATCGAGCAGGTCGGCACCCCGGCGGAGATCTACCGTAACCCGGCCACCGCCTTCGTGGCCGACTTCATCGGCGCCATGACGTTCCTCGACGCCCGGGTGGGATCGGCCCGGCAGATCCGGGTCGGTGCCGTCGATCTCGTCTGCGAGGACGGGCGCGGCTTCGTCCCCGGCAGTCCCGTGCGCCTCGGCTTCCGCCCGGAGGAGATCCGGGTCGGCAACGTGCGTCCCACCGATGTCAACGCCTTCCAGGTGCGGGTGCGCAGCCTCGAATTCCTCGGAGCCTTCACCCGCGCCCGCCTGGAACCGAGCCTCGACCTGGGCGGCTCCCTGGTCGCCGACGTCTCGGCCAATCTCCACGGCGACCTCGCCCTGACGGAAGGCCAGTACCTCTACGTCTCCCTGCCGCCGGCGGCCCTGCGGGCCTTCCCCGTGGCCGCCCGCCCGTGAGCCGCGCCATGGCCGAGTCCGTCCTGGGGACATCTTCCCTCGTCGTCTCCCTGCCGGAGGCGGCCCTGTCCCTGCCGGAGGCGGCCCTGTCCCTGCCGAAGGCCTTGCCCGCCAAGCGCCGCACCGTGCCCGAAGCCGCCATCGGCACCGCCCTGATCGCGGTGCTGTGCCTGTTCCTTCTGCTCATCATCGCGCTGCCGCTGGGCACGCTGCTGATCAAGAGCCTGGAGGCGCCGGATGGCGGGATGGCGGGCCTGTCCAACTTCCGCACCTACTTCGCGACGCCGACCCTGGTCGATGCGCTGCTCAACAGCCTCACCGTGGCCGGCATCGTCGTGGCACTCGTGGTGCCCCTGGCCTTCGGCTACGCCTACGCGCTCACCCGCACGGCAATGCCGTTCAAGGCCCTATTCCTGGCCCTGGCCCTGCTGCCGCTGTTCGCGCCCTCGCTGCTCTCGGGGATCGCGCTCACCTACATCCTCGGCAACCAGGGCTTCCTACGCGGGCTCCTGTTCGGCCACAGCGTCTACGGGCCGATCGGCATCACCCTCGCCGAATGCCTCTACGCCTTCCCGCACGCCCTCATCATCCTCGTCACCGCCCTCGGCCTCTCGGACGGACGCCTCTACGAGGCCGCCTCCGCCATGGGCACGAGCCGCCTGCGCACCTTCGTGACCGTGACGCTGCCGGGTGCCCGCTACGGCCTCGTCAGCGCGGCCTTCGTGGTCTTCACCCTCGTGGTCACGGATTTCGGCATCCCGAAGGTGATCGGCGGCCAGTACCCGGTGCTCGCCACCGACGCCTACCGCCAGGTGGTCGGCCAGCAGAACTTCCCCATGGGCGCCGTGGTCGGCCTCCTGATGCTGGTGCCGGCGGTGCTGGCCTTCATCGTCGACCGGCTCATCCAGCGCCGGCAATTGTCCCTGCTCTCGGCCCGCTCCGTACCCTACGAACCGAAGCCCCATCCGGTCCGCGACCGCCTCGTCCTGGTCTACGCCATGCTCGTGGCCGGCGTGATCGTGGGCACCTACGGGGTCGCGGTCTGGGCCTCGTTCATCCGCTACTGGCCCTACAATCTCGGCCTGACCCTGGACCATTACGACTTCGCGGCGGCCGATTCCGATGGCTGGTCGCCCTACTGGAACTCGCTCGCCATGGCGCTCTCGGTCGCGGCCATCGGCACGATGACCGTGTTCTGCGGGGCCTACCTCATCGAGAAGCTGAAGCTGTTTCCCGCCGGTCGGGCCTTCGCGCAGTTGCTGGCGATGCTGCCGCTCGCGGTGCCGGGCCTCGTGCTCGGCCTCGGCTACGTGTTCTTCTTCAACGCGCCCTGGAACCCGCTGAACGTCCTCTACGGGACCCTGGCGCTCCTCGTGATCAACACGCTGGCGCATTACTACACGGTCGCCCACGTCACGGCGACGACGGCCCTCAAGCAGATCGACCCGGAATTCGAAGCGGTGTCGGCCTCCCTGAAGGTACCGTTCTGGCAGACCTTCCGCCGGGTCAGCCTGCCGATCTGCCTGCCGACCGTGCTGGAACTGTTCGCCTACCTGTTCGTCAACGCCATGACGACGGTCTCGGCGGTGATCTTCCTTTACGGGCCGAGCACCAAGCTCGCGTCCATCGCCATCGTCCACATGGACGAGGCCGGCACCACGGCCGCCGCCGCCGCGATGGCGAGCGTGATCATGGCGACCGCCCTCGGTGCCCGCCTCGCTCTGGCGCTGGTCAACCGCTTCGTGATCGCCCGCGCCCAGGGCTGGCGCCGCCGTGAGGCGACCGCATGAGCCGGGACGCACGGATCGCCGAATCCGAGGGCGACACCAACCGCACCGACCGGCGCGCCGCGTGGCAGGCGCGGAGCCTCAACAGGGCGACGCGCGGGCTGCTGGCGCGGGATTCGGACGCCTTCCTGCACCAGTCGGTCTCGACGCCCTGCCTCAACACGATCGTGCGGGCAGAGGGCATCTGGATCGAGGACGCGGCCGGGCGCCGCTACATGGATTTCCACGGTAACAACGTCCACCATATCGGCTATGGCCATCCGCGCCTCAAGCGCGCCATCGCCGAGCAGATGGACGCGCTGCCCTTCGCGCCCAGGCGCTACGCCTGCGAGCCTGCCGTGGCTCTCGCCGAGAAGCTCGCGGCGATCACACCGGGCAACCTCGCGAAGGTGCTGTTCACCACCGGCGGCTCGGAGGCGGTCGAGGTGGCGGTGAAGGTCGCCCGCGCGGCCACCGGCCGGCACAAGACTCTGTCGTTCTGGGATGCCTTCCACGGCGCCGGCACCGGCTCGGCGGCGATGTCGGGCGAGATGCTGTTCCGCTCCGGCCCCGCTGGGCCCCTGGTGGCCGGTGCCCTGCACGTCGCCCCCTTCGGCGGCTATCGCTGCCCCTACGGCACCGACAGCGCCGAGGCGAGCGGCCGGGCCTGCGCCCGGATGATCGATTACGTCCTCACCCGCGACCCCGACGTGGCGGCCCTCGTCGCCGAGCCGACGCGGGCAGTGCCCTACATCCCGCCGCCGGGCTTCTGGGCGGAGGTCCGGCGCATCTGCGACCGGCACGGCGTATTGCTGATCTTCGACGAGATCCCCACCGGCCTGGGCAAGACCGGGCGGATGTTCTCCTGCGAGCATGACGGCGTCGCCCCCGACATCCTGGTGATCGGCAAGGGGCTCGGCGGCGGCATCCTGCCCATCGCGGCGGTGATCGCCGACCCGAGCCTCGATGTCGGCGGCGCCTGGGCGTTCGGCCACTATACCCACGAGAAGAACCCGGTGACGACGCGGGCCGCCCTGGAGACGATCCGGATCATCGAGGACGAGGATCTCGTCGCCAACGCCGCGCGGGTCGGGGCGCTGGCCGTTGCCCGCCTCGGCGCCATGATGGACCGTTGCCCGTCCATCGGCGACGTGCGCGGCCGGGGCTGCCTCATCGGCATCGAACTCGTGCGCGACCGCGCCAGCCGCGAGCCCGATGCCGACCTCGCCGAGGCGGTGCTCTACCGGGCGCTCGATGCCGGCCTGTCGTTCAAGACCACCATGGGCAACGTCCTGACCCTGACGCCGCCGCTGACCGTCACGCCGGAGCAGATGATGGACGCCCTCGACATCGTCGAGACAGCCATCGAGGAAGCGACACGAGAGCGCCGGAGATAACCGGCCCCCTGCTGCTCCGCGACGGTTCTTGCGGTTCGCAGTCAAGTCCCGGGAGCACAACCATGCATTCGGCGCCCCTCAGGCAACAGTCGCGTTCACCGGATTGGGAACTCAGGTCTATCCGGCCTTACACAGCTCGATGAAACCGGGCTTTCCGGCCGACGACCGCGATGGAGGGGGCCATCAGCGCCCCGGTCCGACGTTGTCGGCGGCGAAGGCGTCCCGGCCGCCGAGGGGTTTCGGCCGCCCCTCCGTGCTGTCGCGGGCGGTCTGGCGTTCCATCTCCGAGTTGATCTCGGCGCCGAGCAGGACGACCACGATCGACAGCCACATCCACGACATCAAGCCGATGCCGGCGCCGAGCGACCCGTAGATGCGGTTGTAGCTGTCGAAGCTGGCGACGTACCAGGAGAACACCCCGGAGGTGCAGACCCAGAGAAACGCCGCCAGCGCACTGCCCCAGGTCACCCAGCGCCATTTCGCCCGGCGCCGGCTCGGGCCGTAGCGATAGATCAGCGACAGGCTCAGACTCACCACGACCAGGATGACCGGCCACCGCGCCACGGACAGGAGCGTGTCGGCCAATCCCCCGAACCCGACCCGCTCCAGGATCGCGGGAAGGAGGACGACGACGCTGATCGTCAGGAGGAGAAACGCGGCCCCGCCGAGGGTGAACAGGAAGGTCGTGGCATAGAACCGGACCAGGGTCCGGTCCTCCCGCTCCCGGTAGATGACGTTGAGGGCATCGAAGAGGGCGCTGACGCCGGAATTCGCGCTCCACAGGGCGATGAGCAGGCTGATCGTCGAGGTGAGACCGAGCGACCCCGTGCTGCGTTCGGCGATCCGCACCAGCTGCTCGGCCAAAAGATCGAGGGCCGCGGTGGGGAGGATGTAGGTCAGGAGGCCGACATGCTGGCTGATCACGGCGGGATCGGAAAACACCCCGTAGATCGAGACCACGGCGACGAGACCGGGAAACACGGCGAGCAGGGCGAAGAAGGCGACGCCGCCGGCGGTGGTCAGCACGCGATCCTGCGGCAGGGCCCACAGGACACGCCAGAGGATGTCCTTCCATCCGGCCCCAGGAATGTCGGAGGGACGGCTGGCATCGCGGCCCCGGTCCGGCTCCCGCGCCCGCTGCCGGGCCGTCTCGAGGGCAGCGGCATCCTGCGACCGCGTGCCGACCGAGCGCCAGTCGTCTCCCTCGTCAACGTCCTGGACCATGGCTGCGTCTCTGTGGGGGCCGGGTCGCGTCATCGGGCCGCAAGCCTCGGAACCGGCGAAACCGGGAACCCGACGATGGGCGCCATCTCACCTTATGGCATCCGCCAAGACGGCGCATCGGCGTCAGAAAAGCACGGCGCATCGGCGTTGGAAAAGCCCGGCGCATGACGCGACGGCAATCCGAGCAGGGCCTGGGTCCCGCCTCAATCCTGCGATAGCCCGTACCGACCTTGACAGCCCGTTAACCGGCCGGTCGTCCAGGTTGCATGGGACGGCAGTTTTCGGGGGCACGAGTGTTCGGACGAATTGAACGGGATGGGCGTGCGGCGCTCGTCCTGACGGCACTACTCGCCCTGCCGGCCTGCGCCGGCCGCCCGTCCGGCGTGCTCCTGCCCATCGCCGATGCGGGGGCGGTGCCCGGGACCTCGCGTGTCGACATGCTCGTCGCGACGACCCGCAAATCCGCGGCGGACAAGGGCGTTCTGTTCTCCGGCGAGCGGGGCGAGGCCGTGACCTATACCGACCTCGCGGTCTCTATCCCGCCGGACGCCACGCGACAGCCCGGCTCGGTTCAATGGCCGAAATCCGTTCCGGGCAATCCGGCCACCGACTTCGTGGCGCTACGCGCCGACCCGGTCGAGCGGTCGAAGGTCGCCACCTGGACAGGTCGGTCGGTCCGGCGCGGGGCCAAGCGCCACGCTCTCGTCTTCGTGCACGGCTTCAACAACAAGTTCGAGGACGCGGTCTTTCGGTTCGCGCAGATCGTGCATGATTCCGGCGCCGAGGTCGCACCCGTCCTGTTCACGTGGCCGTCGCGCGGCAGTGTGCTCGCCTATGGGTACGACCGGGAGAGTACCAACTTCTCCCGCAACGCCCTGGAGACGCTGTTGCGCGACCTCGCGCGGGACCCGAATGTCGGTGAGATCACCGTCCTGGCCCACTCGATGGGCAACTGGCTCGCCCTGGAAAGCCTCCGTCAGATGGCCATCCGCGACAAGCGCGTGGCCCCCAAGATCCGAAACGTGATCCTGGCGGCACCCGACGTCGATATGGACCTCGCCCGCGCTGCGTTCCACGACATGGGCAAGGACCGCCCACGCCTGACGCTGATGGTGTCCGGGGACGACCAGGCTCTCGCCGTCTCCCGCTTGGTCTGGGGTGACAGCGTACGATTGGGGGCCATCGACCCTACTGCCGAGCCCTATCGTTCCGAGTTGGAACGGGAGAACGTCGCAGTCCTGAACCTGTCGACAGTGAAGTCGGACGATGCGCTCAACCACGGCAAGTTCGCATCCGGCGAAGTCGTCGCCTTGCTGGGTAGACGGCTTGCCGACGGCCAGCCGATCTCGGACGGGCAGATCGGCATCGGCGACCGGCTGGTGAGTACGGCCGCGGGTGCCGCATCGACGGTGGCGACGGGGGCGGCGTTGGCGGTTGCGGCCCCGGTCGCGCTCGTCGACCCGCAGACCCGTGAAACATATGGCGAGCACCTGTCGAACATGGGCTCGGGCCTCCGCGACACCGTGGGCTCCACAGTCGACCTCGCCGGTGCCCCGGTTCGCGCGCTGGGTGGAAGCGGGCGTTAGCGGGTCGCTCGGACGGAGGCGGAGACGTCCGGTCTCACGGCGGGGCAGGGGCAGGGCGGGCGTCGGAGAATGCCGGCGTCCCGGCGCTACGACCCGATGAGATTCCGTTAGCTTCGTCAAGGCGCTGCTTCGTCGTCAGGATCGGCTTGGCTGCGTCCATGGCTTCGGGATGCCGTACCGATCTCCTCCACCGCTCTCGCGACCCGTTCCGGCCCCTCGTCGGCACGCCTGCTCCGCTGCAATGTCGGCATCGCGGGGGTTGACGAGCCGCTATCTCACAGCCAGTTATATAGTACACTACATGATAGCAAGCTTCACAAATGGCAGACGATCGACAAAGCACCGCCGCGGAATTCTCCTTCGCGCTCAACGCGGCCGCCAACCGCATGGTGCGGCTGCACAAGCCGTTCCTGGAGCCGCTGGGCCTGACGTTCTCGCAGTACCTCGTCGCCCTCGAATTGATGAACGGCTCACCGCAATCCGTAGGCGAGTTGTGTGCCCGGCTCGACATGGAGACCGGCACACTGACGCCGTTGCTCAAGCGGCTGGAAGCCGCTGGCGTGGTCACGCGGACGCGTGACGCGTCCGACGAACGCCGGGTTCTGATCGATCTCACCCCGCATGGCCGGGCCATGGAAGACGCGCTTCGCGGCATTCCCGACAAGATCCGGACGGCGTGCCAGCTGACCCCGGACGGCCTCGAATCGCTACGGCGCACGCTGGACGCTCTCGCGCGCCCGACCATCGCCCCCTGAAGGGGCCATCCATCCAACTGCACAGGAACCAGGCATGAACATCGGCGTCATCGGCACCGGCAATATCGGCGGCACGCTCGCCCGCAAGCTCAGCGCGGCAGGGCACGAGGTCCGCGTCGCGAATTCCAAGGGCCCCGACGGCGTCCGCGCCTTCGCCCAGGAGATCGGCGCGACTCCGGTCGATATCCGTGCCGCCGTCGAGGGCGCGGACCTCGTGATCCTGTCGATCCCGTTCCCCGCCGTAGCGACGCTGCCGAAGGATCTGTTCGACGGCTTGCCCGCGGCCACTCCGATCGTCGACACGGGCAATTACTATCCCGGCCTGCGCGATCCGCAGATCGCCGAACTCGATGCCGGGAAGACGGAGAGCGTCTGGGTGTCGGAACAGGTCGGCCGCCCCATCATCAAGGCGTTCAACAACATCCTCGCCCATTCCCTCGCCGAACTCGGTCGTCCGGCCGGAGCGCCCGACCGGATCGCCGTCGCCGTGGCCGGCGATGACGATGCCGCGAAGCGGACCGTCATGGGCATCGTGGACCAGATCGGCTTCGACCCGGTGGATGCCGGAATGCTGGCGGAATCCTGGCGTCAGCAGCCCGCCACCCCGAGCTATTGCTGCGACTACGACGCGGAGACGATGCACGAGGCCCTGCTCGCCGCGGTGAAGGGAGAGGCTCCGAAGACCTTGAACCGGGTCTACGGACTCATGGGAAAGCTCGGTCCCAACCCCAGCCATGCCGAGATCATCGCCATGAACCGCTCGGTGCATTCCGACAACTGAGAACGGCCAAAGCGAACCCTGGGAATACGCGACTTAAAAACCTGCTCCTGCACCGAGGTGACCCTGGCAGACCTGCCCGAAGCACTGGCGGCCGCCGATCTGGCACGCTCGCGCAGGCGGCGGGACCTCATGTTCGCAGTCTACCAGGAGCGGTTCGAATTCGGGACCAATCCGGGTCGGGACTTCATCGTGTGGCTCTCGCAGATCCTCAACGCGGCTCAGAGCCAGCATTCCTGTCCGCCTCTCGTGCAGGGCGCTATCGACCCTACTTGGCCGCCGAGTGAACGAGGCATTCCCAGTCTGAACTCGCCACCCCGTTCGGCTCGGGCGGCCTTGCGAAACCGAGCCGTCCTCGGTAGCCCATCCTCGATTCCGACGGCAATCCCGTCGCACCGCCGATGCCGACCACCGCACCAAGTCTCACCGATCCCAACCGATGGGCCGGCCTCGGTGAGACCCGGCGGATGGCTGCCGCCCGGTCGGCGCCCGGACAGGCCTCGATGAATCAGGCCCAACAGGCTTGGCATGACGCCTCGGGATGGGCGCTCCCTATCTGCCCCAGATGGCTGACGCCGAAGCCCCCGTATTTCGACGCCGCTCCCGAGGCGGCGGTCGAAGCCGACATGCGCGGCCCAGACGAGACCCGCCTCAAGGCTTGGGGCGAGTCACCTTGCTCCCGGACCGGAGCGGCTGCGTCTCAGCTTGGATCAAAGGCATCTGACCCAGCGGCGGTGCGGTCGTTGCGGCACGCGTCGGGCATCGAGGCAGCAACGGCGCGTCGAAGGAAGGTGGCGAGTTGGCCGGCGGTCCGAATTCGGACGCCGCCCATCGGCTCGGGCGCGATCCGTCCTTTCTGCGGAGAACGCGCGTTCCAGCGGATCGGCTGGCCACTCCGACACCAAAACATCTGACCGCCTGAGGCCAGGATGCGCCCGCTTCCATCGCGTCCACGATGCGCCCGCGCGGATCGATCGACACATCCGGAGGATGGGGATCCTCCCTCGTAGGCCCATCCGCTGAAACGCACGCGATCCGAACCGACCTCCCCCAATCGATTCACCCCGCCAAAGCACGGTTCTGAATGTTCGGAATTCAGAATGCTGATGACAAACCAAGCAGAGCCATGCTCGAAATTTGCTCTTGAGGAAACAATATTGATGTGAGAGAAATCAATTCAAGGCTCGAAGGTCACCTGGGTAGTTTCATTTCGGCTCCGGCACGGACCGGAACAGAGGACGCCCACGCGATCCAGTCTATCACGGCTTGGATAGTCCGTCGCCAACGACTATCCAAGTAATCATTCAGTCACCCGACCTCCATTTCGAACTCGTGTCGAAGGCTGCCCACTCATGTCAGACGATGAACATCGCCCTCAGCATTCCATGAGCAGGCGCCACCTATTCAGGAATGGAGCGAGCCTCACAGCGGCATCCGTCCTGTTCGGCGCGGGGATGTTTTCGGGACGGGCTGTTGCGGGAAATGTTGCGGCGGCCAATACCACGGGCCTCGCCGTGACGGACAGCGAGGTGACGGTCGGGATCCTTCACTCGATCAGCGGCACGGTGGCGATTTCAGAAACGGGTGCCACACAGGCGGAGAAACTCGCCATCCACCAGATCAACGCGGCGGGCGGTGTCCTCGGCCGCAAGATCAAGTTCATCCAGGAAGACGGCGCCTCGGACTGGCCGACTTTCGCCGAGAAGGCCAAGAAACTTCTGGTCAGCGATCATTGTGCAGCCGTGTTCGGCTGCTACACATCCGCCTCGCGCAAGGCCGTGCTCCCTGTCTTCGAGCAGTACAATGGCCTTCTTTATTACCCGACTTATTATGAAGGCCTGGAACAATCAAAAAATATTATTTATACGGGACAGGAGGCTACCCAGCAAATATTAGCGAGCCTCGATTGGATCTCCAAAGAGAGGGGAGCCAAGTCGTTTTATCTCCTCGGATCGGATTACATCTGGCCCCGGACTTCGAACAAGATCGCCAGGAAGCACATCGAAAACGCACTGAAGGGTAAAGTAGTGGGCGAGGAGTACTTCCCGCTCGGCCACACCCAGTTCAATTCCGTTATCAATAAAATAAGGCTGACCAAGCCGGACGTGATCCTGAGCGACGTTGTTGGCGGCTCGAACGTGGCGTTCTACAAGCAGCTGAAATCCGCCGGTATCGACCTGAACAAGCAGATGCTGCTGACGCTTTCGGTCAGCGAAGACGAAGCGGATGGTATTGGCGGAGACAATATCGCCGGTGCCTACTCGTCGATGAAATATTTTCAGTCCATCGATACTCCCACCAATAAGAAATTTATCGCCGATTTCAAAGCGATGTGGGGCGACAAGACCGTCATTGGCGACGTGACCCAAGCTGCCTACCTCGCGCCGTTTCTCTGGAAGGCGGCCGTCGAAAAATGTGGCTCCTTCGACGTCGACAAGGTCGTGGAAGCATCGCCTGGGATCGAATTGGCCAATGCCCCCGAAGGCTACGTCAAGATCCACCCCAACCACCATCTCTGGTGCAAAACACGCGTGGGCAAGGCGCTTCCCAACGGACAATTCGAGGTCGTCTATGTCAGCCCGGAATTGATCGCCCCCGATCCTTTCCCGAAAGGCTATCAATAGCCCACGTCGAGGTGATGACGCGGCCTCATGCTCGCGACAGTAAAGGTCAACGTCGTTGCCGGCCTTGAAGCCGGCCACAGCGTTCCGTGCCGAGGCATGGCGATGGCTCATCGTTTGCCTGAGTAAAACCTCACCCCGCGGAAGCGCTGACCAGTTCGACATAGAGGATCACGTCAAAATACAATTGTCATCAATCGTATTTCTTGCCGATCGCTCTGGAGCAAAAGGATTGACATGACCGCGGAGCATAAGCCGGGCTATTGCGCGCTCTGCACATCGTCTTGCGGCGTGATTTATACGGTCGAGAACGACCGTATCACCGGCGTGAGAAACGATCCGGACCATCCGACCGGCCAATCCATGTGCCTTAAAGGCAAGTCCGCCGCTGAACTTCTAGACAGTACCGAGCGGCTTACGTCCCCCCTGAAGCGGACGCGCCCGAAGGGCGATCCCGATCCGGGATGGAAGCCAATCAGTTGGGAGGAGGCACTGGACGCAGTCGCAGGCAGGCTGCGGACGATCAAGAAGGAAACCGGGGCCCACACCGTCGCGTTCGGAATCACCACGCCATCGGGTACGCCCATGGCGGATAGCGCGCCCTTCGTGGAGCGCTTCGTATTCCAATTTGGAAGCCCGAATATTTCTTATGCTTCAGAATTGTGCAACTGGCACAAAGAAAACGGCCATGCCTTTACTTTCGGGCGCGGTATGCCGACGCCGGACTACATCCATTCCGACCTCATCATATTATGGGGTCATAATCCTACGAATACCGTCTTGTCCCAGGCCCATGCCATTGGGGAGGCCCGAAAGGCGGGAGCCAAGCTGATTGTCGTCGATCCCCGTGAGACCGCTCTGGCGCGGGAAGCCGATGTATGGCTGAGGGTCCGTCCGAGTTCGGACGCCGCCCTCGCCCTCGGCATCGCAGGCGCACTCATCGACCGCGACCAGTATGATCACACCTTCGTTTCGCGATGGTCGAACGGAGCTCTGCTCGTCCGGGACGATAACGGCCTGTTCCTGCGGGGCGGCGACCTCGGTCTCACTCCCGCGGACGCTTACGTCTACTGGGATCACGAAGCCGGCAAGCCGGTTCCATTGGCCGTGGCACGGCCGGGCGAGGGGAGGCCGGTGCCGAGCGAGGCGGCGCTACGCGGACGTTTCCTCGTCGAAACCGACAGACCGTCACCCATCCCCTGCCGGACGGCCTTCGACCTCTACGCCGAAGCCTGTGCACGGTTCTCCATCGACGAAACGTCCCGGACCACCTGGATCGAGCCGGCTCTCATCCGTGCCGCCGCCGATCTCATCGCGGACAGCGCGCGCACCACCCTGCATAGCTGGACCGGCGTGGAGCAACACGCCAACGCCACGCAGAGCATGCGGGCGATGAGCTGCCTCTATGCCCTGACCGGCAGTTATGACAGCCTCGGCGGCAACCGCATCTTCGGCGCGCTTCCCTTCAGCCCCGTCAACGATCCGGCCCAGCTGCCCCCCGAGCAATTGGAGAAAGCGCTCGGCCGTGCGGAGCGCCCGATCGGGCCACCTGCCAGCGGTTGGATCAGCACTCGCAATCTCTACCGCTCCATCCTGGACGGTGCCCCCTACAAGGTTCGCGCCTATGTCTCCTTCGGCGCCAATCCACTTTTATCCCAGGCGGACACGACGATGGCGGAGGCGGCATTTCGCGCCCTCGAATTTCATGTCCATTGCGACCTGTTCATGACTCCCACCGCGGGATACGCCGACATCGTTCTGCCGGTGAATACCCTCTGGGAGAGGGAGGCTCTGCGGATTGGCTTCGAGATCTCGCCCGCAGCGGCAGAATGGGTGCAGCTCCGCTCGCGCATGGTCTCGCCCCGTGGTGATTGCCGTTCCGACGCAGAGATCGTCTTTGCCCTGGCCGAGCGCCTGGGCATGGCCGAAACCTTCTACAACGGTTCACTCGATCGCGGCTGGAACGCCATGCTCGAGCCATTGGGACTGACCACGCAGATTCTGCGGGACAATCCCGCGGGAATGCGGATTCCACTTGCCCATCCGACGACCAAGTACACGAAGGAGGGCTTCGCGACGTCATCCGGCCTGGTCGAGCTGTATTCGGAGCTGATGCATGTTCACGGTGCCGGCGCCCTGCCTGATTTCGACGATCACGACATCAGCCAGCCGTCACAGCGCTATCCGTACGTTCTCACCAACGCGAAGAGTGGCTATTACTGCCACAGCCAGCACCGCAACATCGCGAGCCTGAGACGGAAGGCACGGCAACCAACACTCGACATCGCAACGTCCCTGGCCGTGGAGAAGGGGATCCAGGACGGCGACTGGGTCGTCGTCACGACGCGGACCGGGAATGCACGGTTCCGCGCACGGATCGACGGCAAGCTCGATCCACGGGTCATGGTCGGTGATTATGGGTGGTGGCAGGGCTGCACGCCACTCGGCCAAGCGACGATGCCCGTCAGGGGCCCTCGCACCAGCAACTTCAACGCTCTCGTCGATGCGCGCAATGCCGACCCCGTGAGCGGTTCGGTACCGATGCGGTCCGTCGTCTGCGACCTCCATCGGGAGAGCCGAGCCGGCCGTCAGCCGGAGCGGTGGAAAGGGTTCCGCGCCTTCGGCATCCAGCGCATCGTCGAGGAAGCAGCAGATGTGAAGCGTATCCACCTCGCTCCCATCGGCGGAGGCAAAGTGCCCGGTTTCGAAGCCGGTCAATACATCTCCCTGCAACTCAACATGGGGGACGGCCTTGTCACGCGCTCATACTCGCTCGTCGACGGGGCCGGCACGGAGGAGGCATCCGAGTATGTGATCTGTGTCCGCAACGCGAGGCGACCGGACAGTGAAGCTTCCGGCCAGGCCAGTGTCTCGGCTCATCTCGTGGATCGCGCACGCGCAGGGGATACGCTCGGCGTGCAGATGCCCCAGGGCAGCTTCCTTATTCCGGTTCATTCAGAACGCCCCGTGATCCTGTATGCGGGCGGGATCGGCATAACGCCGTTCATGGCAGCCCTCGATGCGGCTGCGGCGCAATCCTCGGCCTCTGAGTTTTATCTCCTGTACAACAACAGGAACAGCGCAACACACGTCTTTCGCCAACGCCTGGGGGCTCTGAAGACCCGGCTTCCGGGATTGAAGATCATCGATTACTATAGTAAGCCCTTCGAAGACGACCACGTCGGGAGCAATTTCGATCGAGTCGGATATATCTCCCCGGAGGCCCTCCCGGCAGGATTGCTCGCGCGGCGCCCGCTGCATTACCTCTGCGGTGGTGATGCATTGATGCGTGACATGACACGAAGTCTCGTATCCGACGGGGCTTTTCCATTCGATATCATGCAGGAGCGCTTCGTAAGTCCGATGCCTTACACGGCCATCGGGAAGCAATCCTATGTCGTCACCTTTGCCCGGTCGGGACAGAGTCTCACCTGGCATGCCCATCAAGGGCCACTCCTCGCCTTTGCCGAGCAATCCGGCATCACCGTTTCGAGCGGGTGCCGAGTCGGGCAATGCGAGAACTGCACCGTCAGAATCGTCAGCGGACAGGTCAGGCACCTGCATGACGGCGAGCCGCCCGACGATCACGTCTGCATCTCCTGTCAGGCCGTCCCCACTTCCGATCTGACCCTGGATGCCTGACCGCCACGCCGCGAAATCCTCGGATCGCGGCTTCGATGGTTGGGAAAGCAACCCTTCCAAAAAGGATAGCTCGAAGCCGAGCCATATCGACACTCTGCCGAGGAGACCACGATGAGCATTGCCGCCACGACACAAGTACTTGTCAACATCGACCCTTCGGGAAGCAAGAGCGGCCAGGAAATCCGGGGGCCAGCGACTCTCGGCTCCATCGTAGACGGTGAGTGCCTACAGGTCCTGGATGTATTCATGACCAACGAGAAAGGTAATTTTCTCGCAGGCGTCTGGACCTGCACTGCGGGGACCATGAAACTGACGGATTATCCATTCAACGAAATGGCGGTTGTCATTGAGGGAAGTATCGTCGTGACTGACGAGGACAGCGGCGTTGTCCAGGAATTTGGTCCAGGCGATGGCTTGGCGATCCGAAAAGGTTTCCGGGGTACGTGGCATATGCCATCGGCAGTATTGAAACGCTTCGCGGCTGAAATTCCCGATTGATGGGAAGCGGCTGCCTGTCATAAAGCGGCTCAGAACCGTTCCCGCGGATATCGAGGCCGCACGCGCCCGGCGCGTCGAGAGGCGAGGGGGCGCGCGCAGCCGGATGACGGATACACCGCGCCCGCCGGCTCAGGCGCCGATCTCATAAAAGAAGTTCGATGCGGTCGGCCGACAACACCACCGCATCCGGGCGATGGCCGGTAAGGTCGGTCGCGTAGTGCAGTGCATCGTGCCGTGTGCGGAACAGACCGCCGCCGAGGCCGTGGACTTCCATGGCGACCCAGTTCCCCTGCGGGTCCTGGCCAACGATGAAGCGTCTGGAGGGAGGCTCGGCCGCTTTCGAGGCGAGGGCGGCGGCCGGAATGGGGACAGGCATGGAACGGCCGGGGTTCGCGCGATCCATCGGTGGGCCGCCCCCATAAGTTGGATCCGGGCGCATAAAGGTTCGAGCGGGAGACGGCGGCTTCCGCATGACTATCCCATCAGGATTCCCCGCAAATGCAAGGACCGACCGGAAGACGCACTCGCGCGCTCCTAGGGCACCGCCCCGTCCATCTTACGCGGACGGATCCCATGACACCCGATCCCCAACGTTCTCGGAGATCGGGCATCGGGAAGGGACGGTATCCCTCTCAGGCATACCGCAGGTTGCTGCGCGTCAGCTGGTCGATGGACGCGCAGCCCATCAACCTCATGTCGCGTTCGATTTCGGACCGCATCAGGTCCAGGGCGCGCTCGACGCCCGGCTGACCGGCTGCGGCGAGAGGGAACAGGTAGTACCGACCCAGGCCGACCGCCTTCGCGCCGAGTGACAGGGCCTTCAACACGTGGGTACCGCGCTGAACGCCCCCATCCATGATCACGTCGATCCGGTCGCCGACCGCGTCCACGATCTCCGCGAGCTGATCGAATGCCGAGCAGGAGCCGTCGAGCTGGCGTCCGCCGTGATTCGACAGCACGATACCGGTGCAGCCGATCTCGACCGCGCGCTTGGCATCGTCCACCGACATCACGCCTTTCAGGCAGAATTGGCCGCCCCATTCCCGAACCATGGCGGCCACGTCGTCCCATGACAGGCAGGGATCGAGCATCTCGGTGAAGTAGCGGCTGATCGAGAGCGCCCCCCCACCCATGTCCACATGGCCGTCGAGCTGAGGCAGCTTGAAGCTCTCGTGGGTCAGGTAGTTGATCGCCCAGGCCGGCTTCACCGCGAACTGCATCATCCCGGCAAGGGTCAGGCGAAACGGGATGGAGAAGCCCGTCCGCTTGTCGCGTTCGCGGTTGCCGCCCGTGATGCTGTCGACCGTCAGCATCATCACCTCGATACCCGCCTGCTTGGCCCGTTCCATCATCGCGCGGTTCAGGCCGCGGTCCTTGTGGAAGTAGAACTGATAGACCTGCGGACCGCTGCTGATCCGGCGCGCCTCTTCCAGGCTCACCGTCCCGAGGGAGGACACGCCGAACATCGTTCCATGCTTGCCGGCCGCAGCGGCGACGGCCCGCTCGCCCTCGTGGTGGAACAGCCGCTGCAAGGCGGTCGGCGAGCAATAGACCGGCATGGCGAGCTTCTGGCCCATCACCGTCACGGACATGTCGATCTCGCCCACGCCACGCAGGACGTTGGGGACGAGCTGGCAGGTCTCGAACGCGGCGGTGTTGCGCCGGTAGGTCACCTCGTCGTCCGCTGCCCCGTCGATGTAGTCGAAAATCGGTCCCGGCAGGCGCGCCTGTGCCATGCGGCGGAAATCGTGGAAGCTGTGACAGTCGCTCAGACGCATCGTGGGTCTCCGCGGGCGCGTCGCGCCATCGCCGAATGAAGGAAAGAAGCGGGGGCGCTCCTGCGCCCCCTGCCAAGATCTGCGCTCTCTTATCGCCGAACCGGCATCCACTTCGGCGGTGAGCGCTCTAGCAGGTTTCAATGCGCCGGGACCATGGCTGTGAAGGACGGCAGATAGGTTTGCGGCATCACCAGCACACCGACGAGGCAGGCAAACGCGATCGATTGGAAGATGTCGTAGCGCAATATCCTCGCCTCAGTGCCGTACCACTGCGTCGCAGTGGAGGCGACGACGATGGACTGCGCGTCGATCATCTTGCCCATCACTCCCCCGGAGGAGTTGGACGCGGCCATCAGGACCGGCGAAAGCCCGAGTTGCTCCGCCGTGATCTTCTGCAGGCCGCCGAACAACACGTTCGAGGCCGCAAGGGCAACACCGAACCAACCCAGCATGGCACCGGTGCCGGAGTACGCGGTGACAGATGCACCACATCGACACCGCTCACGCCAACGGCGTGCAGCGCGAGGAAGCGGATGCGGATGCAGAGGGCGTCAGGCTCAAGCGAGTTGGAGATGCCGGATCCAGCGACCTGGGGCGATGGCCTGGGCCGCCGTGGCGATGCCCCGTGCATCGATGCCGAAATGCCGGTGGAGGTCGGCGATCGTGCCGGTCTGCCCAAAATGCGAGACGCCGAGGGCGCGGGTGCGGTGACCCAGCACCGAGCCGAGCCAGCCGAGGGTGGCGGGGTGGCCGTCGAGGACGGTGACGAGGCCGCAATGGCTGGGCACGTCGGCGAGCAGTCGCTCGATATGGCTCGACGCGCCCGGCGATCCCCGCTCGCGCAGCCCTTGCGCGGCGGTCCAGCCGGCCTGCAGCCGGTCGGCGGAGGTAACGGCGAGGAGGCCGACATCGCGCCGATCCTCGGCCATCAGGCCCGTGGCGGCGATCGCCTCGGGGGCGATGGCGCCCTGATAGGCGACGACGACCTCCGCGTTCGGGCCGGGCCGGCGCAGCCAGTAGGCCCCCGCCACCATGTCGGCGGCAAGATCCGAATCGATCACTCGGACCGGCTGCTCCACGACCCGCGTCGAGAGCCGGAAATAGGCCGAGCCGCCGGCCGCATCGGGCAGGCAGATGACCGGGTCGGGCTCGGGCGCGCCGCTCCGCTGCATATGCGCGAAGGCGAAGCGCAGCAGCACGGCGAGTTCGTCCACGAAGGCCGGCTCGAAGGCGGAGAGCCCGTCCTGGCCCATGCCGATCAGCGGCGTCTTGATCGACTGGTGGGCGCCGCCCTCGGGGGCGAGGGTGATGCCGGCCGGCGTCGCCACCAGGATGAAGCGCGCATCCTGGTAGCAGGCGTAGTTCAGGGCGTCCAAGCCGCGCTCGATGAAGGGATCGTAGAGGGTGCCCACCGGCAGCAGGCGCTCGCCGAAGATCGCGTGCGACAGGCCGAGCGCCGAGAGCGCGGTGAACAGGTTCGATTCGGCGATGCCGAGTTCGAGGTGCTGGCCGGTGGGCGCGAAGGTCCAGTTGAAGGTCGAGGGAATGCGCTCCTGACGGAAGAGGTCGGCCATGGCTTGCTTGGCGAAGAGGCCGCGCCGGTTCACCCAGGCACCGAGATTGGTCGAGACCGTGACGTCGGGCGAGGTGGTGACGATGCGCGCCGCGAAGGCGCCGTCGGACTTGGCGATCTCGTGCATCAGCAGGCCGAACCCGGCTTGGGTCGAGAGCGAGGCCTGCCTCGGAGTCGCGAAGCGCTCCGGCACCGGGATCGCCGGGGCCTCGTAGCGGCGGCGCCCCCGCTGGACGAAGGGCACCTCGGCGAGGAAGCGCCGCATGGCCTCCGGCGCGATGTCGAGGCCCTCGAAAGGGTCCCATTCGCGGCCGGGCCGGATGCCCATCTCGGCCCGGAAGCCCTCGACCTGGGTCGGGGTCAGCAGGCCCGCATGGTTGTCCTTGTGGCCGGCGAGCGGCAGGCCGTGGCCCTTGATCGTGTAGGCGATGAAGCAGACCGGGCGGTCATGGGCGCGGGCCGCCTCGAAGGCCTCCAGCAGCATGGGCAGGTCGTGGCCGCCGAGATTGCCCATCAGGGCGGCGAGTTCCGCATCCGAGCGCCGGTCGATCAGGGCCGAAACGTCGCCCTGGTCGCCGAGTTCCTCCGTGAGGCGCCGACGCCAGGCCGCGCCGCCCTGGAAGGCCAGCGCCGAATAGGTCTGGTTCGGGCAGGACTCGATCCAGTCCTTCAGGCGCTCGCCGCCCGGCTCCGCGAAGGCGGCGCGCTGGAGCGTGCCGTGGCGGAGCACGACGACGTCCCAGCCGAAATTGCGGAACATCGCCTCGAATTTCGACCACAATCCCTCGCGCACCACCGCGTCGAGGCTCTGGCGGTTGTAGTCGACGATCCACCAGGTGTTGCGCAAGCCGTGCTTCCAGCCCTCCAGCAGGGCCTCGAAGATGTTGCCTTCGTCCATCTCGGCATCGCCGATGAGGGCGACCATCTTGCCCTCGGGCCGCTCGCCGCCCCACCCCTTCGCCCGTACGTAATCCTGCGTCAGCGACGCGAAGAGCGTCTGCGCCACGCCGAGGCCGACCGAGCCCGTGGAGAAGTCGACGTCGTCCACGTCCTTGGTGCGCGACGGATAGGACTGGGCGCCGCCGAAGCCCCGGAAGTTCTCCAGCTTCTCACGGGTCTGCTGGCCGAACTGGTATTGCAGGGCGTGGAAGACCGGGCTCGCATGGGGCTTCACCGCGACCCGGTCTTCCGGGTGCAGCACGGCGCCGTAGAGCGTCGTCATGATCGCGCAGAGCGAGGCCGAGGAGGCCTGGTGGCCGCCCACCTTCAACCCGTCCGCCGAGGCGCGGAGATGGTTGGCGTTGTGGATGATCCAGGTCGAGAGCCAGAGGCTCTTCCGGGCCAGCGCGGTCAGGTGGGGTAATCGCGGATCGCTCATGGGCCGATCGTAGCCACGGCTTGGGGCGAAAAGGGACCAAACCCACTTGCCGGATGCAAGGATTGTGGCTCAGATCGGCTGCCGGGGTCACGATCGCGAGTGTTCTGTGCCAAAAGCCGATTTCGACGCCATCGACTGCAATATCCTCGTCGCGCTCCAGGAGGATGCCCGTCTGACGGTGCTGCAGCTCGGCGAACGAGTCGGGCTTTCCGCCTCGCCCTGCGCGCGGCGCGTGCGCCGCCTGGAGGCCGCCGGGGTGATCAAGGCCTACGTGGCGGTCGTCGACCAGACGGCGGTCGGGCTGCCGGTCAGCGTCTTCGCCTCGGTGAAGCTGGAACGCCAGCGCGAGGAGGAGCTCGACCGCTTCGCCATGGCCGTCATCCGCTGGCCGGAGGTGGTCGATTGCTACCTGATGACGGGGCAGCGCGACTACCTGCTCCGGATCGTCGTCGAGGATCTCGAAGCCTACGAGCGCTTTCTCAAGAACAAGCTCACCCGCCTCGACGGCGTCGCAGCGATCGAATCGAGCTTCGCCCTCGGCCAGATCAAGCGCGCGAACGCGTTGCCGATCCAAGCGGAGGATGGAAAACGATGAAGACCAAGCCTCGCCCTCGATCCGCTGGGGTCGGAACATCCAGGCGATGACACGTTGCCTCTGAGCCGACCCGCTCTCGTGGTGCCCCCGGCCCACCGAAGGGTGGAACGGGGGCACGGGTTGCTCGCAGCCGCGACGATCAGGCCGCCATGGGTCCGTAACGACGGTGACCCTTCACGTCGAACCGGTCCAGCATCATCACCTTGTCCCAGACCCGCACGAAATCCGCCACGAACCGGCTTTGGCCATCGCTGCCGGCATAGGCATCGGCGATGTTGCGCAGCTGCGCGTTCGACCCGAAGACGAGATCGTTGCGCGTGGCCTGGAACTTCGTCTGCCCGCTCTCGCGGTCCTTGAGGGCGAAGGACGTCCCGGCCGAGTCGGCCTTCTCCCAGACCAGATTCGTGTCGGTCAGGTTCCGGAAGAAGTCCGTCGTCAGCACGCCGACCCGGTCGGTGAAGATGCCCCGGTTCGACCCGTCGTGGTTGGCGTTGAGGGCGCGCAGGCCGCCGGTCAGCACCACCCATTCCGGCGCGGTCAGCGTCAGCAGGTTGGCCTTGTCGAGGAACATCTCCTCCGGCGCCAGACGCTGCGCCATCTCCCCGAACCCGTCATCGACGTAGTTGCGGAAGCCGTCCACGACGGGCTTCAGCCACTGGAACATCTCGACGTCGGTCAGGTCATGCGTGGTATCGACCCGGCCGGGCGTGAACGGCACCTGCGTCTCGACCCCGGCGTCCCGAGCCGCTTTCTCCACGGCGACGCAGCCGGCGAGCACGATGAGGTCGGCCAGTGAGACCTGCTTGCCGTCGCTGCGCCCATGGTTGAAGTCGGCCATGACCCCACGGAGCGCCTCGACCACGGGCGCGGCTCGCCGGTTGACGGCCCAATCCTTCTGCGGGGCCAGGGCGAGCCGGCCGCCATTGGCGCCGCCGCGCTTGTCGCTGTCCCGGTAGGTCGAGGCCGCCGAGAAGGCCGTGAAGGCCAGGTCCGAGACCGAGAGGTTCCGAGCCAGGATCGCCTGCTTGAGGGCGGCGATCTCGGACTCGCCGACCGGGGCATAGGCGGCATCGGGGATCGGATCCTGCCACAGCAGACCGTCCTCGATCGTCACCTCCGGGCCGAGGTAGCGGTGCTTGGGGCCCATGTCGCGGTGGGTGAGCTTGTACCAGGCCTTGGAGAAGGCCTGCGTGAAGGCATCGAAGTCGTTGAGGAACTTCTCGCAGACCTTGCGGTATTCCGGATCGACCTTGAGGGCGATGTCGGAGGTCATCATCATGAGGGGATGCATCTGCCCCGCCACATGGGCGTCGGGGGTCTTGGGCGCGTTCGGATCCGTCGGGGTCCATTGCAGGGCACCGGCCGGGCTCTTGGTCTGCTCCCACTCGAACCGGAAGAGGTTCTCGAGGTAGGCATTGTCCCACTGGGTCGGATCGGGGGTCCAGCTGCCCTCGATGCCGTTCGTCATCGTGTCCTTGCCCGAGCCGGCGCCGTTCGGGTTGTGCCAGCCGAGCCCCATCGCCTCCATCGGCGCCATCTCGGGCGGCGGTCCGATCTCCTTGGCGGGCGTCATGCCGTGGCTCTTGCCGAAGGCATGACCGCCGGCGATGAGCGCCACGGTCTCCTCGTCGTTCATGGCCATGCGGGTGAACGTCGTCCGGATGTCGTTGGCCGAGCCCTGCGGGTCGCCGTTCGCGTAGGGTCCCTCGGGGTTCACGTAGATCAGCGATTGGTGGGAAGCGGCGAGGGGGTTCTCCAGGTCGTAGTCGGCGTCGCCGTTCTTGCCGCGCCAGCGCTCGTCACGGTTGACCATCTCGTCGAAGCTCGAGACCTTGCCCATCTCGACGACCTCGGGGCCCCAGTAGGTGGCGTTGTCCGCCTCCCAGGCGTCGAGACGTCCGCCGGCGAATCCGTAGGTCGGCAGGCCCATGATCTCCAGGGCGCAGTTGCCGGTGAGCACCATCAGGTCGGCCCAGGAGAGGGCGTTGCCGTATTTGTGCTTGATCGGCTGCAGCAGCCGGCGCGACTTGTCGGTGTTGCCGTTGTCCCACCAGCTCGAGATCGGCGCGAAGCGCTGCATCCCGGTGCCGGCCCCGCCCCGCCCGTCCGCGATGCGGTAGGTACCGGCCGAGTGCCAGGCCATGCGGACCATCTGCGGGCCGTAATTCTTGTAATCGGACGGCCACCACGCCACCGACGAGGTCAGGAACTGCTTGATGTCGCTTTTCAGGGCATCGAGGTCGATCGTCCGGAATGCGCTGCCATAGTCGAAATCCGGTCCGAGCGGATCCGACGCGACCCCATTCTGGTGCAAGAGTTCGACCCTCAGACGGTGGGGATACCAGTTCTCCAGTGCCGGACGGCTGCCGAGTGCTCCGCCGATGCGATCGCCGCCAAACGGGCACTTGCCGGCCATCGGGTACGATTCGGTATTGGTCTTGTCGATCATCAACTCGTTCATCAACGTTTCCCTTGGCGCAGGGCCGGCGCCATCGGACGGATCGGGTCGCCTGTCTGTCGCCTGATGCGACGTGGAGCGTGCAACGCCTCGAGCGACAGCAACTTTCGCGCGACCCGACGCTGCGAGCGAAATCTGGCGCGTCTAACAAAAATCAAGGTGCGGTCGCCTTCGATCTTTGCGGGACGCCGTCGGAAACGCCTGACACGAAGCCGCCTCACGTTTGCGCGAGGCCTCGGCGCGCAACCCACTTCTGAGCCGACCGCGATGATGCACGCAGAGATAGCACCGCAAACGTCGCTCTGCCGAGGGAGATCGCGAGGGGGATCGGATGCGTCATCATCCGATCCTCCGGGCGACGGGAGCGAGGCGATCGGATGCGACCGCGGCCAGGAGGCGAATGCTGAGGCCGACGGCCATCAGAAAGGGGAGGCGCGGCTGGACGTAATAGAGGGAGGTGCCGAGGATCGGCCCCACCACGAATCCGAGAGCCATGGCGGCGGAGACCAGTCCTGCGGCGGCGCCTTGCTCAGCCTGCCCGACCGCCAGGGAGGCCGTGGTCTGCAGACCCGGCATGATGACGCCGTAGCCGACGCCCAAGGCGATGCAGCCAGCGACGATGAGGGCAAGATTCTGTGCCAAGGCGAGGGCGACGAAACCTGTCAGTAGTCCTGCCGCTCCAAGTCTCAGCATCGTACGCGGCGTCGGCGAGAGCTGTCTGACGATGAGGATCTGGCTCGCCAGGGCGGCCAACGCGAAACCGGCCAGGGCGAAGCCGACGTGTCGCGTCGCAGCCGCAGAGTCGAGGCTGAGCAGGTCCTGGACGTAGAAGGACAGGGTCTGCTGGGTCAACCTCGGCAGCCACAAGGGGCCTGCCGTGCGAGCCGCCATCGAGGCCGCGGGCGCACAGCTGTTGTTCCTCCCGCCCTACAGCCCCGAACCGAAGGACCGCGCAGCGACTTCAACTCTATCGAGATGGCCTTCTCGGAGCTGAAAGCGCTGCTGCGCAAAGCCGAGGAACGGACCGTCGAGGGAATGTGGTCGGCCATCGGGCGCCTCGTCGACGCCGTCACACCCGACGAGTGCGCCAACTTCTTCGCCGCAGCAGAATATGAGCCAGATTAAATCGAGAACGCTCTAAGGGTGGTGGCTCGGGGCTCATAAGGAGCGTGGCTCTTTCCTTTCAGCGGAAAGAAGCTCGCGTCCATATTCTGCAGCATGACAACCGATTTGCTCTAGCAGTTCGCCCGACTACCAGAGCGCAAGCGAGCTTGGCGGTAGCGTCAGAGTCAGCCTGGGATCGGTGGATCGAACGCGGTCGGGGCGACCACGTACAACAACTCATTGCATGTCGTTTTATTAAGTTTCCGCTCACCTTGGTGTCATACCAGCTACGTCATTCAATTGTTTATCAAGTTCTGGCTGCGACGTTGCCTCGTTGCTTCAAGAGCGGGCCATAAAGATGAACCGCATCCCCAGATGTGACGACGAAAGGTTAGAGCATGTCTGGCGCGACTATCGAAAATCAGGCAAATCCTGAGGGTGGGACTGTACAGGAGGCCGTCAATACGACCGCCGGCGGTACAGAAGTCAGCATCCTTTTGCAGGGACTGCGAAGGGCAGTCGGGCCTAACGGGGGTCCACCGACCGTCCCGGGGGTGGCAGGCGAAGACAGCGTGCTCGATGAATCGAGCGGCTATGGCTCCACGATTCTGAGGGATGCGGAGAATTACGGGACTAGATCGGCGTTCGCACAAGGCTTCAATGACTGGGCGGCCAACTTCGCGAGCTCACTGTCGCCAGATGGAGCTGCAGTCTTCATTAGATCACTTGGGTATCTTGGAAACGCTGTGAGAGTCGGAGGCGAGTTCGCCGGGCCGGCTTCTGCCGTGGTCGCGGCGGGCATCCTACTTTATCCGGTGGCCAAGGGGTCGCCGGATGAGCAGGTGTCGACGCTGCAACCCGGCACCCCTTGGAACCCGGACGGCACGCCCACGGCGCCATCGATCCTCCCCACCCATGGGGCAGTGCAAGTCCTCGCTGTCGCCAATCAAGCCCAGCTCGCCGCCGCCATCGAGACGGTCAACGCCTCGCCTGGCAACTACGCGATCCATGTCACGGCCGACATCTCCCTGAATGCGGACCTTCCAGCGCTGAACCAGCCCCTCGGCGTGGTTCGGATCGACGGCGAAGGACACGTGCTCGACGGTGCCGATACTTACCGCGGCCTGATGGTGGACGATACGCAGGCTCTCTTGAAAGACCTTACTATTCAGGACGCTGTCGCCCAGGGGGGCGCCGGCGGCATCGGCAAGGCCGGCGGCGGCGGCGGCGGCGGCGCGGGTCTCGGTGGCGGCGTGCTTGCGGTCAACCACGCGACGATCGCCCTCGATGACGTCTCGTTCACGAACGACGCCGCCACCGGCGGACAGGGCGGCGCAAGGGAGGCCGGCGCTCTGCTCGGGAGTGCGGGATATGGCGGCGGCGGTGGCATGGGCGGCGCCGGGGGAGCGGGAAGCGCCTGGCATTCGAGCGTCGGGGGTGTGTTCGGCGATATCGGCCAGCACCTCAACCCCCTAGTTCAGGCCGACGAGGACGATGGGCGGGACGGCAGCAGCGGCGGTGGCGGCGGCCTCGGCATTGCGGCGACGGGGAGCGCCAGCGGCCCTGGTGGGCGCAGTTCCATCCTGACCGGCGCGGATGGTGGCTTGGGCTTGGACGATGGCACATCCGCCAACAACGATGCCGCGGGCGTCGGTGGAGGCCTCGGCGCCAATGGCGTTTAGGGCGGTTGGGGAGGCGGTGGCGCCGGCAGCGCCGGAGATGGCGACAGCGGCGACGTCGGCGGTAATGGCGGGTATGGCGGCGGCGGCGGTGGTGGTGGTGGAGCCGCCGGCTACGGCGGTGGCGGTGGCGGTGGTGGCGGCGCCGTTGGCATCATGGGCGTCGACCAGGGCCAGGCCGGATTCGGCGGCGGTGCCGGTGCTAGGGAAGGCGGCGGCGGTGGAGCGGGTCTCGGCGGCGGTGCCTTCGCCGACGGTACCAGCACGATCAGTATCGAAGGTGGCAGCTTCACCGGCGACACGGCGACCGGTGGCCAGGGTGCGAGCGGTGGAGGAAGCGGCCAGGGATACGGAAATTCGATCTTCCTCTCGGGCAATCAGGTCCTGACGGCCTTCGCCAAGCCGGGCGAGACGACGACACTCGGTGGGGGAATCTCCGACCAGTCCGGCGTCCATGATCCGAGCGGTCAGGGCGGCGCGGCAGTGGTGATGGCCGTCGGCGGCGGTACCGTCGCGATCACGGAAGAGAACGCCCTCTCGGGAGGCATCGTCATCGGTGACGGCACCACGCTGGAGCTCGCGGCGAGCGGGGCCGCAGGCGCTACCAGTGCGATCGCCTTTGGAGATACCGGCGACGGCGCGACCTTGCGCGTGGATGCTCCCGCCCTTCCCGCTGGCGGCCTTCTCGTTACGGGCTTGCGCGATATGCAGACCGGTGATCGGGTAGACTTCGCAGGTCTCGCCGGTGCGACCCAGGTCACGGTTGGGACGGTCGGCGGAGCCATGGCCACGGACGGGCAAACCGCCACACAGGTCACGGCCTCGAACGGCGCGCAGTCGGAGTCGGTCCTGATCGAAGGTCTGAACGCCGGGGCTACCTTCGCCGTGGCGAGCGATGGCCAGGGCGGCTCGACCTTGACCATGACCCAGGCGATGCCGGCACCGACTGGGTTGGTCGAGACGACCGCTGCGGATGGCTCGCCGGTCGTGTCCGGTCAGGCCCAGGCCCAGGCCCAGGCCCAGGCCGGAAGCTCCGTCACCCTGTATCAGGTGCAAGCGCAGGCTGGCATCCTGCTTCAACTCGGGACTGCGACCGCCACATCGAATGGCACGTTCAGCCTGTCGCCCGATATTCTGCCGGATGCCGGCGCCGGCCCCATCGCGGCACTGTCTGCCGACGCCTCGGGCAACCGGTCGGCACTGTCCGCCGCACTCGCCCTTCCGGCTGGGACCGGCGGTACGCCACCCGCCACCGATGCGAGTTTCGGCACGCCGACCCCGGGAAGCATCGTCCTGCGCGTCGGCACCGAGGCGCAGCTCACCGCGGCAATCGACCAAGCCAATGCCGGCACCACGCCGGGGCCGCTGGCGATCGAGTTCACCAATGACATCACCCTCATGGGTGCGAACGACCTGCCCGTGCTGCAGGGCAGCAGCCCCGTCACCATCCTGGGCCAAGGGCATACTCTCGATGGTAACGACTTCGTACGTGGGCTGATGGTGCTCGGCGGGAATGCAGCCATCGAGGACCTGACGATTGCCGATACGGTCGCGTCCGGCGGAATGGGAGGTATCGGCGCGTCCGGCGGTGGCGGCGGCGCGGGCCTCGGTGGCGGCCTGATGGTGGCCGGCGGTGCGAACGTTCTGCTCGCCGACGTACACTTCTCCAATGACGCCGCGCAAGGCGGTGAGGGAGGGATCTCCGGCGCCTACGGCGAGGGCTACGGCGGCGGCGGCGGCCTCGGCGGGAGTGGTGGCAACACCGCCTCCAGTCTGGTCGGGCTTTCCGGCGGCGGCGGTGGTATCGGAGCCCAGGCGGTCGGGGGCAACGGCATTGATGCCGCGACGGGATCGCAGGGGACGGCGGGTCCGATCACAGGTGCTCCGTCGGATGCCGGCATCGGAGCTCACGGAAGTGTCGCGGGCGGCGGCGGCGATGGTGGTAGCGCCATCTGGCAAGGCGGCGCAGGTGCCGGCGGTGGGATCTACGGTTTGAGCGGCGCCGACACGAGTGAGGGCGGCGAGGGAAGTACTGGTGGCTTCGGCGGCGGCGGCGGCGGGTCTCAGACCCAGGGAGGCTATGGCGGCTTCGGCGGCGGCGGCGGTGGCGGCGCACCGCTTTTGTCAGGCACAGGCGCCCCGGGGGGCTTCGGTGGCGGTGCGGGAGGGGACGGCACGAACAACCCCCAGAGTGACGGCGGTGGCGGCGGCCTGGGTGCGGGAGGCGCGGTCTTCGTCGAGCAGGGGTCGAGCCTGACGGTCGTCAATTCCGGCAGCACGGGCGATACCGTCGCTGGCGGCCAGGGACAGAACGGCGGCGGCGACGGCCAGGCCTATGGCGCGGGCTGGTTCATTCAGGGCAATCAGGCGATCACACTCGGGGCTCTCTCCGGTCAGACCACGACCATCAACGACGTCATTTCCGACGAGACCGGGTCACATGACGCAAGTGGCGCGACCGGTGCCGGTACCGTAATCGCCGCAGGGCCGGGCACAGTCGCGCTCGAGGTGCAGAATACCTATACCGGCGGCACCGTCATCGACGGCGGCACCCTCGAACTCGGTGCGGCCGGTGCGGCCGGCACCGGCGACATCACGTTTGCAACCGGCAGTGGGGGCACGCTGAAGGTGGACGCGGCGGTCACGAGAAGCGGCGCCCTCCTCAACGGCATCTCCGGACTGGCGGCTGGCGACGCGATCGACCTCGCCGGCGTCGCGTACCAGCAGGGGGCGATGACCCAGGCCATCGGTGCGCCCGGTAGCGCACCAACCGCCGCCGGCGGTATGGCAGCCTCGCAGGTGCTGATCGGCAACGGCACAGACCATGCCGTTCTGGCGATCGAGGGACTGGCACCGCAGGCTGCCTTGACCCTGGCGAGCGACGGCCAAGGGGGAACTCTGGTGAGCCTCGCTCAGCCGGGCGGGACTGCCTCAGCCGATTCCTCGGCCGTAGCCGCAGCCGCTCCGGGGGGCGCCGATGCGGCACCTGCGACGGAGCTGTTCACCCTGCCGCCAGGGCAGATCAGCAGCCTTGGAACCGGCGATCCACGGAATGCGGTCAACAGCATGCTGTTTCAGGCCTCGTCTCCTCCGGGAGTTGCGGTCCCGGTTCCCGCGCCAGCCGGTGGAGTCGCGGCGGCGATCCACGATCCGGAGGCGCAGGCCGGTCTCTTGCCGATGCCCGGAGAGGACGACCGTCACGGAGTAGCGGGGCTCGCCCACGAGTCCGGTCAAGCCACCTCAAGCCTCCATCAACGCTGAAACGAGCCGTGCGGCCTCTTTCGGGAGGCCGGACACCCTCAGATCTGCCAGGACCACAACGATGCCGGACTCCCCTTCCACCGCCGGCCCGCCTCCTGGCGGGCCGGACGGTTCCGATCCGGCTGAACTGCGCATCGCCGCCGTCGCGGCGGCGGCGCGCTTTCACGGCATCGACCTCGATCGCACCCGGTTGAGGGAGGAGGGCGTGCCACCCTCACCCGCTGCTTTGGCGGCTTGGCTATCGGAGGCAGGGCTCTGGGCGCGGGCGGTCAAGCTCTCCTGGCGCCAACTCGCCCAGGCCGCACCCGACCGCCCGGTTGTCGTGCTCTTCACCGATGGAAGCACCGGCCTGGTCGTCGCGGCCGATACCAAGCGCGACCTCGCCTGGCTGCGGGATCCGGCTAATCCACGGGGCGAGCCGGTCCCGATGGACGCCCTGCGGCTTTCACAATGGTGGTCGGGCGAGGGGCTATTGGTTCGGAAGGGACGTGGCGTTGCGCAGGCCGAGGCACCGTTCGGCTTCGCCTCCGTGGCCCGCCTCGTTTTCGGCGAACGCGAAATCCTTCGCCACGTCGTGCTGGCATCCCTGGTCCTCAGCGTCCTGGCCATCGTTCCCGCGCTGCTGACCTCCATCGTGCTCGATCGGGTGCTGGTCTATCAGAGCTGGTCCACCCTGACCCTGGTGGGCGTCATGGTCGGCATCACTGTGCTATTCGAGGCGCTGCTGACCCATGCTCGAGGCGAAGCGCTACAGGTTCTGTCTACCCGGATCGACGCACAGCTCAATCTTGCTGTGTTCGAGCGACTCCTGATGTTGCCGCTCGATCATTTCGAGCGGCATCCCACGGGCGAGACCAACCACCGCATCGGCCAGATCTTCCGGATTCGCGCGTTTCTGACCGGAAAGTTGATGAGTACCGTCCTCGACGGCACCACGCTGCTGGTGTTGCTGCCGGTGGTGTTCTGGCTTCAACCCATCCTTGCCGCGATGGTGCTGGCAGCGTCCGGCGTCGTCGCCCTCGTGATCATAGCCTTCATGCCGGCGATGCGCCGCGCCTATGGCCGGGCGATCGCTGCCGAGGTGCGCAAGAGCGGGCTGCTAGTCGAGACGGTGCAGGGCATCCGGACGGTCAAGTCGCTGGTGCTCGAGCCGCAACGGCGGGAGGCATGGGACGCCGCCGTCGCCGAGGCTGGCCTCGCGCAGGTTGCGGCGGGCCGGCTCGGCCGCTGGCCGCGCACCCTGACCCTCCCGGCGGAGCGCTTCATCGATCGCGGGGTCCTGCTGGTTGCCGCCTACCTCGTTCTCGACGGAGTCTCCGGCGTACAGGTCGGTGCGCTCGTCGCCTTCGTCATGCTGAGCGGCCGACTCGCGGCGCCCCTCATCGGTTTCGCCCGGCTGCTCGAAGACGTGGAGGAGGTTCGCACATCCGTGCAGCAGGTCGCGCTGGTGCTGAACAACCCGACCGAGACCGCGGCGATGCAAGGCGGCATCTCACCGCGGATCGCCGGTGCCCTGCGCCTCGAAGGCGTAAGCTTCACCTATCCCGGAGCCCGTGGACCGGCCCTCGACGGCGTTTCATTCGGAATCCCGGCCGGAACGATGCTCGGTATCGTCGGCCGCTCCGGCTCCGGCAAGAGTACCATTACGCGGCTTCTCCAGGGGATCAGCCGAGACTATTCCGGAACGGTGCGGGTCGATGGGACCGACCTGCGTGAGATCAACTTGGCGCATCTGCGCCGCTCGTTCGGCATCGTGCTGCAGGACAACGTACTGTTCCGCGGGACGGTCGCCGACAATATCCTGGCCGGACGTCCCAATCTCACCCTTGAAGACGCCATGGAGGCGGCCCGTCTCGCGGGAGCGGACGAGTTCATCGAGCGCCTGCCGCAGGGCTACGGCACGTGGATCGAGGAGGGCTCGTCCAATCTGTCCGGGGGCCAGCGTCAGCGTCTCGCCATCGCGCGAGCCTTGGTCGCCGACCCGCCGGTGCTGATCCTCGACGAAGCCACGAGTGCCCTCGATCCCGAGAGCGAGGCGGTGGTGAACGCCAACCTGCAGCGGATCGCCCGCGGTCGCACGATGGTGATCGTGTCGCACCGCCTGTCCTCGCTCCTGGATTGCGACCTCATCGCGGTTCTCGACCAAGGACGCCTCGTCGATATCGCGCCGCACGACGCGCTGGTCGAGCGATGCGCGATCTACCAGCAGCTCTGGCGTCAGCAAAACCGTTACCTCGACCGTGAACCCAAGGGGCGGCCGGTCCAGGCGCCGGCCGATACCCACGAACTTGTCGCGGCGGAGATCTGAGATGTACGGGTTCCATCGCCAGCCGGACGACGGCGCTGCCGCTCTCCTCGACTTCGCCGGCCCCAGCCGCGCCCTGGTCACGCTGCCAATGCAGCCGCTGGCGCGCAGCACCACTCTAGTCATCAGTACGCTGATGCTGAGCAGTCTCGCGGCGCTCGCGTTCATCCCGATCGACAAGGTGGTCACCGGACGCGGCATCGTGGCGGCCCCCAACGGTACCCTCGTGGTGCAGCCGCTGGATACCAGTATCGTGCGCGCCATCCACGTCGAACCCGGGCAACTGGTTCGCAAGGGCGACATGCTCGCCCAACTCGATCCCACCTTCACCGGCTCGGACCAATCGAGCCGGCAGGAGCAGGTCGCGAGCCTGACGGCCCAGATCGAGCGACTCCAGGCGGAGATCGCCGGTCGGCCCTACGCCCCTTCGACGCAGGATCCCGTGCACGTGCAACAGGCTGCCCTCTTCGAAGAACGGATGGCCGAACACCGCGCGACCCTCGCGCGCTTCGACGCCGAGACCGGCGCGCTTCAGGCGCAATTGCAGCGGGCGCAAACCGACGTCGCGATCGGCACCAAGCGTCTCGGCATCGCCACCGATCTGGCGAGCCGCCGGGCCGAGTTGCAGCGGCTGCAGGTCGGCAGCCTGATGAACACGCTGGCGGCCAACGACACACAGGCGCAGATGCAACAATCCCTCGAGGAGGCACAGAGTGCCGTCACGGCGGGACTGAGCGCTCTGGACGCCAAAGCCAGCGAACGCGAGGCTTATGCCCGCGGCCGGATCGCCCACAACGAGGCGGACCTGACGTTGCTACAAAGCCGGCTCTCAGGCGCCCAGGCGGCTCTGGCCAAGGCGGACCTGCGCCAAGGACTGGTCTCCTTGAGGGCACAGGCCGATGCGATCGTGCTGAGTGTCGCCCGTGTTTCCGTCGGGTCGGTGCTGCAATCCGGCGCGGAACTGATCACCCTCGTGCCGAACGACGCTCATCTCGAGGTGGAAGCGGCGGTGTCGGGTCGTGATGTCGGCTGGGTCCGGCCCGGCCAGGCCGTGACGGTGAAGTTCGATACTTTGCCGTTCTCGCGCTACGGAACGGCGCAGGGAACCGTCCAGGCGATCAGCCCTGCAAGCTTCACCGAGCGCTCGGACCCGGCCGCGGCATCCCTGCCGCGGCAGGATAGCACCGAGCCATACTACCGGATCAGGATTTCCCTCGACCGGACAGCCCTGCACGACGTGCCGGAGGGGTTCCGGGTCGTATCGGGCATGCCGGTGGCAGCGGATGTCTCTGTGGGCCGACGCACGGTGCTGGACTATCTGCTGATGCGTGTGCTCACTCCGCTTCAGGATGGCATGCGTGAACCGTGACCCAGATGGCCCCTTCAGGTGGGTGATGGCGTGGCCATGCGCGGCCTCGCGGCGGCATGGCCTCTCACGGCTCGCTCGACAGGATGTACGCGGGTTGCGCAGCCTTGCACGCGCGGCGCGAGCTGGCGACGTCGAGGCGTGTTTCCACCTCGGGCAAAGCTATTCCACCGGCAAGACGGTTCCCCAATGTGCAACGGAAGCTATCCGATGGCTGCGCCTTGCTGCGAGTGCGGGACATTCGGGTGCGCAATTCCACCTCGCTGCCTTGCTGGCACAAGGCAATCGCGCCAGTCCGCGCTCGCAAGGTCCGTTCGACAGCGGCTGCGCCCGAGACATCGTGGAAGCCGCCTCATGGGCACAGCGCGCTGCCGAAGGTGGCATCGCGGATGCGCAAGTCCTGTACGCCTGGATTCTTCGGGATGGCCCGGCGGAATTGCGTGACCCGGAAGCTTCGGCTGTCTGGTATCGCCGCGCGGCCGAGAGCGGATCCCCGGAGGGGTGGCTCGGCACCGGGATTGCGCTACTGCGGGCAGCCCCTGGTCCCGCGGATGAGGCGACCGGCGCCGCAGCGGTGACTCGAGCAGCGGATGCTCGTTTGCCGGCCGCGTTGCATCTCCTGGGCATGCTGACAGAGGCGGGGATCGGTGTGCCCGTAGACAAATCGGCGGCTCATCGCCTGTTCCAGGCCGCCGCTGCAGGCGGCTCGCCAGCGGCCCAAGCCAAGTGGGGAGATATCCTGTTGCATGGCCGTGATGGAGGCCGGCGAAACGTCGGAGAGGGGCTGCGCTGGTTGCGCCGTGCTGCCCATTCGGGAGATGCGGAGGCCGCGGCCTTACTGGGCGACCTATGCTTCCGTGGCGAGGCTGTTCCGGTTGATGTAGTCGCAGCCAAAGCTTGGTATCGTCGGGCTGCGGCACTCGGGCACGAAGCTGCTCGGCGGATCTTGCATGAAATGCCAGATAACGCCTCTCCTTAAGGTCATCAGATCGCTTGAAATGTCATCGATCCGTTCGTGCCGGAAGCAAGAAACTGCGGCACGAGCCAAGATTGCGCGATGATTATTTGTAGAGGTGATGGGCGTCCATCGGTCGAAAACAGTCGTTTTCTCCGCTGGTACTGACACAGGCAGTCGACCTTGGTCATGACGTTGCAGGAGAAAAGCCGATTTTTCGCTATAACATTCCTATCGGCTCCGATCTTTCGTAATGGTTGTGCTCCAGGTGAGGACAGGTTCAGGCTTATACTGCGCAGGCAGGTAGCTGTCCGCTAGGCTTCCCTGAACGCCGCAGAACGGAGGCGAGGATGCCACGCTACCGTTACGACGCTCGTCGAGCCTGAGGAGATATCCGGATCGGTGAATCCGAAGCGTCCACCCTTCAGCATCATCGTCATCGCCTGTCTCGGCCTTGTCCCACGCTACATCAAGGACTTCACCGTCCATCCGTCCAACGCCGATGAATTCGCATGTGA
This sequence comes from Methylobacterium sp. WCS2018Hpa-22, assembly GCF_031843785.1. Taxonomy (NCBI): domain Bacteria; kingdom Pseudomonadati; phylum Pseudomonadota; class Alphaproteobacteria; order Hyphomicrobiales; family Methylobacteriaceae; genus Methylobacterium; species Methylobacterium sp. WCS2018Hpa-22. Next base: position 262,724 of record NZ_JAVTJA010000003.1, read on the forward strand.
AGATACCCTGGATTGGCTCGTCTGCACGCACCAGGACTGTAAAAGTCGTTTTATCCCGTGGTATGATTTGAAAACTGCCGGTCCCGCTGATCCACGCACCCGCAAATCCCTCTCGCGGAGGGCCGATTGCGTCGAGCCAGTGCTGCCACGTCTCGAGGTAGCGTTGCAGACGGCCGCCCCCTGTCGCGTGGGCATTGTCGCTATCCTCGACAAAGAACCTTTGCTTGTCTTGAAGATCACTGGTCAGGGCTCGGTCACCCTGAAGTCGCCCTTTAGCCTGTTCGTAGGCGGCTGTAACCTCGGAATCGAGGCGCTTTATGATGGGATCTTTGCAAACTGCCGGATCTGGAATGGCAGATCTATCGCCACATGGAGACGAGGCAACTAGAGAGCTTTCCTGTGCGATGGAGGCCACGGGCAACAAGGCGAGTAGCCCGATGCTTCGGCACAGCATTCTACCGAACCTGTTTCGATTTTGGCTGCGTCGTTCACAAGATTGGCTCATTGGATCAATCCAAGGATGGAAAAGTATTAGAAGGGAGGTTCCTGTCGCCGAGAAAAACCTTCTAATTTTCCCTCTGGACAAAACTATAAGCACTCAACGTAAGCACAGCACATATAAGACCCACCACAGCACTGGCATAGAAACTATGCGGGATATTCAGCAGGCTCATGGCGAGATATGCCAGCAGATTGGAAAATCCCATAAATAACCCGATAAACCACTTTCTGTTTGCGGGACTGGTTCCATTTTTAGGCATGGCATGGTCCAAAAGTGTGCTAAGCGATCTCTAGTGGAGAGGGTAACGGCTTAAAATCTCGTTAGTGCGCTGAACTGTCTTGTCATATCGACAAGCATAGACCGCTGGAAGAACTCCGTGGCCGTTGCTCCACTCGCTGAAGATAAGGTCGCCGCAATCCGCATCCCGGAACGCCATCCAAGCTCGTTGAGCTGCCGCGAGTTGTGCTGTCCATGCAGTCTTTGCCTTGGCAACCTCCCCGGGGTCATCTTGAACGCGGTCATCCTGCTCGATCACCGATTGAGCCTTCTTGTACGCGAGATTGAGTTTTTTATCCGCTTCGTTGAGGGCGTTCATTATGCAAACCCCTGTCGCGGTAGTGGTGGGCTCGCTCGTACATAATTTGGCCGAAGGCTGATCTGCCAGCGCCAAGCCCGCAGAGCATGTAATTATACCTAAAATTCCGCCTATAACCGCGACTAAGCGAAAGCGATATACATGGCTTGCCGCATCAATGATGATTTCAGGGCGATTGTTCACTTTGATTGTTCCGCGCCAACCATGTCGTAGATGCGCCTTATACAATCATCTTTACGAGCGTGCATCTGTCCGCGCAGGCGTATCTCCCGCTATGGTATATCGGGGGTATAGCTATTGCCAATTCGTGGTCCTGCCGTTTCCAAGCGCGAAATGGTGGTAAAAATCTGACAGATGTCGCCCTCCCGAAGCGTCCGAGATGGGTGGCTTTCTTCAGGTCTGCCTCCGGGCGGAGGCCGCCAAAGCGGATCTATTGGTCAGGCCACCGTCACGCCTGCACTACGATGCGGTGACCGTCGGGGTTCGGCCCTGTACGAAAGGTATCTCCTCCACAGCAAGGAAAATCGGGAGAAGGACGGTGGTGAACGCCATCGGCGGCGGCCTTGAAGCGGTGGTCGGCGGGGACGAAGACGTGGTGGCTTCGACGTTGGGCATCGGAGTTGATCGGCAGAATGGTCAGCGGTCCGAGCCCGGTGGGGTCGAAAGCGTCGAGATGGGTGGACGAAGGGGTGTGGTCGCTGGCGGGGCAGCGGGATGAGGGCGTTGTCGGCCATGATAAAATCCTGCCATGCGGCCGCGCTGGTGCGGTCAGGTCAGGATTCCCGTTGCCCGTCGGATCATGAACGAGAATGGGTAGCGGCAGTGGCGGTGGCGGCGTGCCGGACAAAGGCTCGGTAGTAGCGGGATGCCGGATCGGTGTGGGCGGAGTGGGCAGGGGGACGTGCCGACGTGGTGGCTGCGTGGGCAGCGCGTAGGTCGTATGTGGCGTAGGGGCTGGCCGTACAGGAGTGCCTGCGGCCGTACGTAGTGCCGTAGGTGGTTGGGTGCATGCCGGCGCCTACCGGACGGCTACATGCCGTACTCACTATCCCATCCGGTACTCCAATGCCCTTATACTTTTATAGCGCGTTCAAGTATCCGAAAACACGCGGGTGTGCCCGGTCCCTCTGTAGCGTTGCGCCGGTGTGTCGTCCGCCTCGCTGGTGCGACGGGTGTTGCGACGCCGATTAGGCTTGCTGCTTTAGGATGGTGCGGGTGACGAAACGGTTCATCGTGTGTTCCGCGAGATCACGCAGTGCATAAGCCATCTCGTCGAGCCAGAACGGCTCGAATCGATACCGGATGCATAAGACCAGTTCGGTCTGTTCCTGCCCTGATCGTGAACGGATCAGGGTCCAGTCGAACGAGAGAGCCAATCCGGTCCCATCCTCACCCTGATCGGCGCCGGTCATTCCATCTGTGACGGCCGTGAATCGTTGCTGCGATATGCTCGTCGTCCAGAGGGGGCATCGTTCCTCGATTGCACCGTCGTCGCGGCGAAGCGTGAGGGCTCCTCGTTCACCCCGTACGAGAGCGAAGTCGATACCGACGAGGGGGAGCCGGAAGGAATCCGGGCGTACTGCAAAGAGATTCGGGCACTGCAGTACCGGCCCGATCGCATCGGTTGCGACGCACAGCGAAAGGGCAAATAGTTGGGCGAGTCAGAGGATCCGACTCGAGAAGTTCAGTGTAAGGGGTAAGTCGATGTGTCGACGTATGTATTATGACTGAATCGAGGCGTTGCCGAACGTGCTCGGCAACGTTTCTATGATTCTGAATCTGCTTAATGGAAAGTACTATGCTCTGCAGAAAGCGCACTCACCTCTTTCGGGTTTTTGCCGCCAGAGCAACGCTGCCCGCCAGTATATACGATTGATGGATTTGCGGAATACCAACGCCAAGAAAGACAATATCGGCGATGATGCCGATATTGTGCCTGTCTTGCCGCCGAGGGATGCTACGGCACGAGCAATCCTTTTCGCCGAAGCGGCGATTTATTCATAGCTAAGTTAGACATCTGCCATCCTATTATAGCTGATTTTCTACGGAAAAATCTTTGCAATCCGCAGCTGGAGGAATGTCGACTGCTTCGTTCCATTCTCGACAATAAAGTCCTGGCCAATCATCGCTTGGACTTGGAGGGTGGGTTCGGGAAAATAGGCGACCGCGAGACGGCCATATTGGGTCGCTTGTGAATTTCGCAGCGACGTCTGCTCGAAGGATTGGTTGCCGCCGATCTTACCGCCGAGGCCACCGCCGATTTCCAAAGCAGGATTGATCTTGTACCGCAGATAGGCCTGCAGCTCGAATTGAGGATCCTGTGAGAGCCGACCGATGCCGCCGAGGTTATAGCGTGTGTTGTCCGAGTAAAAGGCGACATCGCCGATCAGATCGAGCGACCAAACCGGATTGAAGTGCTTGACGTAGGCCGCCTGAATGACGCCCTGCCAGCGATTGGTTCCAAAATTCAGCGCCTTGTTCTCGTCATACGTCCCTGTCGGGGCGATGAGATAAGGTGTGATGGCGAAGACATCGTTGAATTCGGTATTGAGTTTGAACTTGAAGGCGGTGGCCATGATGATGTCGCCCACGCCGCCCGGCGATCCAAGGGGTGACAGGACACCGCCGGTCGAGATCGCCCCAACCGGGAGGAGGAATTGCGGGTCGACCGTCACGCCCGGGGCGATCTCATAGACATGCAGCAGGCGGATGATGCCAACATTCGTCTCGAGCTTCGCATCCGATGTCGTTTTGGCACCCCGCGCGTAGGCTTCGTCTCCACGGCCATGCTGATAATACAGCAATCCGATTGTCGCCCCGGAGGGGAACTGTTCGTAATCGCCGGGATTCACTTCAAGCGCCTCGGCACTAAAGCTCATGCATGTGGATAGGGCAGCCGAAATCAGGCTCAGACCAAATCTTGATTTCATGAGAGACCCCTCGACCCCAGATCAAATGTCGGGGTTTTTCTTCAGGGTCAGCATCCGGATTTTCCGCCTGCGGTCTTTATCCGCAACCATCTTTCGTTGTTCGATTCCTGCTGAAGCCGGCGGCGCGAGCGCGAACGGGCGTTCGCAACGATTTGATCGTCTCGATCCATCCGAAGGAATGGCCGGCCGACGGGAACTCGTCCGGGCTCCGTGTCATGTCCATGGACGCGACTCGGCCCGGCTCTGCACGCCGCCGGGTTGCGCCTGCGGAACAGCAGGCGTCGAGCGCCGAATGACACCGATACCGCTCCCGAACCAGCGCTCTCGACCCTTGCATCGTGTCATGGAGAAGAGCGCGCTCAATCGACCCTCCGATCTGCGGTCTTCTTGCGGACCCCATCCATGTCCGGAGGTTGGAGACGTCTCTTCGGAGCAAACCGCAGCGTCTATTTCTGAGCGGAGGAACGCATCTGGGCCGGGGTCACGCCCATCGCCTTACGAAAGGCGCGCGTGAAATTCGCCTGCGACGAGAAGCCGATCGCCGCTGCGATCTCGGAGATCGGTGTCTCCTCGGTCACGAGCCGATGCTTGGCGCGTTCGAGCCTGCGTCCACTCACATACTCGTAGGGCGTACGCCCCGTCGCCGCACGGAAACTGCGGGTGAAATGCGCCACGCTCATGCAGGCGGCCGACGCCAGATCGGCGACCGCGAAATCCTCAAACAGGTGCGCCGTGATGTAATTCTCGACCCGTTCCAGGCGTCGTCGATCAAGGGGCTTGTCGCCGCTCTCCGGGATGCGGATGGTCGCGGCCGAATAGCGATGGACCAGATGGGCCGCCAGCGCGACTCCCAGTGTTTCGATAAGAAGACGTCCGGCTGCGGTCTCGTGCTCCATTTCATCGATGACGCGACAGGCAACATATTCGATGAAAGGATCCTGCTGGATCACATCGTAGCGCAATTCACACCGGGCGGGGTCTATGTCGAGATCCCGCAGCATCGTCTGCTCGAATGGGTGAGCCGGCATGAACATATGCAGGCAATCGACCATCGGATCGGCGATATTGATATAGTTTTCTTCGATTCCGGCCGGGCAGAGCCAAATCGTGCCCCGATGGCCATGAGTCTTTTGACGCCGTCCGTCCCCGACGCGTTCGACGAAGGTGCGACCGCCCAACTGGACGGCAATTTCGGTATCGCGTGGGGTGAGGGACGGGAGCTCGCCGGGCATATGGCTCCAGCGTTCGGCGTGCAGAGTCGACCAGCGCAAATCGTTGGAGGTGTCGAGCAACCGGCCTGTCACGTACTTGTCGACCGAATGGCCCAGCATGGCTCCCTCTCTCGCGTCAGCACTTGGAATCGCTCCAACCGGTGCACAAACCGCGCCATTGAGCCTGAGGTTTAGAAAGACCGTCCGTTCCGCCGGGCTGAGGACCGCAGTCGAGGAATACGAAGGCGCAGGTCCCGATAATGCCCACGGCCTCGATTATTGGCACGCTCTCCTCCTGTTCGAGAATTACTCAACCGGAGAGTGGATATGGCTCGCGAAGTCGTCATCGGCGCATGCCCGCACGATTGCCCCGATACCTGCTCGATCCTCACGACGGTGGAGGACGGCAAGGCGATCGCTGTCCGGGGCAACCCGGATCATCCCTTCACCAAAGGGCGCCTCTGCGTGAAGGTCAACGATTACCAGAACCGGGTTTATAGCGACCAGCGCGTGCTCTACCCGATGAAGCGCGTCGGTCCGAAGGGAAGCGGCCAGTTCGCGCGCATCACTTGGGACGAGGCTCTGGACGAGATCGCGGGCCGTTGGAAGGCCATCATCGCCGAGAGCGGAGCCAAGGCGATCCTTCCCTACAGCTATCTGGGCACCCAGGGCATCATCAACGGCCTCAACGTCGGCGATCCCCTCTTCAACAAGCTCGGCGCCACCGTCTGTGAGCGCACCTTCTGCGATTCGGGCGCCTGTACCGCCTACATGATGACGATCGGGCATACGCCGGGCGTGGACCCCGAGAGTTTCGTCCATTCCAAATACATCATCCTGTGGGCCTGCAACACGCTCAGCACCAACTCGCACCATTGGCCGTTCATCGAGCAGGCCAAGCGGAACGGTGCCAAGCTCGTCGTCATCGATCCCGTCCGCACCCGTACGGCGCGGCTGGCCGACTGGCACATCCCGATTCAGCCCGGCACCGACGGCGCCCTGGCGATGGCGATGATGCACATCATCATCAAGGAAGGGCTCACGGACCGCGATTACATCGACAAGCACACTCTGGGGTTCGACGAACTCGCCGTGCGGTGCGAGGCCTACACGCCGGAATTCGCCTCGGCCGAGACTGGTATCCCGGTCGAGGACATCCTGAAGCTCACCCGTGAATACGCCACGACACCGGCAGCGGTGGTGCGGATCGGCGTGGCGGTCGAGCGCCATGCGGGCGGCGGCCAGACCGTCCGGGCGATCGCCTGCCTTCCGGCGCTGATCGGCGCCTGGAAGCATGTCGGCGGTGGCCTGCTCCAATTGCCGATCTGGGCCTTCCCCGTGAATTGGGCGGGCTTGATGCGACCGGATCTCCAGCCGGAATCGATGCGGGTCATCAATTCCTGGCGCCTCGGCCCGGCTCTCACCGGCGAGATGTCCCTCGACCCGCCGATCCGGTCCTTAATGGTCTACAACGCCAATCCGATGGCGATGGTCTCGCAGCAGCAGGCGATCGAGCAGGGCCTTGCGCGCGAGGATCTGTTCACGGTCGTGAGCGAGCATTTCCTCACCGACACCGCGCGCTACGCCGATATCGTGCTGCCGGCGACGACCCAGCTCGAGCAGGAGGACATCATGTTCTCCTGGGGGCACCTGTATCTGTCCTACAACAACCAGGCCATCGCCCCACTCGGCGAAGCTGTGCCCAACACCGAACTGTTCCGTCGACTCGCCAAGGCGCTCGGGATCGACGATCCGTTCTTCTTCCGGTCGGACGAGGAGATGATCGAAGCCTCGATGGATTGGTCGAGCCCGGTCCTCGCCGGGATCACTCTCGATGAGTTGAAACAGAAGGGCTACATGCGTCTGACGATGGACGCGGCCGATTCCTGGGCCCCACACCGGGACGGCAATTTTCCGACGGCCTCCGGCAAGTGCGAGTTCAAGTCGAGCCTGGCCGAAGGCGGAAACTTCGTAGTGCCATTGTTCCGCCAGGGCTATGGCGGCGATCAGGCGGGTGAGCCGGTCGATCCGCTGCCGCACTATGTGCCCCCGAACGAGAACCCGCGCACCGCGCCGGCGCTGGCCGAGCGCTTCCCCCTCAGCCTGATCTCGCCGAAAAGCCACGCGTTCATGAATTCGAACTACGGCAACCTTCCGGCTCAGGTGGCGCAGGCGGGCGAGCAGCAGGCGGTGCTCCTGCACCCGGAGGATGCCGCGCCCCGTGGCATCGGCGCAGGAACGCCGATCCGCGTGTTCAACGAACGGGGCGCCTTCGAGGCCTTCGCCACCCTGTCGGCCGATGTGATGCGCGGGGTGGTCGTTGCCCCGGCGGGCTTCTGGCAGCGCTCCAACCAGCGCGGGCCGACCGTCCACGCCCTGACGCCCCCGGCCTTCGCCGATCTCGGCCGCGCCCCGACCTTCTCGGACATGCTCGTAGACGTGGCCGCCGCCTGACGGCCCTCTCAGCCTCCCGTCAATGCCAGAGTGAGTAAGACGTCCATGGCTTATGTCGTCACCGATGCGTGTCGAGGGTGTCGTTACACCGAATGCGTCACCGTCTGCCCCGTCGAATGCTTCCATCTCGATGAGCAGATGACCTACATCGACCCTGAGAACTGCATCGATTGCGGCGGTTGCGCGCCGATCTGCCCGGTCGGCGCGATTCACCCGTCCTGGCAGATGCCGGCGGGCAAGTCCGAATGGGTCGAGATCAATCGCCTGCGGGCAGCCGAGACCCCGGTGATCGCCGCCAAGATTCCGCCGTTGCCCGGCGCCGACGAGCAGGCAAGGCGGCTGGCCTCATGAGTGCGCTCGCTCGCATCGCAATGGTCGGAAGCGGTCCTGCCGGCTTCTACGCGACCGAGGCGCTCCTGCGCTCCGGCGTGCCGGTGGCAGTGGACATGTTCGAGCGCCTGCCCGCTCCGTTCGGGCTGGTCAGGTTCGGCGTCGCGCCGGACCACCCGAAGTTGAAGCAGGTGACCACAGTGTTCGACCGGATCGCCGGTCTCCCCGGCTTCCGCTTCATCGGCGGGGTCGAGGTTGGGGCCGATGTCGGCGTGGCCGAACTGAGTGCCTGCTATCATGCCGTCATTCTGGCGAACGGCGCCTCCCTGGACCGGCGGATGGATATTCCCGGCGAAGATCTGGCCGGCAGCCATCAGGCGGGCGCTTTCATCGGCTGGTACAACGGTCATCCCGACGCGGCCCACTTGAGCTTCGACCTCTCGGCGGAGCGGGCGGTGGTGATCGGACACGGTAACGTGGCGCTCGACGTGGCCCGCATCCTCCTCAAGACCACCGACGAGTTGCGCCATACCGATATCGCGGCCCATGCGCTGGACGCCTTGGCGGAGAGCCGGATCCGGGAGGTTCAGATCGTTGGGCGCGGCGGAGTCGAGCGCGCGCGTTTTTCCCCCAAGGAACTTGGTGAGTTCGGCGATCTGCGCGATTGCGAAACGGGGCTCGACCCCGATGACCTGCCCGAGGGCATACCGGAGCCGTCGATCAACGCCGGCATGGAGGCACGCGCCATCGCTCCGATCCTGCGCGGTTTCGCCGACGCACGGGGCGGTACGGGCAAGCGGCGGCGTTGTCTGATCCGCTTCGGGCTGGAGCCCGTCCGCCTGTCAGGCGAGGGCCACGTGCAAAGCCTGCATCTGCGCCGAACCGGCTCGGACAGGACGATCGACCTCGATTGCGGCCTCGTCATCTCCAGCATCGGTCGCCGGACCGCGCCGGTGCAGGGCGTCCCGTACGATGCGCGGGCGGGCATTCACGTCAATCTCGGCGGGCGGATTCAGGCGGAGGGCGTACCGGTGCCCGGCCTCTATACCTGCGGCTGGAGCAAGCGCGGCCCCCACGGCACGATCGGGACGAATCGCGCCTGTGGCGTGGAGACGGCCACGGCCTTGCTCGCCGACCTCGCGTCTCTCCCGGCTCCGATCGGGAACGCCGACGCGCTGTTCGCCAGCCTCGCAAAGCGGACCGGGCACATCCTCGATTATGCCGCCTGGCGCCGGATCGAAGCCGCCGAAGCCGCCCGTGGTCGAGCGGTCGGAAAACCCCGCGAGAAGTTCGTGACGCGCGCAGAGCTGCTCGCGGTCGCGGGCGTGGCGGCTTGAGATGGCAGCACAGAATGCGGCCTCCACCTGCGGGCTCGTCGACCGCTTCGGACGACGCGTGACCTATCTGCGTCTCTCGGTCACCGACCGATGCGACCTGCGCTGCGTCTACTGCATGTCGGAAGACATGACCTTTCGCTCTCGACGGGACATCCTCAGCCTGGACGAATTGGCTCGGCTGGCGCGTCTGTTCATCGCCCGCGGCATCGACAAGCTGCGCATCACCGGGGGGGAGCCGCTGGTGCGGCCCGGCATCCTCGGCCTGTTCGAGGAACTCTCCCAGCCGCTCCGGGACGGCTCGCTGCGCGAACTGACCCTCACGACGAACGGAACGCAGCTCGCCCGCTTCGCCGAAGATCTGGCCCGGACGGGGGTGCGCCGGATCAACGTCTCGCTCGACACCCTCGACCCGGAGCGCTTCCGGATGCTGACCCGTGGCGGTTCCCTCGCCAAGGTGCTGGAGGGGATCGCCGCGGCCCGCGCGGCGGGGCTCGCGGTCAAGCTCAACGCGGTCGCATTGAAGGACGGGACGGAGGGCGAGATCCACGATCTCATCGCCTTTGCCCACGATCGGAACATGACGCTGAGCCTCATCGAGACCATGCCGCTCGGCGATGTCGGTGTCGATCGCCTCGATCAGTACCTACCCCTAGACGCCTTGCGCCGGCGGATCGAGGAGCGCTGGTCGCTCATCGACGTCCCGATGCGAAGCGGCGGCCCGGCCCGGTATGCGCGTGTCGCGGAGACGGGTGGCCTGATCGGGTTCATCACCCCGCACACGCACAACTTCTGCGCGGATTGCAACAGGGTGCGGATCACGGCGTCGGGCACGTTGCACACATGCCTGGGCCAGGACGACGCGACGGACCTGCGGACACTCCTGCGAACCGGCGGGACGGACGACGATCTCGTGAGAATCATCGACGTGGCCCTCGGCCGGAAGCCCAAAGGCCACGATTTCGTTTTGAGCGGTGGCGCAGCCACCCAGCTTGCGAGAAAGATGTCCGAAACCGGGGGATGAACCTAATCGTGGCCATGTCGTTGATGAGCAAATTGTGAAGACTTTAGTTTTGAACTCTATCTCGCCAATTCAGGATCTGCGGATTATACGGAAGACTAATCTTGAGAAAGATCGAAGCAAGTCGGTGGAAAACCACCCTCGGCGGACATGCGGTGAACCAGGCATACGGCCATGATCAACGGCTACGGTGTTGTTCGGTCATGTGAGTTGCTGCGTACGATCACATTGGCATCGACGAGACCGAACGCCCGCCGCAATTGGTGGATGATCATGGGCCGATGTAGGCGACGGTCTGCATATAGAACGAAGCGGTGCGGCATCGTCTCGTAGACGATGCGGCCGCGGGGGAAGTGTTCGTACTCGTGGGATGCGATCATTGCCGGCAATCCCCGTTTGCGGAGGCCCGCGGGACGCAGTCGGCGCCAGCCTTCCCAAACATCGTAGTGCGCGCCGGGATAGGTCAGGCAGTCGCCATAGGGCTCCGCCTCCGACAGCGGGAGCGCGGCATAAACCAGTTCCCAAGGGCCATCGCGCTCACGTAGGCCCCAGAAGATGCCGACGCTCGGTGGCGGGGAAGTCGTAGCCAACGGTGTCGGCCCATCTGTCGACTGGTCGAGGGTGTTCGTCATGCGTCGCCGCACCCTTCAGAGAATGAACTTCCAGTCGATCCGTCGTACTCGCGCGGCCGTGTCTCTGAAATGCGTGTCGGCAGTGAAAAAGGCGGCCCTGCGAATCCATCGGTGACACATGCCCTGAGCAGTCGCCCGTTATTCAAACGCATCCGCCCGGCCGGATATCAGCACCTCTGGGCAAAAAGCAGCGCCACTTAAAACGCTGCAATGCCCCCCGGGGCTTGGCCCCGCGCGCGCGAGGCGAAGTCCACCGAGATCTAGCTTTCGCCGACACAAACCATACGAAATGTTGGGTAAATTGGCGGCTGAAGCAGACCGTCGAGAAAAATTCTATAACGTTCGCAATGATTTGGCTTGGCAACATGGCGGAAGGGGTGGGATTCGAACCCACGGTGGAGTTGCCCCCACGGCGGTTTTCAAGACCGCTGCCTTAAACCACTCGGCCACCCTTCCAAGCCGTTGCGCAGGCTAGATAATTTGCCTTTGCCGACGCTTGATTCTACGTCCGTCGCTGCCGGATTTATACCCAATCATCCGGCCGCCTTGTCTATGGCGGCGCGCATGGCAGCGTCAACCTTCGCGGCGGCATCCTCCTGCATTCCGGGCATCACGCGGGAGTACAGATCGAGGGTGATGCCGATGCTGGAATGGCCGAGGCGCTCCTGCGCGATCTTGGGGAGGATGCCGCTCGTCGACATCTGCGTCGCGTGGCTGTGCTGCAGGTCGTGGAAGCGGATGCGAGGGCAGGGCGGTCGGCAGGGCCTCGGGGCTGCCGCTCCGGTGGGCCTCGTACCGGCGGTAGAAGGTGGCACGCGAGATACCGGGTTTCTCCAGGGTGGCCCGTACCGGCAGGTGAGACGGCTCGACCAGCCGGATGATCGCCAGCTTCCCGGGGACCGGATACCTCGTGCCTCGTTTCCCCCAGCCCCGCCCATGCCCTTTTCGAGCAGGCATTTCCGCCGTTCGACCTCCGGTCATGGCCGGGGACCCCGAAGCGCTCTCCGGCAGGTTCCCGCCCCTCAGATACTTGGGTGCAGGCCGCGGACTGTGCTGACGCTCTCCAGTACCGCGGCGGCGTGCAGGATCGTGGTCTCTGCCTGCCAGCGCCCCACCACCTGCACGTTGATGGGCAGACCCTCCCGGCTGGTCCCGAAGCGCATCGACAGCCCGGGCAAGCCCGTCACGTTCAGGGGCACCGTCGCGCCCTGCAGGTAGGTCAGGTCGACCGTCTCGCCGTTGACGACGAGTTCGGTGATGCCGTGTTCGTGCGCCGGCACCGGCAGCACCGGGGTGAGAAGGACGTCGTAATCTCGGAAGTAGGTCGCATAGCCGTCCCGGAGACGCTCCGCCGCCTGCTCGGCCTCGATGTAGTCCTCCATCGAGGTGTCGGGCAGCGACAGCATGGTCTTGGCCATCGTGTACATCTGGTCCTCGTGCCCGGCAGTCGCCTCCCGGAAGGCCGGCTTCATCTCCATGACGTGGAGCTTGTTGAACACGTCGAGGGCGAAGTCGCGCTCCAGTGCCGGGATGTGGACCTCCTCGACGAGGTGCCCCTCGCCCTCGAGCGCCTCGGCCGCCGCCTTGACGGTCGCCACCACCTCCGTGTCGATGGGACCGAAGCCCGGCCCGACCATCCAGCCGACGCGAAGCTTGCGGTCCGGCGCGGCGCCGATACCGGCGTCGAACGGGACGGCGCCGGTCGCGAAGGCGTCCAGTCCATCGGGGCCGGCCAGTTGCGAGAAGGCGAGCGCGAGGTCGCGGATGCTGCGCGCCATCGGGCCGACATGCCAAAAGCGGCGGGGCGCCCGTGGCCAGATGCCGGTCATCGGCACGCGCCCATGGGTCCCCTTCAGCGAGACGATGCCGGTCTGCGCCGCCGGTCCGCGTACCGAGATGGCGAGGTCGGTGCCGAGGCCCAGCGGCGACATGCCCGCCGCGATGGCCGCCGACTCGCCGCCGCTCGATCCGCCCGGTGTACGGGTGAGATCCCAAGGATTGTTCGAGCGGCCGGAGAGCAGGTTGTCGCTCTCGATCCAGTAGGAGAACTCCGGCAGGTTGGTCTTGGCGAGCAGGATGCCGCCGGCCTTCTTCATGCGGGCGACGCTGGTCGCGTCGGTATCGGGGGTGCGGCCCTTGAAGATGGGTGAGCCGCGCTGGGTCATCACGCCGGCGGTGTCGATGGAATCCTTGACGGTGAACGGCACGCCGTGCAGGGGGCCGAGCTCCCTGCCCGCCATGACCGCTGCCTCGGCCTCCTTCGCGGCGGACAGCGCATTCTCCGCGACGGTGACGATCGCGTTGACCTTGGAATCGACCGCCGCGATGCGGTCGAGATGGGCCTGCACCACCTCGACAGGCGAGACCTGCCGGGTGCGGATCAGCTCGGCGAGACGGGTCGCGTCCGAGAAGAGGATGTCGGTGGCCATGGGATGAGATCCTTCGAGACCGCCGGTGCGGCCGGATCGCGCTGGCTCGGCCAAGCGACGATCATGGTTCGAGCGGGTGGTCGGGTGCGGGCGCCACCTTGGGCGCCCACATCCTCAGCGGTTCGCGAGGTGGGCGACGAGGCGCTCGGCGGCGGGGCCGGAGGAGGCCGGGTTCTGGCCGGTGACGAGCAGGCCGTCCGTGACGACGAAGGGTCCCCAATCGGCTCCCTTGGCGTAGAGACCTCCGTTCCGCTTGAGCTCGTCCTCGACCAGGAATGGAACCACCTGGGTGAGACCGACGGCCTCCTCCTCGGTGTTCGTGAAGCCGGTGACGTTCCGGCCTTCGACGAGGGGCTTCCCGCCTTCCGCCTTGGCATGGCGCAGGACGCCGGGGGCGTGACAGACCAGGGCTACGGGCTTGCCCGCGCCGAGCGTCGTCTCAATCAGCCTGATCGAGGCCGGGTCCTCCGCGAGGTCCCAGAGGGGCCCGTGACCGCCGGGATAGAAGACGGCGTCGAAGCCCTCGTGGCCGACGGCGTCGAGCCTGCCCGTCTCGGCGAGCACCGCCATGGCCGCCGCGTCGGCTTCGAAGCGGCGCGTCGTGTCGGTCTGAAAGCTCGGCTCGGCGCTCTTCGGATCGAGCGGTGGGCGGCCGCCCTCGGGCGACACCAGGACCACCTCCGCACCCGCATCCTTGAACACGTAGTACGGGGCCGCGAGCTCCTCTAGCCAGAAGCCGGTCTTCCGGCCGGTATCGCCGAGGCGGTCGTGCGAGGTCAGCACCATGAGGATCTTCATCGTTGTTCTCCGGATCTTTCGCTTGGGGTGAGCAGGACGTCTTGGGTTATCGGGCCTTTCGCCGGGTCCGCACGGTGGCGGCTCGGGGAAGGTGGACCGGCGCTATCGCGCCTTTGCGGTGCGTCCCGTGGCCGGATCTCGCACCGGCGCCGCTTGGGAGGGGCGGAGTTCCGGGTTCGCGCCACGGACCTCCTCGAACCGGGCCATGCGGACGGCGCCGATTGTCTCCAGGGTGATCCGTTCCTGCGCAGTTGCTTCCGGCATGGTCAGGAACGCCATCAGCCCGGCAAAGGGGAGGGTCGCGGCGACAGATGTCTTCGTGTGGTGGGGCATGGGTTTTCTCCGTCTGGGTTCTGTTCGCCGGCCGGCCCGAGGAAGGTGATCGTCTGCCGGTAAAAATAGACCGGTCGTCTCGTTTTTGGGCCTGGTAGAAGGTGGTTCTCGGCAACGTCGGAATGAGGGGGGTCAATGCGAACTGAGGCCGAGGATGCGCCGGGTCGTCCCCATGGCAGCCTCGAACGGTGCGTCGGTCCGGACGATCTTGGCCATCAGGCTCGCACCCAGCCAGACGTGGTAGAGCATCTCGGCGATCGTCCGCGGCTCGCCCTCGATTGTGAGCGAGCCCTCCGCCACGCCCGCTGCGATCGCTCCCGACAGGCGTTCGATGATCCCGGCGGTCCCGCTCTTGAGGGCAAGGCGCATGGCCTCGGACAGGTCCGAGACCTCCGCCGCGAGCTTCACCGCGAGGCACTTGCGCTGGTCGTCGATGCTTCCCTGCGTTGCCTGCCATTTCCGCCAGTAGTTCATCAGTCGCTCGGCATGGCTCAAGCCGGGCTCAGCGAGGGTTGTGTCGAGATCGGCGAGGTAGCTTTCGAAGTAATCCGCCAGAAGAGCCTCGCCGAAGGCCTCCTTCGAGCCGAAATAGTGGTAGAACGACCCCTTGGGCACGCCGGCCGTGGCCAGGATCTCATTGAGACCGACCCCTGAGAAACCCTTCGCGCCCACGAGGCCGTAGGCGGTATCGAGGATGCCCTGTCGTGTGTCGGTATGTGGGGTGACGCGTGCCATGACCCTTAACTAGTCCGAATTAGACCGGTCGTCTAGAGGGTGCGCTCCATTTTTTGCTGGAAGCACTTTTATGTGCCGCCGGGCCAACGAACCGATCCTGCCGCGGTTCTCATGGGCCGGACCGGCCTGCGCGGCACCAAGGCCGAGAACCTCGACCGCGAAGAGGCCGGGCAATCGCCGCAGCCAGGCTCAGGCCGAGACCGGCGTGCGGAGCGGCGAGTAGGTCGCGCGGTAGCTGCGCGGGCCGATCACGGGAAGCAGGAGGTTTCCGGCCCGGCATCCGCGCGGTGCGGGACAGGCGATCGGTCATGGCCTGGACATGGGCCACGCGGGGCCGGCGCAGCGCTTCGTAGGGTGGACCGACCGTGCCCCAGTCCGTTCTCTCCGCCAGCAGAGCGCTCAGCGTGAGCGCGTCGCCCAGGCCGAGTTGGCCGACAGCCTGGACCGCGTTGGCCGGCAGGTTGATGCCGCCGCCGGCGATGAGCACCCTGCCTGTTGCGCGATCGTTCACCGTGTTTCGCCTTCCAGCCTGCCTCGATGGTATCGGGACCGGGCCTGCGTCGGGCGCGCGACCATGCTGGAGAAGACGCCATCCCGGCGGATCAAACCGTGCATCAGGGCCGCCCCCAGATGAGCGAGGACGAGACCGAACAGGGTGTAGGCCAGGAGTGTGTGAAGCGGACGGAGCCACACATAGAGGCTTGGATCGCGCGGCAGGATCGGCGGCAGGACGAGGGAGCCGGCGAGCCCGATCGGATAGCCGGCCGCCGACAGCATCGCCCAGCCGACCAGCGGCAGCGCGAGCATCAATCCATAGAGCAAGACGTGCGAGACATGGGCCGCCCGCCGCTGCCAGCCCGGAAGGTCCGACGGCAGGTCGGGCGGGGGATGGCGCCAGCGGTTGAGCAGGCGCAGCAGCGCGAGGACCAGGATGCCGATCCCGAGTGGGCGGTGCAGCGCGACCAGGGTGTGGTAATGCGCCAGCGAGGTCACCATCGCCACGCCGATGAACAGCATGGCGAGGATCAGGGCCGCCATGGTCCAGTGCAGCAGCCGGGCCGGCAGGTTGAAGCGCGCGGTGCGGCTCACAATCCGGCTCCCGATGCTGGCGTGTTCTGGACGGCGCTCGGCGTTTTTGGTTCGCCGGCGCGGCGCGTGAAGGATTGCGAATAGGCCGCCGAACGGGCGCTGAGCAGTGGATCGTCCGATCCCACGATGCCTGCGGGCAGGACGAGAGGATCGAAATTGACGTTGCGGCAATTGCCGTCCGCTTCCGGCTGCGTGTCCGCGACGATTACGGTCCCGACGTCCAGGCTCTGCCTCTCGACCGGCCAGGGAAGCGTCGCATCCGCCGTGGGGTCGCCGGGCTGCCCCAGGGTGACGACGAGATGCCACCGCACGGGCGCCCGGCGGACGGCGGACACGAAGTCGTCGAACAGAACGTTCTTGTCCGCGCGAGCCCTCTGGGCCGGGTTCTCCGCCGTCGCGGCCTGTTCCGGTACGAACGCCCAGCGCACCGGCGTCCGGGTCCCGTCCGCGGCGATGAACCGGAAGGCGCTCAGGCTCCGGAAGGTGTCGTCGGCAAAGCCTGAGGTGATGGTTCGCGCCTTGATCAGGGAAGCCGCTTTCGCGCTCTCGGGATGCGCGGCGAAGAACGCCTTGAGCGCCTCCGGATCGGGCTTGCCCGTGGCCGGATCGGGCTTGGCGGCGAGAAGCTGCGCGTAGAACCCCTCCGGGCTGCGGACCGGGAAGACCGGGATGTCGTTGTTGCCGGTGCGCCATTCCTCACCGTCGGGAAGGTGGAAACGCAGCGCGAGGCTGCGCACCGTCGTGGCCGCGTCCGCCGCATAGGGCTGGCCGCCCGCCAGCGCGATGCGGCCGGTGACGGGCGTGACCTGTCCCGCAGTGAAGAGCGACGCCGTCGACAAACGCGCGCCCCGGCCGCTGCTCTCGAAGCGCCCGGCGAGGCAGAGCCCTTTGGCGTGGTTGCGCCGAAAGCCCGGATGGGGGCCATTCACCTGCTCGAAGCGGTCGACGATCCGCGCCTGGGTCAGGTCCCCCGGAGAGAGCCAGCCGCCCGCATAGGCGAAGGCCCCCGTCGTGCCGGCGACGAGCGCCCCGATGGCGGCGAGGCGGAGACAAGCGGCACGCCGGCTCAAGGCCGGATCGGCCCCGGTGAGGTCGTTCAGGAGGGACATGTCGGGCCTTCAGATGGCTTTCGCGGTGGCGCGGCGAATCTCGTTGGCGAGCGGGTGCAGGATCGTGGGGTCGGCCGCACCCACGAGGCTGTAGCCGAGCCCGTCCTGGGCCCAGGCGTAGCCGTTCGACGTCTCCGTCGTGTGGGCGCGCATCGGCGCGTCGCCGGGTACGCTCATGGGCCGCATCAACATGACGAAGCGCGCGCCGTGCCCATCGTCGTACATCAGCAGCCCGGCGGGCCCCTGCTGCGTGGCGACGAGACGCCCGCCCATGAGGCGGTAGCCGGAGCCGCTCAGGTCCGGCACGGCCACCGGCCGCTTCATCCGGGCGGAAAACCAGCCGGCGAGTTCGTCCCGGTTCGCGGCGGCGAGCTCGACGGGGCGGGTGTGGTCGGGCGCATAGACCGCGTAGTTCATGCTCGCGGACTGGGCCAGCGCCTCGATGCCGGTGGGCACGGGCGAGACCACCTCATGCAGGCCCCAGCCACCGGCGCCTCCGACGAGGAGCAGCAGCCCCGCCGCCATCGCCTGCCAGAACGGAGAAGCCTGCCAGATCGGATGTGCCGGCCGGCGGCGCGCCTCGACGATCCGCGCCAGGTTCAGCCGGGCCGGCACCGGCTCGGCGGCGATGGGCGCGAAGGCGGCCCGCATGTCCTCACGCAGGGTGACCATGCGCTCGACCCGGATCCGTGCCTCGGGATGGGAGTCGAGATAGGCCTCGACCTCGCGCTTCCGCGCCGTATCGAGCCGCTCGTCCACGAGGCCCTGGAGATCGTCGTCACCGATCGGACGCATGCTCATTTCACCCTCCGCAGGAGCGGGCGCTTGGCGGGGACGGAGGCTTCGGTGCCGTCCATCGACTGGATCATCCGGTCCCGGGCCCGGGACAGGCGGGACATCACGGTCCCGGTCGGAATCGCGAGGATGTCGGCGGTCTCGGCGTAGGACAGGCCCTCCACCGTCACCAGCAGGAGCACGCTGCGCTGCTCTTCCGGCAGCGCGTCCAGCGCCGTCATCAGGTCCCGGTGGCGCAGGCCGCTCTCCTGTGTCGGCGCCACCGCGAGGTTCGCCTCCGCCGTGTCCTCGATCGGCATGTGGGCGCCGCGGCGCGCGCGCTGGCGCATCTGCGTCACGGCGAGATTGTGGAGGATGGCGAAGAGCCAGGTCCGCGCGTCGCCGTCGGCCTGGCGCTGGTGCCAGCGGGTGACGGCCCGCTCGAGACAATCCTGCACCAGATCGTCGGCATCGGTCGGGTTGCGCAGGAGGGCGTGCGCGTAGCGGCGCAGGGCCGGGATCAGCGGCTCGATGAGGCGCATCATGTCCATCATCTCCTGTCTCCTGGCATGGGCGGGGCTCCCGTCGGCACGCTGGCCGGACCGAACGGATTTCGGGGCGGCGACAGGGGCATGGACGCCGCGAAATCCTGTTTATTCCACGTCTGCACGAAAAACTTCGCACCCGGCATGAGTATTCGTTCACGGGATATGGTCCCGAGCATAGCGTGGGAATTTTTCGATAGGGTCATGGAATAAGCAGCCGAAGACGTCGTCTGTCCGGCATCACTGCTTGACGATCTTGGATCGAGCAGGAATTACCGGAGACCTGACATGACGATGATCAAGACCGTTTCGGCCGTCGTTTTCGCGTCCGCCTGCACGCTCGCCGCCCTGACCGGGGCCTCTGAGGCCCGGCCCGCCCCGCATCGGATGGAGAGCCCGACGATCACGGGCTCGATCCCGGCTCCGGCGCAATCCGCGTACTGGCTCGGCGGGCCGGACACCGACAGCGGAAACGCCAAGAACCCCGCTCTGCCGGGCTATGCCCAGGCCCGTGGCCAGGAGACGGGCGGCCCGGCCCGCGAGCTGATCCCGAACTAGAGCGCTCACCGCCGAAGTGCATGCCGGTTCGGCGAAAAAGAGCGCGGCAAAACAAAGGCCTAGAGCCGCACCCGACCCAAGGTGGCCGGGCGCAGCTCTAGGGCCATGCCGGCCCATGGCGTCCGTATCCGGCCGGATCGGGCGCCATGCCACGTCGGACGTCGGTGCCGAAACACGAACCTAGAGACGGTGCCCCGCGAAGCGCTCGGCGAGACGCCGATTCCTGAACGCCTCGGTGACCCAGTCGACGAATGCGCGGGTCTTGGCAGGCAGCAGGGTTCGGCTGGCGTAATAGAGCGAGATCGCTCCCGCATCGGCATACCAACCCGGCAGCAGCTGGATCAGGCGGCCAGCCTCCAATGCCGGCAGGACGTCGGGTACCGCCAGCATGGTGACGCCCAGCCCGAGAAGAGCCGCTTCCTGCATCGCCGCCGGGTCGTTGACGACCATGGTTGCAGACAGGTGCGCTGGCATGTCCTCGCCTGCGGGATTGCGCATGGTCCATTGCTGGAGGCGGCCGGTCCGGAGCGAACGCTGGACGATGCCTTGGAGCGGTTGAAGCCCGGTCGGATGGTCGGGACGTGGGCGGCCTTCCATGTAGGCCGGCGAGGCGACCGCGATGACGTGCGCGGGGGCCAGAGCATGAGCGATGAGACCGGGCGCCAGGTCGAACCCGGCACCGATCGCGGCGTCGTAGCCCTCCGTGACGAGATCGACCCGACGGTTCTCGAAATGCCATTCCGGGCGGATCAGAGGATAGCGTTCGAGGAACGGCGGCAAGAGCGGCAGGATGTGCATCGTGCCGAATGTCAGGGCCATGCTGACTTTCAGGGTACCGGCCGGTTCGCCGCCGGCGGTGGCGATCCCGGCGATGGCCGCCTGGATGCCCTCCAGATTGTCCGCGACCGCGAGGCGGAAGGTTTCGCCCGCTTCCGTCAGACTCAGCTTCCGCGTCGAACGATGAAACAGCCTCACACCGAGGTTCCGCTCCAGCGTGGCGACGTTCCGGCTGACGGCGGCCGGAGTCAGCGACAAGCGCCGGGCGGCCTCGGAGAAGCTGCCGTGCTCCGCGCTGCGGATGAAGGATTCCAGGTTCGCCAGGGTTTCCACGATGCCACCTTCAAGGGATGATTGAAGGTGTAGCAACCCAATCCCGGCTAAACCAAGGGCAATACCTCGGCCATATTCGCTCCACCAAGAGGACGGGAGCAGCATCATGGGCCAGGACCCGCAACCGCTCGCCGGCAAGGTGGCCCTTGTCACCGGCGGATCGCGTGGCATCGGCGCCGCCATCGTTCGTCGTCTCGCGCGAGACGGCGCCGATCTGGCCTTCAGCTATTCCGCATCGCGGGAGCGGGCCGACCGGATCGTCGCCGAATTGACGGCATCGGGACGCCGCGCCATCGCCATCAGGGCCGACCAGGCTGACGCATCCGAGGTCGCCGGCCTGGTCCGCCAGACGCATGCCACGTTCGGTCGGCTCGACATCCTGGTCAATTCGGCCGGCGTCTTCGTCACCGGCATGGTGGACGATCCGGAAGCCGACCGTGCCGCGTTCGATCGGCAACTCGATATCAACGTGAAGGGCGTCGCCGCCGCGGTCCGCGCTGCCGTTCCGCTGATGACGCATGGGGGACGCATCGTCTCGATCGGCACGACAGGGGCCGTGCATGTCCCCTTCGCGGGTGCGGCGGACTACGTCGCCACGAAGGCGGCCGTGGCGGCTTACACGCGGGGCTGGGCACGGGATCTCGGTCCCCGCGACATCACCGTCAACCTCGTCCAGCCGGGTGCGATCGACACCGAGATGAACCCCGAGGACGGCCCCTTCGCCACGACACTGAAGGGCCTCGCGGCCCTCGGCCGCTACGGCCGTCCGGAGGATATCGCCGGAGCGGTCGCGTTCCTCGTCGGTCCCGACGCCGGGTACGTCACGGGCGCCACACTGAATGTCGACGGTGGCCAATCCGCCTGACGCCTCCTCTCGACCTCCCTCGCAAGGACACCTCTCCATGCCCTCCATCGGCATCATCGGCGCCGGCCAGATCGGCCGTGCCATTGCCAGCGCCCTCGCTCGGCACGGGATTCCGGCGATCCTCGCGAACAGTCGCGGTCCAGACAGCCTCGCCGAGGCCATTGCTTCGTTAGGCCCGACGATCACGCCCGGCACGCGCGAGGACGCCGCCGCCCGGGACATGATCATCGTCGCGGTCAATTGGTCGAAGCTGCCGACTGCGCTGGGCGGCCTGCCGGATTTCGGCGGCCGGATCGTGGTGGACGCCAACAATCCGATCGAGGCACCGTCGTTCGAGCCGGTGGATCTCGGGGGCGTTTCGTCCTCCGAGATCGTCGCCACCCTGGTCCCCGGTGCCCGGGTGGTGAAGGCGTTCAACCATCTCCGGCCACCGCTCCTGGCAGGCGATCCGGCCAGCGAAGGCGGTCGGCGCGTCCTCTTCTATTCAGGCGACGATGCCGAGGCGAAAGCGACGGTTCGTACGCTCATCGACCGGCTCGGCTTCTTCGGCATCGACCTCGGTTCTCTCGCGGATGGCGGCCGTCTTGCACAGTTCCCAGGGGGGCCGTTGCCGGCCCTCAACCTCGTCAGGTTCGCTTGATGACGATGCGGCCAAGCACAACAGCCTTGTCACACCCCTGAAACGACCCCCGCTCTACGCTCCATCGATCCGTACTGCTTCGGCAAACAGCAGGAACACGACCATGCCCTACGTCTCTACATCCGACGGCGTCGACATCTTCTTCAAGGATTGGGGGCCGAGAGATGCGCCAGCCATCGTCTTCCATCATGGCTGGCCGCTCTCCTCCGACGATTGGGACACGCAGATGCTCTTCTTCCTCGCGAAGGGTTTCCGGGTGGTCGCACATGACAGGCGCGGTCACGGTCGCTCGGCGCAGGTCTCTGATGGGCACACGATGGACGCTTACGCCGCGGATGCGGCCGCCG
The DNA here is from genome assembly GCF_031843785.1 of Methylobacterium sp. WCS2018Hpa-22. NCBI lineage: Bacteria > Pseudomonadati > Pseudomonadota > Alphaproteobacteria > Hyphomicrobiales > Methylobacteriaceae > Methylobacterium > Methylobacterium sp. WCS2018Hpa-22. The sequence goes on from NZ_JAVTJA010000003.1 coordinate 285,065, forward strand.
TCGTCCGGCACCTCGACCTGCGCGACGCCGTCCATGTCGGCCATTCCACCGGGGGCGGTGAGGTCGCCCGCTATGTCGCCCGGCACGGTCAACCGGACGGCCGGGTCGCCAAGGTCGTGCTCGTCAGCGCCGTGACGCCGCTCATGCTCGAGACCGCCGACAATCCGGGCGGCCTGCCGGTCGAGGTCTTCGATGGTTTCCGTCAGGCGCTCGCCGCCAACCGGGCGCAATTCTTCATCGACGTGCCGACAGGGCCCTTCTACGGCTTCAATCGCGATGGCGCGACGGTGCAGCCCGGCGTGATCACGAATTGGTGGCGCCAAGGCATGATGGGCAGTGCCAAGGCACATTACGACGGTATTGCGGCCTTCTCGGAAACCGACCAGCGCGACGACCTGACGTCGATCACCGTCCCGACCCTCGTTCTGCACGGCGAGGACGACCAGATCGTACCGATCGGGGCGGCGGCGCGGGAATCGATCAAGCTCCTCCGGAACGGGACCCTGAAGACCTATCCCGGCTTCAGCCACGGCATGCTGACCGTCAATGCCGACACGCTCAACACCGACATTCTCGCCTTCGTGAGGGGGTAGGTTCTCCCCTGCACGAGGGCTGCGGTGACGTGGTCCGCCGACCGTGAGGATCGTCCGGCAGCGTCGATCGGCTGCCGGCGCCATGCGCGGTCTCGTTCGAAGTTCGGTCGCCGACCGGCGACGCCGATTGAGGGGAAACGAGGCACGCAATGATCGAAGACACCCCCGAGATCGCCCTTGTGCGTCTGTTCTTCGAACGCATCAACGCAGATCGCTTCGATGACGCGATCGATCTCCTGGCCGAGGACGTCGTCTACCACAACATCCCGCTGCCGGAGATCCGTGGCCGGGAGAACGCACGAAGCTTCCATAAAGCTTTCGGGGTCGGCAGTCGCATTCGTGTCGACTGGCAGCTCCTGCACATCGCAAACGATGGCGATACGGTTCTGACCGAGAGGCTCGATCTCTTCACCGACCGGAACGGCGGCCGCATCACCCTTCCCACCATGGGCAGCATGCGCGTTGGCAACGGCGCGATCACGGAATGGCGGGATTATTTCGACCTCGCCAGTTTCGAGCGACAGGCCGCTGCGCTGGAAGCCTGACTCGCCGCTCTCGGGCGTCGAGCGCAGGGTCCGGATGTCGAGGATGGCCGTATCTATCCAGCGGCCTTCTCGGCCGTGGAGCCGACCAGCGGCGGCGTCTGCTGGTGCTGAACCACGCGCCAGACCTCGTGTGACAGCCGGCGATAGGTCGAGGTGCAATGCGCCAGATAGGTCTCGCCGTCCCGCGAGGCCTTCGCATGATAGGCGATGACGATCAGCCCTTCCTGCGGACGAGAGATCTGTCCCCCGGAGAGCTCGACCTCCGACCAGCGGGGCGTGTCCGCGACGGCCTCGATGGCCTGCGAGCCGCTCAGCACGAAGGGGGGTTGCGGCAGCACCATCAGGCATTCGTCGTCGACCAGTTCACGGTAATGGTCCGCCCCACCGGTCCAGAGACTCTTCTCGAAGGACCAGACGCGATCGTCGTCCATTGTGCTCTCCCACGGGCTGCTGTCTTTCAGAGAAGATCGCGGAGCGCGGTTCGTTCCTGGCGCGGCAGCCTACACAGATGCGCTCCGGCCGATGACGATGCGCGAGCGAGGGGCCTCCATCGTCCAGTCGAAAGGATGGAACAGGCGTGTTCCTGCGCGGCGGCATCTCAGGGGCCGCCATTCCCGTTTGGGGATGACCAGCACTTTTCCGCCTTGAAAATAAGCATTCTGCTCGCTAATTAGGCACTCGCGAGGCCACGTCCTCCCCCTCCTGCAGGGTCGAAGTCCGGGACGGCCCGGCCCTTGAAGCAGTGGGCCGATATGGCTTGGGTCTATCTCGGAATTGCCGGTGTCCTCGAGATCGTCTGGGCATCCATGATGAAGCAATCGGACGGCTTCACCCGCCTCTGGCCGACGGTCATCACCTTGGCGGCGATGGTCGGAAGCTTCGGGCTGTTGGCCATGGCCATGCGGACGCTGCCGCTGGGGACTGCCTACACGATCTGGACGGGTATCGGAGCGATCGGCGCTTTCGTGGTCGGCGTGACGGTCCTCGGAGAGGAAGCCAGCCTCACCCGCATGATCGCGGCTGTCCTCATCGTGTCGGGACTCGTGACCATGAAACTCGCGAGCGCTCACTAACTATCCGGGTCCCTCGTGCATCCGCTCCATGTGGCCGCCGGGGAGGGCGGCTTCGATGGCCCCCCGGTCCCAAACCAGATGCGCTGCGATCAGCCCGCACCGCTCGGCCTAGGATTCCGCAGCCGACAGCTTTGGTCAGTGCCCCGAAGCCCACTCGCTACGAGCGCTTCGTGGGAGGCTTCTCTGCAGCGGCATCGCGCTCGAGCCGCTGGGCCTTCAGCCGAACGATCTGGTCGTCCCGCGCTGTCTCACGGACTTTGACTTCTTCCCAGACCTGACCTGCCGTGTCGGCACGTTCGGCGGCCTTGGCAGCCCTCGTGTCCTTACGGTCCTGCCGGCCGACTTTGTCATCCGTCATTCGATCGTCTCCAATTCCGGAAGCGGTAGCGTGATGACCCATCGCGCGCGGGAAGCAGGTCCGAGGAAAGGCTTCGACGGCGAGTGGTTCACGCCGATGTCGAGAAAAGCATCATGGCGTCAGCCTCCGTATCGAGAGGATTGTCCGAGACGAAAGACCGCCGCTGGAGCGCTCGCTCGCTTGCCTCCGCACCGCATTTCTCCACGTGGACAACGCGGTTCACGACCTGAAGGTTCGGAGCGCCCCAATAGGCCAGCAATGTCGGCCAAGCAGCGTCGCGGTCTTCGCGCCAGACGCGATAGAGCGGCGTGCGATGGTCGACCTCGGCCGTCTTCAGCAGGCGCTTCCCGGAGGCGGCGCAGCGATGGCGCTGATGCGCCTTCAAAACCTTCACCTGGTCGCTCGGCGCCACCCAGAACTTCCAGGCCGTGACGCAGGCCGAATGCCAACGGGCGTTCTTGTTCGGCGTGCCGGTGCCCCACAGATCCTTGTGCCAGCCGAAGCGGAAGACCGGCTGTCCGCAGATGCAGCAATGGCCGGGCCCTCGCGCGTGCGCAGGCTCGCGATAGGGCGAAGGGGGCATCCGGAAGGTCGCGGCGAGGCCCGAACCCTTCTCCGAGCCGAGACGCCACGTCCATCCCTCCGGCTGGCCTGAGCGTGCGGCCAGTGCCCGCGCCAGGCGATCGGCCCGGAGGACGTGGTTGCGCCAATAGCTCTCGACGGCGAGGCGCGGCGTGGGCGGCGTCAGCGGGCGTGACAGCGCGTGCTGCAGGACCGGCGCCGGGAAGAGGGCGGGAAGCGAGCGTTCAAGCCGGGCGCGGGAGCGTCCATTGCGCTCCGCGCGCCACTCCGATGCAGCGGTCACGCCGGATCGAGGACGCGAGCGGGGGAAACCGCCGGTGCCGGTGCCGGGACCGGTACGCCGGCGATGGCATCGGCGAGGAAATTCAAGCGTAGCGCTAGGTCGCTCACCTCGTTCAAGGCGATGGCTTTATCGCCGCTCTTCACCGCCCGGGTGATGTCGCTGATCTGCATCTTCGCCATGCGCGACAGTTCGGCGGAAAGCTGGTCCCTGGTCATCGGTATCCATCCCGGTTCGGCGGTTTCGTGCCTAACGAGGCCTAAAGCCGGAGGGTTACCGGGCGGTTTCAGCCGGCGAACCGAGACGACATGCGGATGCCCGTGCCGCCACTCTCACTGCCGAGGTGCGGGCGTGGGGGTCGGCTGCGCCGGCGCTTGCTGGTTGGGGCCCTGCGGCGCGGGGGCCGGCTGCTGAGGCGCCGTGCCGGGGGCAGCCTGGTCGTCCGACAGCGTCTGGTTCGCCTTGGTCTGCAGCTGATCCGCCGTCTGCTGGTTGATGAGTCCATAGGACACGGCAGCCGCGAGAGCCACGGCGATGACAGCCCCGATGATCGTCTTCGTGAGCTTGCTCTGCATGGACATGCCTCCTGCGGTCGCCCTCACCTGAGGCGTCCTCGAAGGAACAACGGTAATGGCTCTCAGGCTGGTTCCAACTCCGGTGTTTCGTCCCCCTCGAACGGGCGGGCCAGCCACGCTGGAGCGCTCTCCGCCGACGTGGATGCCGACCGGGAGACCGATACTGACGTTGAGCCGGATGCGGATGGAGGGCCGTCGATGGAGGGCCCTCCTGGCGGCCCGTGTCGGATCGTCATGGGCGAGGAGCGGTGATCGGGATCTCGCGGAGCCCCTGAGTTCCGGTCCATCATCATGATCGCGAGCGGTCGTATGCTTGACGGGACCTCCGGTCGGGCGCGTCCTCAGCCCTCCGGCCGATCAGGCTAAATTCGGAGATGCTCTCGATGATGCGCCTTCACACCGTATCGCCGTTACTCGTTGCCGTCGTCATGGTCGGCGTGTCGATCCAGGCTCACGCAGAGGCCCCCGACAAGACGCTGTCCCGGGCGACCGCCAGCGAGGGGGCAACGACGAAGCGGGTGATCTTCTCGTGCCCGAAGAACGTCTTGCTCACGGTCGAGTTCGTCACCTCCGACCCGGCACAGCCTGCGATTGTCCGGCCTCCCGAAGGGCCGGAGATCACTCTGCCGGCGCAGCCTTCGGGCTCAGGGTTTCGCTACGGCGACGACACGCACGAGCTGCGCGGCAAGGGCCAGGAGGTCACGTGGACCGACCAGTCCAAGCACCCCATCGTCTGCACGGAGCAGAAGCCGCCCGCGGGTGGGACAGAGCCGAACTGAGCTCCGCTCCGGCGGCCGTTCGGCGGGCCAAAGGCCGAACGAGTGTTGCCGCCTTTGGCCCGCCCAACGCCTCGATACGGGCAGGGGCAGAGAACGACGAGCGAACGCCTTCGGATCGAGAGACCGCGCCCGGGCAACACTGTCGCTGATCTCGAGGGACTGCGCGGAATGGCCGGGAGCGAATCTGAAATCCGCTTCGTCAAACCACTCGGCCATCCTTCCGAACCGTCGCGATGGCGTGCCTTCGCCGACGCCTGGGCTGTCGTCCGTCGCTGAACGGGCTCGATCCGGTCATGGGGCGGCCTTGTCCCCGGCCGCATGCGGGGCAGCGTCACCCGTGGCGGTGGCAGCGAGACCGAACCGCCCTTATCTGTCGGATCGTGGTGGCCTGCCCGGTCGTCCCTCGACAATCCCCATCGGGCCGGGGCCGGGACGTAGCGCGAACGAAAACGGCCGGGGTTTCCCCCGGCCGCTTAGTGTCGTGACGGCTGATCCGCTTAGCGGAGAAGCTGCAGGATGCCCTGCTGCGCCGTGTTGGCGAGCGAGAGGGCCGAGATGCCGATCGACTGGCGGGTCGACAGGGCCTGGGAGTTGGCGGCTTCCTCGTTGAGGTCCGCGTTCGTCAGGTTGGCCGAGCCGGTGTCGAGGATGTTGATCAGGTTCTTCGAGAAGTCCTGACGGTTCTGCACCACCGAGAGGTTGGAGCCGAAGGTCGAGGACTGCGCACGCAGCGAAGCAGTTGCTGCGGTCAACTGGTTCAGTGCCGTGTTGATCTCGTCATCGGACTGGAAGTTGTTCGTCGTCCCTTTGAGGCCCAGACCTTCGGCATCGAACTTCACACCGGAGATGTCGAGGGTCGAGGTTCCCTTCTCGTTGAAGGTCAGCTTGAGGGTGTTCTCGTTGGCAGAGCTGCTGTTGCGGAACAGGAGGTTGACGCCGTTGTAACCGGAATCCTGGGCCTGTTGCGAAATCTGCGTCAGCAGGTTGTTGTACTGAGTGGCGAGAGTGGAGCGCGTAGAGCTCGTGCCCTTGGCGCCACCGATATCGGTCCCCGTGCTGGTCTGGGCGACGGCGCCCGACACGCCGAGGCCGATATCCGTGCTGCCGGCAGCCTTCACCGTAAGCGACTGATCTGAGCCGAATGCGGTCGACTGGATCGTGAGCTTGTTATTGACGAAGCTCGCGCTGACCTTGCCTGCGAGACCCGTATCCGCCTCGATCTGGTCGTTGATCGCCTTGGCGACAGATGCCTGGCTCACGGCGTTGCCGTTACCAACAGTCGCCGAACTCACGTCGATCAGCTTGGAGGCACCAGATCCGAGCTGAAGGGTGAACGAAGCATTGGGCGCGGGGCTGGTGCTGCTGAAGTCGAACTTGCTCGTGCTGGTGTTGTAGATACCGCTATTGGCGCTCGTCGGCGGAGTTGTGCCGGTGATCGAAGCCTTGGAGGACCCATCCGACGCATCGGTTCCGCCAGCGATGATGGCGGTCACGGCGGCACCCGTGCCGGCGGCGAAGGACCCACTGGTGGCTCCAGATGCTCCGAACCCGAGTCCGATGGTGTCGTTCGTAGCGGTCGCGGTGAGAGCGACGTTGTTTGCGCTGGCGGTGAACTTCAGGCCACCCGTGGAGCTGTCGATCGAAGCAACGGCAGCGCTGCTCTCTGCCTTCAGTGCGGCATTGATCGCGTCGACGAGCTTGGCGCCAGTCGGGTTGTCGCCAAGAGCGGTACCAGTCGCATCATCACCAGCGTTTGTGCCGGCCGTATCCAGCGACCGGCTGTCGATGGTGATGGTCGTGGTCGTGCCGGCATCCGTGATGGAGAAGGTCGCGGACTTGCCGCCGGCAAGCGACGGGGGGGTCGTCCGCAGATCGGCACTGCCGGTCGCGCTCGCTGCCGTACCGGCCGCCGGGGCGACAAGGGTTCCGGCGGCGGCCGTGAAGGTCGAGAAGCCGATTCCGGAAGCGCCACCCGCAGTGTTGCTGATCGGGTTGATCGAGAGCTGTGCGTCAGGTCCGAGATCCTGCGAGGACAGCACGATCTTGCCGTTCGCGGCCGCACCGTCATCAGCCGTGGTGCCGATCTTCGCCGTGACGGTCGAGCCGGCATCCGACAGCTGCTTGTTGATCGCCTTGATGACGTCGGCATCAGCCGCACTGGTCCCGAGGGTACCGCCGAGATTGTCGGTGGCAGTGGTCGAATCCAGCTTCACAGTGACGGACTTGTTGCCGTCGGTGATGCTGAAAACCGAACTCTTGCCGTTAGCCAGATCGGTGGTGGCGCCCAAGGCAGCGCCGGCAACGATTGTCGCAGCCGTCGGCGTGGTTGCGGGTTTGCCGAAACCGATATCCGTGGTCGCGTTCAGCGAGCCGCTGACACTCAGCTTGGCGGCAGCGCCGGTATCCGTGGTGGTGAAGCTGATGCGGCCGTTGGTCCCGATCGAGGCGGAGACCTTGCCGGCGAGGTTCGTGTTCCCGGCGATCTGGCCGTTCAATGCCGAAACGAGCTGATCGGTCGTCACCTTCGACGTGTCGGACGTAACGCTCTTGAGGGTCGAGGCATCGAGGCGCAGCGTGTTCTTTGTGGCGCCGCCATCGAGGGAGATGTCCACCGACGCGTCCTTTGCGAGGGACGAGAGGTCGAGGGTACCTGTTACAGCCGAGGTTCCGGTCGCCACAGCGGCCTGCGCACCAACGCCACCGAGGATGGTGCCCTTACCGCCGCTCTTGTCGGCCAGCGCCTGCTGCGCGGTCGACTTGGCGGAATCCACGAGCTTCTGGAGCGAAGTGATGCCCTGGTTCGCGGCCTGGATCGTCTGCACGCCGTTCGACAGGCCGTCGAGCAAGCCACTGAGGTCCGACGAGCGGGCCGACAGGCTCTGCGAGGTGAAGAAGTTGGTCGGGTTGTCGAGCGCCGACGTCACCTTCTTGCCGGTCGACAGGCGGTTCTGGGTGGTGGTCAGGAGGTCGGCGGTGCCCTGCAGCGAGAGCAGGTTCTGGCGCGTTGCCGCGGTAAGCGTGATGCCTGAAGACATGTTGTCCGATCCATTCTGATCTGGAAGCACCCCTTTTTTGGATGCAGCGTCACCAAACCACGAGGACGTTGCGAAGGTCTTAAGGCGAACAGTCAACGAAACATGTGGGAGATCCGCTGCATTCTCCTCATCTTCGCGGCCTCCGGGGCGATGCCGGATTCCGCGAAGCAACCCTCTCCAATGCGGTGACGTATTGTTAACCGTCCGGATCGATGATCCCGCCCGAGCCCGAAGGACCGGTCATGCCCCTGAAGATCGAACTCAAGCCGTTCGAGCGGTTGCTGATCGGCGGGGCCGCGATCCGCAACGGATCCCGGCGGTCGAGTTTCGTCATCGAGACGATGACGAAGTTCCTGCGCGAATCCGACATCATCACGGAGAGCGAGGCCGATACGGCCTGCAAGCGCCTCTACCTGACTCTCACGGTGCTCTATCTCTCCGACGACGTGTCGGAGATCGAGAACCTGTTCGTGGCCCAGGCGAGCGAATTGCTCGAGGCGGTACCGACCACGGCTCCCTATGTCCGGGACATCAACGCCCACGTGGCGGCGCGGGACTTCTACCGGGCGATGAAGCGGGGCAAGGACCTCATCCAGTACGAGGCCTCCCTGGCGGACCGTCTCGCCAAGGCACCCGATTCGGGAAGCGCCGACTGACCTTCCGGATCGGCCGCCGAGCGGGCAGGGGGCCGGCATCGGCCGCCCGGACCCGCGGGCTCTCGTGGAAACGAGCTCCGGGCACGGTCGATCCCCCCGTCTCACGCGGGCTACCGGATTCACACATCTGCCCTCGTTGGCAGACCGCGTCCCTCTCCCCCTTGTGGGGAGAGGTCAGGAGTGGGGGTGGCGCCGCTTGCCTCCGCAGCTTGAGGGTCGCCCGACCACCCCCACCTCCAACTCCTCCCCACAAGCTCGACGGATCTCGGGCAGGCCCGAGATCCGCTGGGGAGGAGGGCTCGTCAGCGCATCCCGCGACAGGCGTGACGATCGTAGCTCACGCGGGCGCGAGACGGGTGAGGCGGTCGAGGAGGGCGCGGTCGTGGAGGAGGGCCATGCGCTCCTTCGGGCTGAGCCACTCGGCGGCCTCCGCGATGGTCGCGGCCTCCACCACCTTGGCCTGGGCGAGGGCGCGGTCGGTGTCGATCACGCCGCGGGGGCGTTGGGGCATCTCGGGCAGCATCAGGGCATGGGCCTCGGCGAAGCCCGCATCGGCGTGGAGGGCGCGGATCGCATCCGAGTCGTCGAGGCCGGCCTCGGCGTTGCGGGCGGCAAGCGTCCCGGCGGTGACGGCGATGGCGGGCGGGTCGCGCTCCTCCGGGGTCATCAGCAGGCCGAGGCGCTTGAGGGCGAGGCCCCAGGAGAGCTGGCCGCTCGCCCAGGAGATCGGGATCGCCAGGACGAGGCCGAGAATGGTGGGCGACATCCAGAGGAACAGCGAGGTGGCGATGGCGAAGGCGGCGATGCCGGTCACCAGCCCCAGCACCATGTGCCAGCGGTGGCGGCGGACGATGTCGCGCAAGGGTATCGAGCCGTCGTCGCGCCGCTGCGGGTTCCAGCCGGTATCGCGCCCGACCAGGATCTCGAACACCGAGCCGGATTGGATCAGCATGGCGATGGGGGCGATGAGCGCGGAGAGGATCGTCTCGATCAGGCTCGACAGGACGAGGCGGATGGCGCCGCCCGAGGCCCGGCGCACCGGCCCGTCGATGAGGGCGAGGATCAGCCCCAGGAGCTTCGGCGCCAGCAGGATGCCCATGGTGAGCCCGAACAGCTGGAGCGCGCGCACGGGGTCGAAGCGCGGCCAGACCGGGTAGAGCCCGAATTCGGAGGTAAAGTATTCCGGCCGCACATAGGCGGTCTGGAGCACCAGGGCGATACCGACCACGAGCTGGCCGAGCCAGAGCGGTGAGGCGACGTAGCCGGCGATGCCGGTGGCGAAATGCTGGCGCGAAGCCAGCGTCAGGCCCGCCGCCCCGATGACGCGGCTGTGCTGGAGGTTGCCTTGCGCCCAGCGCCGGTCGCGCACCGCGACGTCGATGAGGGAGGGCGGGCTCTCCTCGTAGGAGCCGGGCAGGGCGGGCAGCATGGTCACGCTCCAGCCGGCCCGCCGGATTAGCGCTGCCTCGACGAAATCGTGGCTGAGGATGTGGCCGCCGAAGGGCGGTTTGCCCTTGAGGTCGGGCAGGCCGCAGGCCTCCGCGAAGGCGCGGGTGCGGATGATGGCGTTGTGGCCCCAGTAATTGCCGTCGCGGCCCGACCAGACCGAGAGGCCCGTGGCGATGACCGGGCCGTAGATGCGGGCGGCGAATTGCTGGACGCGGGCGAACAGGGTGTTGCGGTTGATGATGAGCGGCAGCGACTGGATGATGCCGGAATCCGGGTCCGCCTCCATGGCGGCGGCGAGATGGACCACGCAGGGTCCGGTCATCAGGCTGTCGGCGTCGAGCACCAGCATGTGGTCGTAGGCCCCGCCCCAGCGCGAGACGAAGTCGCCGATATTGCCGGCCTTGCGGTGATGGTTCTTCGCACGGTGCCGGTAATAGAGCCGCGCATCCTCGCCCCAGCGCTCGCGCAGATCGAGGAAGGCGCGCTCCTCGGCGATCCAGGCATCGCCCACCGTCGAGTCCGACAGGACGAAATAGTCGAAGGCCTCGCCGAGGCCGGTGGCGTCGATCTCCGCCCGCATGGCTTCCACGGCCGCGAAGGTGCGGGCGGTGGCCTCGTTGTAGACCGGCATGACGATGGCGGTCTTCGTGGCGAGCCGGGTCGGCGGAAGCGGCGCCTTCGGCCGGCGCAGGAGCGTGGCGAAGCCCAGGATCGCGCTCATGAAGGAGAGGGCGATCCAGGAGAAGTTCAGGGTGAAGAGCACGAGCAGCACATATTGCAGCGCCGTCGTTCCGCCCGAGACGGCCACGACCTCGTACATCTCCAGGGCGCCATAGGCGGTCAGCAGCGCCGCCCCGCCGAAGACGAAGGCGCGGGCGGCCCAAGGCCGCCGCGCGGGCTTGGCCGGACGGTGCCCAGATGCGGGGTCCCAGCGGTCGAGCGCCTGCACCGGCATGGGCAGCGGGGCTTCGGGCGGCATCGCGGGCCGGAAGGAAGCCGGGGCGGTGGGGGGAAGCGCGTGCGTGTTCAGGGTGTCCACCGGTAGAGCCAGGTTTCGGTGACGGAGGCCTCCCCGCGCTTGAGCACGAGGCGCAGTTCGCAGGACTTCCCGCCACCCGTGTCGAGCTCGAAGGAGACCCGCACCGTCTTACGGTCGGGATAGCGATAGAGGGTCGGGGCCGCCACCGTGCCGGGTGACGTCAGCAGCGTCGGCTGCAGGTCCGGATCGGCGAACAGGATGTCGCCGGTGAAATCCACCAGGAACAGGCGGCGGTTGCTCCCCGGCGCCTTGCCGCTGCGGGTGCCGGAGACGAGCGCCACGGGCGGCGCCTCCGGCGGCTGCCAGCACCAGTGCTGGCGATAGCTGAACGCATGCTCGGTGCCCGCCGCCAGCGTCGCCTTCGGCCGCCAATAGGCCAGGATGTTCTCGTTGAACTCGGAATCGCTCGGGATCTCGAGGAGCGTCACCGCGCCCGGCCCCCAATTGCCGAACGGCTCGAGCCAGAGCGACGGGCGCCACTCCCAATGCTGCACGTCGTCCTCGAAATCGGCGTAGCTGCGCGCCCGCTGCATCAGGCCGAACCCTTTGGGGTTCTCGTCGACGAAGGACGAGACCTGCAGCGTCTCCGGGTTGCGCGCGGGACGCCAGATCGCCTCATTGGCACCGGTGCGGATCTGCAGGCCGGTGGAGGCATAGGCGCCGGCGCGGGCATCGTCGGCACCGCGCCGGTCGTAGGGGCCGAAGAGGTAGCTCGTGGTCATGCCGCCGAGACCGAGATGGTCGATGGCCGCGCGCGCGAACACCGTGCCCTCCACATCGCACAGCGAATCGCCGCCCGGCCGCAGGCTCATCCTCAGGGACGCGGTGGCCGAGGGGGAATCGACGAGGCAATGCAGCACCAGCGGGCCGCCGGGGCCCGGCCGCTCGACCCAGATGGCGCGGAGTTCGGGGAATTCCTCGCCGCGTGAATCGGCGGGGCGCAGAGTGAGGGCGCGCGCGGTGACGCCGAAGCCCTGGCCGGTGGCGACGAGGCGGAAGAACGACGCCCCCTGGAAGGTGGCGAAATCGGTGAGTTCGCCGCCATCGAACCGGGCGCGGATGCGCAGGCCCGAATAGCCGGGATCGTCCTTGAACTCGGGCAGGGCGATGCCCTCCGCCTCGAACCGGGCGCGGTCGTAGGCCAGCGGCCGCACCGTGCCGTCCTCCACCAGGGCCAGGGCCACGCGGCCGGTGAAGACCGAGCCGCGATGCAGAGGCTCGAGGGTGAAGCCGAAGGCCTCGTTCGCCCAGATCGCGCTGCCCGGCACGGTCCGGATGGCGTTGTACTGCTCGCGGTTGAGCCCCGTCAGGGCGCCGGGCAGGTCGTCGGTGCGGGGGGCGCCATAGGGGCGTTTGGCAAGCTCGCGGGCGAGGTCGGGCACCGTATGGCCGAGGAACGGCGCGCCCTCGGCGGGGAGGGCGGGGGCATCGTCCGCCCAGGCGGTCGAGGCGGTGCCGGGGAGGGAGAGAGCCAGCGCGGCGGCGCTCGCCTGCAAGAAAAGCTCCCGGCGGCTCCGGTCCTGCGGTCCCGTCACCACGGGATCATCGGAGAAGGGTTCTGTCACGGCGCGGCGAAGTCCCGGAATCGTCGGCGTCATTGGACCTGTAATGTCGGCGCGGGAAGGCGCGGGGTGCGATGCAGTATGTCCCGGCTTTACCACGGCACGGCCCGAACCCAACCTTAAGCCGGAAGGAACCGAAACCGTTCAACGGAACGCGGATTTTCCCGGCAGGCAAGCAGTTCGGCCGGGAACGGCGGCGAGGGGCGGCGAGGGGCGATAAGGGTGCCGGACTGGCCGAATAGCCGCGCTTGTGACAGATTCCAGGGGTCGTTCACCTCTTACGAGGCACCTCATGGCGCTCATCCCATGCCCTGCCTGCTCGCGACAGGTCTCCGCGCAAGCCTTGGCCTGTCCGGGATGCGGCCACCCCGGTGACGCCGCCTCCCCGGCGGGAGGCGGTGTCACGCGCATGCTGGGAACCGTCGCCGGCACCTATATCTCCACCACCACCCTGGCGAGCCTGGTCCTTGGGGTCGTCATGTTCGTATGCGTGGCCGCCGTGCTGATCACCCTGATCCTCAAGGGCTGATGCAAGAGCTGATGACTCGGACGGTTCGGACCGGATCTCCGTCCGCGCCTCCGGCTCACCGGCCGCGCAGGCTTGCTACCCGACAAGCCACGCAGTAGCGCAGCCGGATAGGACGCGAGCCGGCCCCCGGCTCGACAGCGGCGGAGCGACGATGACGGCGCAGACCCCCCATTCGACCGAGCCCGCCCGGACAGGCGGACGCAGCCTCACGGCCATCGTTCTCGCCGCAGGCAAGGGCACGCGGATGCGGTCCGACCTGCCCAAGGTGCTGCACGCGGTGGCCGGGCGGACCATGCTCGGCCATGTTCTCGCCGCCGCAAGCGAGGCCGGGGCGACCCGCATCGCCGTGGTGGTCGAGCCGGGGCAGGAGGCGGTGGCCGCCGAGATCGCGCGGGCCGCACCCGGAGCCTCGGTCCATCCGCAGGTGGAGCGCCTCGGCACCGCCCATGCGGTGCTCGCTGCCCGCGAGGCCCTGGAGGCAGGCTCCGACGACGTGGTGATCGCGTTCGGCGACACCCCCCTCGTCACGGGGGCCACCCTCACCCGCCTGCGCGCGCCCCTGGCCGACGGGGCGGCGGTGGCGGTGCTGGCCTTCACGGCGGAGAATCCCACCGGCTACGGACGGGTGCTGACGGAGGGCGGGCGCGTGCTCGCCATCCGCGAGGAGAAGGATGCGAGCGCGGAGGAGCGCGCCGTCACCCTGTGCAATGCCGGCCTCATGGCGCTCTCCGGCCCCCATGCCCTCGCCCTGCTCACGCGGATAGGCAACGCCAATGCGGCGGGCGAGTACTACCTGCCGGACGCGGTCGCCCTTGCCGTGGACGACGGGCTCGCCGTGGCGGTGGTGCCCGTGGACGAGGCCGAGGCGCAGGGCGTCAACGACCGGGTCCAGCTCAGCGTCGCCGAGGCGACGATCCAGGCGCGGCTGCGTCGCGCAGCCCAGATCGGCGGGGCCACGCTGGTGTCACCCGAAACGGTTTTTCTGAGTGTGGACACGGTGTTGGGCCGGGACGTTCTCGTGGAACCTCATGTGGTGTTCGGCCCCAAAGTGACGGTCGGCGACCGTTGCGTGATCCATGCCTTCTCGCATCTCGAAGGCGCGACCCTGGCAGAGGGCGTCAGCATCGGCCCCTATGCGAGGCTTCGCCCCGGCTCGGTGCTGCAGGCCGGCTCGCGCATCGGCAATTTCGTCGAGATGAAGAACGCCCGCCTCGGCGAGGGCGCCAAGGCCAACCACCTGACCTATCTCGGCGATGCCGAGATCGGGCCGGGCGCGAATGTCGGGGCCGGCACCATCACCTGCAATTACGACGGGGTGAACAAGCACCGGACCGAGATCGGGGCCGGCGCCTTCATCGGCTCGAACACCGCCCTGGTGGCGCCCGTGAGCGTCGGGGCCGGCGCCATCGTCGGCGCGGGCTCGGTCATTACGCATTCGGTGCCGGCCGATGCCCTCGCCATCGCCCGCAGCCGCCAGCGCATCATCGAGGGCATGGCCAGCGGGATGCGGGCGGCATTGCAGGCGATGAAGGCCGCCCGTTCCAAGAAAGACTAGCTCCGTCAGTATCGTATCGTCGGACGTGAACGTATCCGTTGAGCCGAATTCAGCCTCGGAGACCGTGAAAGAGCAGGAACCCTGGCCGGATCGTGTTCCGATCCGGTACAAGGCCCTCCCAGAAGGCTTGGGCCGCTCCTTGCGTGGGCCACCGCCAAGATCCCGGTCGGAGACGTCGGAGGCCAGTCCTGCTTCCGCTCCCCGGCCAAGCCCACTCGTATGAGAAGTAGCGACCATGTGTGGAATCGTTGGCATCGTCGGGCATGAGGCGGTGGCGGGACAGGTGGTCGAAGCCCTGCGCCGCCTCGAATATCGCGGCTACGATTCGGCTGGGGTCGCCACGCTGGCCAATGGCCGGCTGGATCGCCGCCGCGCCGAGGGCAAGCTCTCCAACCTCGAACTCAGGCTGCGCGACGAGCCGCTGCCCGGCGCCATCGGCATCGGTCATACCCGCTGGGCCACCCATGGCCGCCCCAACGAGACCAATGCCCACCCCCATGCCACGGCGCGGCTGGCCGTCGTCCATAACGGCATCATCGAGAATTTCCGCGAGCTGAAGGCCGAGCTGCAGGCCGGCGGCGTGCGCTTCGAGAGCGAGACCGACACCGAGGTCGTGGCCCAGCTCGTCAGCGCCGAGATGGACAAGGGCCTGGACCCGGTGGAGGCCGTGGCCGCCGCCCTGCCGCGCCTGCGCGGTGCGTTCGCGCTGGGCTTCATCTTCACCGGCCACGACGATCTCCTCATCGGCGCCCGCCACGGTGCGCCCCTGGCCATCGGCTTCGGCGAAGGCGAGACCTATCTCGGCTCGGACGCCCTCGCTCTCGCCCCCTTCACCGAGGAAATCACCTATCTGGAGGAGGGCGACTGGGCGGTGCTGACCCGCGAGGGCGCCGCGATCCGCGACATCGACGGCAACCCGGTCTCGCGCCAGCGCCAGCGCATCGTCGCCCAGGCCTACCGGGTCGAGAAGGGCAATCACCGCCACTTCATGGCCAAGGAAATCCACGAGCAGCCGGAGGTGGTGGGCCGCACGCTGGCCCATTACGTCGACCTCGCCAATGGCCGGGTCGCCCTGCCCGAGGCGCTGCCGTTCGATTTCAAGGACCTCTCGCGGCTCTCGATCACCGCCTGCGGCACCGCCTATTATGCCGGGCTGGTGGCGAAATACTGGTTCGAATCCCTGGCGCGGCTGCCCGTGGAGATCGACGTCGCCTCCGAGGCGCGCTACCGCGAGCCGCCCCTCGATAAGGCCGGCCTGACCCTCGTCATCTCGCAATCGGGCGAGACCGCCGACACCCTGGCCTCCCTGCGCTACGCCAAGAGCCAAGGCCAGCACACCCTGGCGGTGGTCAACGTGCCGACCTCCACCATCGCCCGCGAGGCCTCGGCCGTGGTGCCGACGCTCGCCGGCCCCGAGATCGGCGTGGCCTCCACCAAGGCCTTCTCCTGCCAGCTCACGGTGCTTCTGTGCCTCGCCATCGCGGCGGGCCGGGCGCGGGGTACCCTGAGCGCCGAGCGCGAGCGCGAACTCGTCGACGCGCTCATCACCGTGCCGGGCCTGATGGCGGACGCGACCAAGCTGGAAGGCGAGATCGAGCTCCTCGCCCGTGAGGTCTCGAAGGCCCGCGACGTGCTTTATCTCGGCCGCGGCACGAGCTACCCGATGGCGCTGGAAGGCGCACTGAAGCTCAAGGAGATCAGCTACATCCACGCCGAGGGCTACGCCGCCGGCGAGCTCAAGCACGGCCCCATCGCTCTCATCGACGAGAGCGTGCCGGTCATCGTCATCGCGCCACACGACGCGATCTTCGAGAAGACAGTGTCGAACATGCAGGAGGTGGCCGCGCGCGGCGGCCGCATCATCCTCATCGGCGACGCCAAGGGCGCGGCGGCGGCCGGCCTCGACACCATGGCGACGGTGACCATGCCCGATCTCGACCCGGTCGTGTCTCCCATCGTCTACGCCGTGCCGATCCAGCTCATCGCCTACCACACGGCCGTTTTCATGGGCAAAGACGTCGACCAGCCGCGCAACCTCGCCAAGTCCGTGACGGTCGAATAGGCCGGAACCGCCACCGGAATCCGTCGATTGTCAGGCGCCCCTCGAAACGGGGTCGCGTGGCGGTCGAAGCGGGGGTCGCATGGCGGTCATACGGGGCCGCGTGGCGGACGCGCGAGACGACGCGGCATGGCCCATTGAATGGCCCGGTTGGGCGGCTCCCTGACGGGCGCACGGCGGCGGAGACCAGGTTTGACGTATCTCACGCTCGCCCTGCAGGGCATCGCCGGTCTGCTGGTGGCAGCCACGGTGCTGCCCCTGATCGAGACCAATCTCGGCTTCGTCCGCAGCCTGGACTTCCCCCGGCTCCAGATCGCGGTGGCGCTGGCGGCCTGCCTCGCCGGCCTCCTCATGGTCTCCAGGGACACGACGTCCCTCATCCTCGCCCTCGCCATGGCGGCGGCTTTGGTCATGCAGGTCCGCTACATCCTGCCCTTCACGCCGCTCGCCGCCACCCAGGCGAAGGCGGCCACGGCCTGCGAGCCGGGAGACCGGCTCAGCCTCGTGGTGCTCAACGTATTGCAAACGAACAGGAATTACGGCGCGGCCCTCGATCTCGTCACGCGTCGCTCGCCCGATCTCGTCCTGCTGCTGGAGACCGATTCCGCCTGGCAGGAGGCCATGTCCCCGTTGCGCGCGCTCTACCCGAACCGGGTCGAGCAGCCGCAGGACAACACCTACGGCCTATTGTTCTATTCGCGCCTTCCCCTGCGCGGCCCCGAAATCCGCTTCCTGCTCCAGGACGACGTGCCGTCGCTGCGCACGCAGGTGGTGCTGCCGGACGGCGAGGCGGTGAGGCTCTATGGCCTGCATCCGCGCCCCCCGCATCCCGGCCATAGCAGCGCGCCGCGCGACGCCGAACTGGTGATCGTCGCCCGTGAAGTGGCGGAAGCGCCGGGTCCGACCATCGTCGCCGGCGATCTCAACGACGTGGCCTGGTCCCGCACGACCCAATTGTTCCAGAGTATCAGCGGTTTGCTCGATCCGCGCCGGGGCCGCGGCCTGTTCGCGACCTTCCACGCGCAATGGCCGCTGATGCGCTGGCCCCTCGACCATGTCTTCTTCAGCGAGCACTTCCTGCTCGGCCACATGGAACGGCTGCCCGGCGTCGGCTCGGATCATTTCCCGATCACGGTCAGCCTCTGCGCCGCGCCGCAGGCCCCCGCCCGGCAGGAGAAGCCCGAGGCCACCGCGGAGGATCACCGCGATGCCCAGGAGGCCATCGAAGCCGTGCGTTGACGAACTGCGAAGTGGTGTCGACACGGTGCCTCTCCGGTATCAGACTGGGCGTCGCACAATGCCCGGCGCGCCCCGTGCTTGCCCGCCTCCGGGCCGGACAACCGACTTGAAAGCCGTTCCGGGCACAGGACGAGACGCCATGGCGCACGATCACGACCATCACCATGACCATCCGGACCACGCGCATGGCAGCAGCCTCACCCCCATCGAGGCGCGGGTGAGGGCGCTGGAATCGCTGCTTCTCGAGAAGGGTTACGTCCAGGCCGACGCCCTCGACGCGCTCGTCGAGATGTACGAGACCCGCATCGGCCCCCATAACGGCGCCCGCGTCGTCGCCCGCGCCTGGACCGATCCGGCCTATCGCGACCGGCTCCTCGCCGACGGGACGCCGGCCATCGCGGAACTCGGCATCGGGGGACGCGGCGGCGAGCACATGGTGGTGGTCGAGAACACGCCCGACAGCCACAACCTCGTCGTCTGCACCCTGTGCTCCTGCTATCCCTGGCCGGTGCTCGGGCTGCCGCCGGTCTGGTACAAGGCGCCGCCCTACCGCGCCCGCGCCGTCCTCGACCCGCGCGGGGTCCTCGCCGAGTTCGGCCTCACCCTTCCCGAGGCGACCCGCATCACCGTGTGGGATTCCACCGCCGAGACCCGTTTCATGGTCCTGCCCCTGCGGCCCGCCGGCACCGAATCCCTGAGCGAGGCCGAACTCGCCGCCCTGGTCACGCGCGATTCCATGATCGGCACCGGGCTGCCGCTCGCCCCGGAGACGGCCCAATGAACGGGGCACAGGATCTCGGCGGCGCCCACGGATTCGGCACCGTCATGCCGGAGGCGAACGAGCCGGTTTTTCATGCGGAATGGGAACGGCGCGTCTTCGCCCTGGCTCTGGCGGTGGGCTATACCGGTACCTGGACCCTGGACGGCAGCCGCGCCGCGCGGGAATCGCTGCCCCCGGCGGAGTACCTGTCGTCGAGCTATTACGAGATCTGGCTCGCCGCCCTCGAAGCGCAGGTCGTCGCCCATGGCCTTGCCACGCAAGAGGAAATCGCCGCGGGCGCCAGCGCTGGGCCGGCGAGCCCGGTGAAACGGGTGCTGCGTGCCGAGGAGATCCCGCCTCGCTTCTCCGTGGGATTTCCCAGCGACCGGCCGCCGGATGCGCCGGCCTTATATGCGGTACGCGACCCCGTCTTGACCCGCAACGACCACCCCATTGGCCACACCCGCCTACCGCGTTACGTCCGGGGTCGGCGTGGCGTCATCGAGCGGGTCCATGGTGCCTTCGTCCTGCCCGATGCCAGCGCGGAGGGCCGGGATGCCCCGCCGCAATGGCTCTACACGGTGGGGTTCGAGGCCGCCGAACTATGGGGGACGAGCGCCGACCCAGGCGGGCGCGTCACCGTGGCCGCCTTCGAGGGCTATCTCCTGCCGGGGACGCCGCGATGAGCGCCGGTTGCCGGGCCGACGATCCGGGGCCGTTCGCAGAACCGTGGGAGGCGCAGGTTTTCGCCCTGGTGGTCTCCTTGCAGGAGAGGGGCCTGTTCACGCAGGAGGAGTGGGCGAGCGCCCTCGGGCGCACCATCCGGCCGGAGGGGAAGCCGGAAGCGGCGGCCGATTACGGACGCTGGCTCGCAACTCTGGAAGCCCTGCTCGCCGAACGCGGTGTCACCGATTCCGCGAGCGTCCAGGCCCGTAGCGACGCATTCCTGCGCGCTGCCGCCGCGACCCCGCACGGTGAGGCGATCGTCCTGGCAAACGACCCGCTTTCGTCGACCTGAGGTAACGCCGCCCTGGGAACGGTGCCTCGGCTCTGGCGAACCGAGCGCCGGCGGGGCATCCTGCAACTTCCCTCCCCGACAAGAACGGACACGACCATGGCAACGCCGCGCAACCTCAAGGTCCAGATGGCCGGCGAGACCCGCGCTCGCGAACGGGCCCAAGCCCTGGCCTCGGCCAGCGCCACGCGGGCACAGCGCGCCGAACTCGCCCTCAAGGAGGCCCTCGCGGAACGGGATGCGTGGAAGGAGAGGGCGCTCACGGCAGAGGCGGCGCTCGGCGAAACCAAGCCGTGATCCTCGGCCTCGGATCATCCGGGGCAGGGGGCGCTTCCTCGCGCTTGAGGTGGCACGCCCGACCCGCTAACCCTTGTCATGCAGGCTGAAGACCAGCCTCCCACGAGACAGGCCGCCCGTGCGCGAAACGCTCACCCCGTTGCCGGAACCAGACCCCGCCGTCGCACGGCCGCCGCCTCGGGTGAGCAAGAAGAGCCGCCTGCGGACCTACTTCCTCACCGGCATCATCGTCGCCGGGCCGTTGGCGATCACCATCTACATCACGTGGTGGTTCATCAGCCTCATCGACGGCTGGGTGAAGCCCCTGGTGCCGGCGAGCTATCTGCCGGACCATTACCTGCCCTTCTCGCTTCCGGGCATCGGCCTCGTCATCGCCTTCGTCGCGGTGACGCTGCTCGGCTTCCTCACCGCCAACCTCGTCGGCCGCAGCGTGGTGGAGTTCGGGGAGGTGCTGCTCGCACGCACCCCGGTGATCTCGGGCCTCTACAAGGGCCTGCGGCAGATCTTCGAGACGCTTTTCTCGGCCAACGGCACGTCGTTCCGCACCGTCGGCCTCGTCGAATTCCCGGTGAAGGGAACGTGGTCGGTGGTGTTCGTCTCGGCGCCGGCCGGACCGGACGTCCAGACGGCTTTGGGGGAGGAAAACGACCATGTGGGCGTGTTCCTGCCCTGCGCGCCCAACCCCACCACGGGCTTCTTCTTCTACCTGCCACGGGCCGATATCATCGAAGTGCCCATGAGCATCGACGACGCGGCCAAGCTGGTGATGTCGGCGGGGGTCATCCAGCCGGAAGATCCGCAGGTCAGGCTGCAGGCCATGGCGGCGTCGATCCGTTCGGCCCAGGCCGGGCAGGCCGCCGGGCCGGAGGCGGTGCTCGAAGCCTCGTCCCGTCGTCAGGACAAGCTCCTCAGCACAGAGTGAAAAGCTCGCCGTCGCAGGGCTGCCGGTCCAAGTCTCCGGGCCGGTACATCGACCCGACGCGCATTTCCCGAAAAGCGAACCCGCCTTTAGGGAGCCTCGCTCGAACGATCCTAGTTGTGAACCGTCATCGAGGCCTTCTCGATGGGCAGCGTCGGCGGCGAGGCATCGGCGACATGGCTGTTGGCGTGCGGGGCAACGGTGGAACCACCCCAGCCCATGGCGATCTGGGCGGTGACGGCCACCAAAAGCAGGACCATCAGCGCATTCGCCGCGATCTGGAAGGGGCGGGCGGATTGACGAACCGCGAGGAGGACATCGTCCGTCGTCTTCAGCGCGGGCTCCTTGCCATCCGAGATCGGAAGCAGCCACGGTTCGCTCGGAAGGGCGTGGACGCTCCCCATTTCGTGGGCACCCGGTAGGTTTTGGAACAGTCCGGCAGACATATCCATCCTCCTGAATTCGTTGTGGCAGCCCAGTCTGGCGGGCTGTTCGTTCATGTTCAGTTAAGAGGAGAATACGTTCATTTCAAGTTCAGGAAGTCCGTGCGGCACCGCACAACGGCTCGGGAAACGAGATCCGGAAATCAGCTTAGTCTTTGAAAATCAAGCTCTTTCCGGCGCCGTGTGGCTGCGGTGCCATGGTTCTCGAAGCTGAACTGCGCAGACGTCATCGGTGGTCGATTCGTCGCTTTTGTGGCGATGCGTTCAGGTTTGGCGTGGGCTCCTGACGGCCAGCGAATCGGCTCAACCGGCTCCGAGCAACCGAATCGCCGCGTCCCTTTCGAACAGGTAGAGCAGCACCCGGAGTGCCTTGCCACGCTCGGATCTGAGGCCGGGATCGCGCTCGACGATGAGCCGCGCATCATCGCGGGCGACCTCCAGCAGGCTGGCGTCGGTCTCGAGGCTCGCGAGGCGGAAGGCGGCCGCGCCCGATTGCCGGGTGCCCAGCACCTCGCCCTCGCCGCGCAGGCGCAGATCCTCCTCGGCGATGCGGAAACCGTCCTCGGTCTCGCGCATCATTTCGAGGCGGGCGCGGGAGACCTGTCCCAGCGGCCCGCGATAGAGGAGCAGGCAGGTGGAGGCCTTGGCCCCGCGCCCGACCCGCCCGCGCAGTTGGTGCAGCTGCGCGAGGCCGAACCGCTCGGCATGCTCGATCACCATGATCGTCGCCTCGGGCACGTCGACGCCCACCTCCACCACCGTTGTAGAGACCAGGATCTTCGTCTCGCCGGCGGCGAACCGCTCCATGGCGGCATCCTTGTCCGGCCCCGGCATCTTGCCGTGGATCAGCCCGACGGCGTCGCCGAATTCCTGCCGCAGGTCGGCGAAGCGATCCTCGGCGGCGGCGAGGTCGACATATTCGGATTCCGCCACCAGCGGGCAGATCCAGTAGACCCTATCCCCGGAGGCAAGCGCCCGGCCGAGCCCCATCACCACCTCGTCGAGCCGGTCGATGGAGACGAGGCGGGTGGCGATGGCCTGGCGGCCGGCGGGCTTCTCGTCGAGGACCGAGACGTCCATGTCGCCGAAACAGGTCAGCGCCAGGGTGCGGGGGATCGGCGTCGCGGTCATCACCAGGATGTCCACCGCCGCCCCCTTGGCGCCGAGCGCGAGGCGCTGATGGACGCCGAACCGATGCTGCTCGTCCACCACGGCGACGCCGAGATCCTTGAAGATCACACTGTCCTGGAACAGGGCGTGGGTGCCGACCACGATATCGATATGGCCGTCGGCGAGGTCGGCCAGGGTGGCGCGGCGCTCCGAGACCTTGTCGCGCCCGGTGAGGAGGCGCAGGCGCAGCGAACCGACGAGCTCCGTCAGGCGCTCGAAATGCTGGCGCGCCAGGATCTCGGTGGGCGCCATCAGAGCCGCCTGCCGGCCGACCTCCACCGCCGAGGCCATGGCCAGCAGCGCCACCGCCGTCTTGCCCGAGCCGACATCGCCCTGGAGCAGGCGCAGCATGCGCCGGTCGGAGGCGAGATCGGCGCGGATCTCCTCGACGGCCCGGGCCTGGGCGCCGGTGAGCGCGAAGGGCAGGGCGGCCTCGATCCGGTCCTTGAGATGGCCGTCGCCGGCATTGGCCCGGCCGGGCGCCCTGCGGTTGCGGGCCCGCATCAGGGCCAGCGCCAGCTGCGAGGCGAGGAGTTCGTCATAGGCGAGGCGACGGCGCGCCGGGGTGCGGGGCGTGACGCCATCGCTCGCCGGTGCCGGCGGCGCGTTCTCGGGCCGGTGCTCGGCCCTGAGCGCATCGGCGAAACCCGGCAGCCCTTCCCGCGCGAGCCAGGCCGGGTCCTGCCATTCGGGCAGGGTCGGCAGCCGGTCGAGGGCGGAATGCGCCAGTTTCGAGATCGCCCGCGAGGTCAGCCCCTCGGTCGCGCCGTAGACGAGCTCGACGGCGGGGAGGGCAGCGAGCCCCGCCTCGTCCACGATCCGCGACGGATGCACCATCTGCCGGTGCCCGTCCCACAGGTCGATGCGGCCGGAAATGTAGCGATGGGCGCCCAGCGGCAGCATCTTCTCCACGCGGGCCTGCGGCATGCCGAAGAACACCAGGGTGATGTCGCCGGTGCCGTCCTCCACCAGAACCCGGAAGGGACGCCGCCCCGCCCCGGGCTGCGGCGGGCGATAGCCGGTCACGGTGACACCCAACGTCACGGGCTCGCCCGGCGGCGCCTCGGCGATGGAGCCCATCATCGTGCGCGCCACCCCGCCCTGGGGCAGGTGGAACAGAAGATCGACGATCCGCGCTGGCTGTTCGGGCGTGCCGAGGAGCCGCTCGATCAGCGGCGCCAACTTCGGCCCGACGCCGGGGAGGGTCCGGGCCTGGGCGAAGAGCGGATCGAGGATGCTGGGGCGCAGGTTCGTCGGGCGGGGTTCGTCTGTCATGCAAAGCCGGTTGAGCCGCGCGAACGGAGATGGTGATGCCGCCGCGCGGGTCTATATAGACGACAGCAGGGCCCTACGCCGCTAACGCGGCACCGGGCCGCGCACAGTTTCCCCTGTCCCGGGATCACCGGATCCCAGGATCGCAGCATGACAGGCTGACCCCATGTCCGGAACCACCCGCACCAGCGCGGATCTCGATCCGCGCCGCCGCCGCACCCTCTTCCGCGCCTGGCATCGCGGCATGCGCGAGATGGACCTGATCATGGGCCGTTTCGCCGATGCGGAGATCGGTACGCTGAGCGATGAGGAATTGACGACCTTCGAAGCCCTGATCGAGCTGCCCGACCGCGACCTGTTCCGCTGGCTCACCGGCGAGGACGAGACGCCGCAGAATTACGACACGCCGGTATACCGCCGCCTCCAGGCGTTCCATAAGCACGACGCGCCGATTCATTAGCGGTCTAGGCGATGCGAGGCTCTCCTCCCCCTGTGGGGAGGAGTTGGAGGTGGGGGTAGCGCCGCTCGCCTCCGCAGTGGGAGGGTCGCCCAACCACCCCCACCCTCGGTCCCTCCCCACAGGGGGGAGGGAGGCGCGTCGCGTCTCACTTTCCCATGAGTTCGAAAACCCCGACCCGATGGCCAAACCCCAGCCCAAAGCTCCCGCTCCCGCCCCGAAGCCCCAGACGGCGCGGTTCGCCCTGCCGAAATCCGGTGCGCTCGCCCGTGCGCTGGAGGCGCTGAAGCGCGGCGATAGCCCGACGCTCGCCAACGTGCCCGAAGGGTTCGACGCGGTGGTGGTGGCCGATCTCGCCCGCGCCCTGTCGCGGAGTTTCGAGGGGCCGGCGGTTCTGGTGCATGTGGCCCGTGATTCCGGGCGCTCGAACGCGTTCCAGACCGGGCTGAAATTCGTCGCCCCCGAGATCGAGGTAATGAGCGTTCCGGCCTGGGACTGCCAGCCCTACGACCGGGTCTCTCCGAACGCCGCCATCGCCGCCCAGCGGATGACCGCGCTGTCGCGGCTCTCACGCTCGCGTTCGTCAGAGGAACAGCCGCGCATCCTCTGCACCACCGTCAACGCCTTGATCCAGAGAGTGCCTCCCCGAGAGAAGATCGCGGTGGAGACCTTCTCGGCGGCGATCGGCAACGTGGTGCCGATGGATACCGTTACCGCCTGGGTCGAGGCCAACGGCTTCCTGCGCACGGGGACGGTGCGCGAGACGGGTGAATACGCCGTGCGCGGCGGCATCCTCGACCTGTCGCCGCCGGGCCTGCCGAACCCGATCCGCCTCGACTTCTTCGGCGACACCCTGGAATCCATCCGCGCCTTCGATCCGGAGACCCAGCGCACGGTGGGCTCGCTCCGCTCCCTCGACCTCGTTCCGATGAGCGAGGTGCAATTGACCACGGAGACGATCCGGCGCTTCCGCCAGGGCTATATCTCCACCTTCGGCGCGGCGACCCGCGACGATCGGCTCTACGAGACCATCAGCGAGGGACGGCGCTATGCCGGCCTCGAGCACTGGATGCCGCTGTTCTACGACCATCTCGACACCCTGTTCGACTACGTGCCGGGCGTGCCGCTGGTCTTCGACGCACAGGCGGAGGAGGCGGTCGCCGAGCGCCTCACCCTGATCCGCGATTATTACGACGCCCGCGCCGAGGCGATGAAGACGCCGTCCACCGGCGTCGCGCCCTACAAGCCGCTCAGGCCGTCCTCCCTCTACCTGACGCAGAACGACTGGAAGGAGCGGGTCGCCGCCGCCTCCGTCGCGCGGCTCTCGCCCTTCGCAATGCCCGAGAGCCCGGACCGCCTCACCATCGATTGCGAGGGCAAGGCGGGCCGCAGCTTCGCGGCCGAGCGGGCGGACGAGACGGCCAGCGTGTTCGACGCCGCCGTCGCCCATGTGAAGGAACTCCAGGGATCGGGTCATCATGTGATCCTCGCATCCTGGTCCGACGGCTCGCGTGACCGGCTCTGTGGCGTGCTCACCGATCGCGGCCTGAAGAAGCCGGTCTCCATCAACACCCTCACGGCGGTGAACGCCCTGAAGCGCGGCACCGACATGGCGGTGGCGGTGTGGGGGCTCGATTCCGGCTTCGTCGTCGACAAGCTCGCGGTCATCTCGGAAGGCGACATCCTCGGCGACCGGCTGGTGCGCCAGAAGCGCAAGTCTAAACGCCCACAGGACATCATCCTGGAGGTGCAGGCGCTGCAGCCCGGCGATCTCGTGGTCCATGCCGATCACGGCATCGGCCGGTTCGTCGGCCTCAAGACGGTGACGGCGGCGGGCGCACCGCACGATTGCCTGGAGATCCAGTATGCCGGCGGCCTGCTGCTGCTGCCGGTGGAGAATATCGAGCTTCTGACTCGCTACGGCTCGGAAGATGCCGAAGTTGCCCTCGATCGTCTCGGCGGCGGTGCCTGGCAGGCCCGCAAGGCCAAGATGAAGAAGCGCATCCTGGAGATGGCCGGCCAGCTCATCAAGATCGCGGCCGAGCGCTTCGTGCGCCAGGCACCCCGCCTCCAGGCTCCGGACGGCCTCTACGGCGAGTTCGCCGCCCGCTTCGCGTTCGAGGAGACAGAGGACCAGGCCACCGCCATCGACGCCGTCCTGTCCGACCTCAATGCCGGTCGTCCCATGGACCGCCTCGTCTGCGGCGATGTCGGCTTCGGCAAGACCGAGGTGGCGTTGCGCGCCGCCTTCGCGGGGGCCATGGGCGGCAAGCAGGTGGCGGTGGTGGTGCCCACCACCCTGCTGGCGCGCCAGCATTACCGGACCTTCGCCGAGCGCTTCAAAGGGCTGCCGGTGCAGGTGGCGCAGCTCTCGCGCTTCGTCTCCGCCGCCGAGATGAAGCAGAACCGCGCGGGCCTCGCCGCCGGGACCGTCGACGTCGTGGTCGGCACCCATGCGCTGCTCGCCAAGAACGTGGCCTTCAAGGATCTCGGCCTCATCATCGTCGACGAGGAGCAGCATTTCGGCGTGGCCCACAAGGAGCGCCTCAAGGCGCTCCAGGCCGATGTCCACGTGCTGACCCTCTCGGCGACGCCGATCCCGCGCACGCTCCAGCTCGCCATGACCGGGGTGCGCGAGCTTTCGATCATCGCGACGCCACCGGTGGACCGCCTCGCGGTGCGCACCTTCGTGATCCCGTTCGATGCGCTGATGATCCGCGAAGCCCTGCTGCGCGAGCGCTATCGCGGCGGCCAGTCCTTCTACGTGGTGCCGCGGATCGAGGATCTGGTGGAGGTGAAGCGCTTCCTCGATACCGAGATGCCCGAGACCAAGGTGGCGGTCGCCCATGGCCAGATGGCGGCGGGCCAGCTCGAGGACGTGATGACCGCGTTCTACGAGGGCAAGTTCGACGTGCTGCTCTCCACCACCATCGTCGAATCCGGCCTCGACATCCCCACCGCCAACACCCTCATCGTGCACCGGGCCGACATGTTCGGCCTCGCCCAACTCTACCAGCTGCGCGGCCGCGTCGGGCGCGCCAAGGCCCGCGCCTACGCCCTGTTCACGACCCCGGCCAACAAGCAGCTCACCGTGCAGGCGGAGAAGCGTCTCCAAGTGCTCCAGACCCTCGACACCCTGGGCGCGGGCTTCCAGCTCGCCTCCCACGATCTCGACATCCGCGGCGCCGGCAACCTGCTCGGCGACGCCCAGTCCGGCCATATCAAGGAGGTCGGCTACGAGCTCTACCAGCAGATGCTGGAGGATGCCGTCACCGCCCTCAAGGCCGGCATCGAGGAGCCGGTGGAGGAGGCGTGGTCACCCACCATCGCGCTGGGAGCACCGGTCACGATCCCGGAGGATTACGTCGAGGACCTCACCGTCCGCCTCGGCCTCTATCGCCGGCTCTCCACCCTGGAGAACGATGCCGAGATGGAGAGCTTCGGCGCCGAACTGATCGACCGGTTCGGGCCGCTGCCGCCGGAGGTGGAGCAGCTCCTCAAGATCGTCACGATCAAGATCCTGTGCCGCGACACCAACGTGGAGAAGGTCGAGGCCGGGCCGAAGGGTGTCGTCGTGCATTTCCGCGACAAGTCCTTTGCCAATCCGCAGGGACTGGTGGCCTTCGTCGGCGGTCAGGCCTCCTTCGCCAAGGTGCGCCCGGACATGAGCATCGTGTTCATCCGCGAGCTCGATTCCATCCCCGAGCGCCTGAAGATCACGACCTCGATCCTGCGCGAATTGTCCAAGATCGCCCGCGTCAAGAAGGCGGCGTGAGGGACATCACGCCGGGTCGATCACCCCGGCGTATTCGGCGAAGAACTCATGAAAAAGGCGGGCTCACCGGCCCGCCTCCATCGAAAAACCTTTTCTCAAACAAGCACCTGCGGTGCTGTCCTCATAGGCAGGATTAGAGGTCCGGTTCGTTCAGGACGTAAGGACCGATCCGGCTCTGCAGATCGACCGAGGCGCCGCTGCCACGTCCCGTACGGCCATCGATGACGATGACGGGGATGCCCGCATGCTGCATCTGCTCACGCAGGCGCTCGGAAAGCATGGCATAGGCCGGGTCGAGCCGGGTCGAGGTCTGAAGCAGGATGGCCGCGGGGCGGGCGATGACGGCGAGAACGTCGTCGGCGGCCTCGAGGGATGCGGTAACGCTCGCATAACCCAGCTCGGCAAGCTCGGCGGCGAGGGAGTGATCGATGGCGCGGTGACCATCATCGACGACCAACACTTGTTGCAGCGCACTCATGACTGTCAGGGTTAGCTCATCCATCGCCCCTTGGGAAGGGACCCGTGCGATAACACACGTGAACCCAGTTGGTTCGCCGGCTGCAGGGTGAAAATCCTCTTGCTATCCGGCGAAGAGCCCGCTCGCGACCCGTAGCGCCCTAGCCTCACGCTGCATCGCGCAAGACATCCGGAACTCACTCCAGACCGCTGTTCCGAAAAACAAAATTCGTTTCATAAAACAGCTGAATCACCGACTTCGGCACGGCCGCCGTGCCACGCGTCGAAAGCGGTGAATTTCGGGCGCGACGATGCCGCCGGATGGTCAGCAGCGAAGGATCTCTGTTGCTCGTCCGGCAAATATTTTTGCCGCGAATGGGACGGCCCTCCAGAGATCGGCGGCTTTTTCCGGCGGGATGCCGCGTTGCAGGGGGCTGGCTTTGGAGGCGCGGCCCCGGAAAGCGAATCGCCCGTCCTCGTCACGGGCGATATCCAGAAGAGCCGGGAACGGTGCCAACGGATGAGCATCCGCGAGGAAGTGGGCGACGTCCCCATCGGCCCGCGAGGCGGTGAGGAGGGCCGCCTCGTCGAAGGCGAGGACATCGATCACCCTTCGCGGACCATGCACGGCGCCCGGTGC
Organism: Methylobacterium sp. WCS2018Hpa-22; assembly: GCF_031843785.1. NCBI lineage: Bacteria > Pseudomonadati > Pseudomonadota > Alphaproteobacteria > Hyphomicrobiales > Methylobacteriaceae > Methylobacterium > Methylobacterium sp. WCS2018Hpa-22. The sequence continues at coordinate 314,177 of NZ_JAVTJA010000003.1, forward strand.
CAGCAGCCGTGTGGTCAGGCGGGTCGGCAACCGGTGAGCAAGGGTGACGGATTCGAGGCTGCGAGGGCAACGGCTCGCCGCGAGATTGCGCTCCAGGGCAGCGGGCACGATAAGATGCGTCGGTCCCGGTCGAGCCAGCGCCTCGGCGAGGTGGGCGGCGTCGAACGGCCCACATGTTTCGAGCCCGGCCCCCGCCACGAGGGCGGCGCCGAGGCCGGTGACGAGGCCCCTCAGGTCGGCTGGCGCGAGAAGGGTCAGGATTCGGTCGCGTGGCGCAATCCGGATCGTGGCGAGATGGACCGCGATCGAGGCGATCAGCGCGTCCGCCGGGCGATAGACCGGCTGCGTGGGATCGGCAGCGGCGAAAGTCACGAGCCCGGCGCTCGACGGCGCGAACGGGCCGCCATGTCCATCGAGGACCATGCCGTCGAGACTGATGACCCCGTCGGGCACCCCCGGCCCGAAGGCCGCGAGGTAGCGCAGGCCGAAATAGCGTAGGGCGACACGGCGCAGGCCTTCGGCCGGCAGCATTCCGGCGATACGGGATTGGGTGAGCACGGCCTGAATACCGGCGGCCTGGATGCCGGCCACGAGGGCGTCCTCGTCCCATGTCAGGGGTAGGAGGCAGGGAATGTGGCCCGCGGCCTCGATGGCCAGGTAGGAGAGCACGGTCTCCGACCCGGCGGCGGCGATCAGGCCCACACGGCTCGCCGGGGCCAGCCGCCACTGCCTCATCCCGCTGGCGAGGCGCGCGACGATCTCGGCAGCGGACCCATAGGTCCAGGTGATGGGGCTGCGCCCGGACCACCCGACCTTGTCCTTGGGATCGATGAAGGCGACACGGCCCGGATCGGCATGGGCGGTCGCCGCCAGCAACGTGCAGAGGCCGGGCCTGACCACATCCGAATGCGGGCTCGGCACGACGGGCCTGTCCACCGGAAGGGCGACGGGAGGAGCGTCGCCAAAGGGTATGATCGCTGGCTGCGCCGACACCTCCGCCTCAACTCCCCGCGTGCATCGACTTTCCGTGCCCTTCGGTAATGAACGGTTAGGGTTAAACTTTGCTTAAAAACGCCCTTTGGAAAGGGCAGCGGACAGGTCGTCCGCGATCTGGCGGACGGCGCAGGTGTCATGTCTTCGCCGCATTCCGCAGGGAAGCAGGCGGCCCGGTCGTTCGAGCGGGTTCGAGGCATTGAACGCCCCGTTCGTCACCCTGGCGGGCCCATATTGGCCATCCAGGGTTCAGGAGCGGGTGATTTGCGCGCGCCGAGGGCTTGACCGCGCGAACCAGGGCGGCGAGGGCTCGGCCGAACGCCGTCCGCGGGTTTCGATCCGCATCATCGAGTTCAGGAAACGTCCTGCTGGGTTCAAGCGCCGCAGCATGTCTTCGTCATTCGCGATATCCAAGGGGTCAGAGCTGATGTTCTTTGCCAACCGTCCCGCGCGCCCGATGCGCGCCGCCGCGATTCTCGCCCTGGCCGGCATGATGGGCAATGCGGGCTTGGCGGCACCGGCCTTCGCCCAGGCTCCGAAGGGCAAGGCCCCCGCTCCGACCGCACCGGCCCCGGCAGCGCCGGCCACCCAGACCCCGGCCGCCCAGCAGCCGGCCGGCCCGCAGATCGTCAACGTAAAGTCCGAGCCGTCCCAGGCCGATTGGACCAAGGTCTGCGGCAAGGACCAGAACACCAGCACCGACGTCTGCTACACCACCCGCGACTTCGTCTCCGACCAGGGCCAACCGGTCCTCGCCGTGGCGGTCTACGACATGAAGAACGCCCAGCAGAGCGTGCGCGTGGTGCGCTACCTGCTGCCGCTCGGCCTGCTCCTCGGCCCCGGCATCCGCTTCACCGTCGATGGCCAGCAGGCGACGCCGGGTAAGTTCGCCGTGTGCTTCCCCAACGGCTGCTTCGCCGAGGCCGGCAATGTCGGTAACGACCTCGTGAACGCGCTCAAGAAGGGCACCACCCTCAACATCAGCGTCCAGAACCAGGCCCAGCGCGAGGTGACCTTCGCCGTGCCGCTAACCGGCTTCGGCAAGGCCTTCGACGGCCCGGCCGTCGATCCGAAGGTGTTGGAAGAGCAGCAGAAGAAGCTCCAGGCCGAGCTCGAGAAGCGCAGCGAAGACATGCGCAAGAACCTCGAGAAGCAGAATGCCGCCGGCGCTGCCGCCGTGGGTACCGCTCCGAAGCCCTGAGACCGGGCCTCGAACCCACTTCATGACAATAGGAAAAGGCCGGGCGGCGAGCCCGGCCTTTTTCATGCGCACCGTCGATGAGAGGGCTCCGCGATGTGGGGTCCCGTCCGGGACTCAGTTCGCGTGCGCGCCCCGAAGGCGGTAGGCGCCGTCCGAATCCCGCTCGAACACCTCCGGAATCCCGGCATGACGCAGGGCCTCGCCGGACGTGTCGGGAATGAGGTTCTGTTCGGAGACATAAGCCACGTACTCGCTCTCCGCGTTCTCGGCGAGAAGGTGGTAGAACGGCTGGTCCTTGCGCGGCCGTACCTCTTCGGGAATCGCCAGCCACCATTCCTCGGTGTTGTCGAAGATCGGGTCCACGTCGAAGACGACGCCGCGAAACGGGTAGATCCGGTGGCGCACCACGGCGCCGAGGCCGAACTTGGCGGTGCGCGTCTGGATTCCGGTGGGAGAGAAATCGGTCATGACGCCAAAATAGGATGCGTCGGACAGGTTGTCATCGGCGGCGTTGCCACGCCGCATCGCAAGGAGCCGTCTCGGTCTGCAGATCTCGGACGGCATCCGGCCGATCGCTTCGGGATCCGTGGCTGCGGGAAGCGGAGGCGAAGCCGGAGCGGCGGTGAGGGGGGTCGAACGAACGAGGCTGTGCCTGAGCCACCCCCTCACCTTCGGCTGCCGCCTCGCTTCATGCCCCGACGAGGAGGCATGAAGCCCTCCCCCCGTGGGGGGAGAGGGAAGGCCATCTCAGTTCGGGCCAGAGGTCACTTCAGGCCGTAGGTCTTGGCGAGCTCCGGGTCCTTCTCGGCCACCAGCCGGGCCAGATCGACGATGACCTTGGCCTGTTTCCAGGTGGCGTCGTCCTGCATCTTGCCGTCGAGCATCACCGCGCCGGTCCCGTCCGGCATCGCCTCGACGATCCGCACCGCAAAGGCGACTTCCGCCGGATCGGGGGCGAAGACGCGCTTGGCGATGGCGACCTGGTTCGGATGCAGGGTCCAGGCGCCGGCGCAGCCCATGAGGAAGGCGTTGCGGAACTGGGCCTCGCAGGCATCCCCGTCCGAGAAGTCGCCGAACGGGCCGTAGAAGGCCTTGAGGCCGTTGGCCATGCAGGCATCGACCATCTTCGCGATGGTATAGTGCCAGAGGTCCTGCTGGGCGCTAGCCCGGGCGGCGCCGTCGCTCGTCGGGTCGGCGATGACCCGGTAATCCGGGTGGCCGCCGCCGACGCGGGTGGTCTTCATGCCGCGTGATGCCGCGAGATCGGCGGGGCCGAGGCTCATGCCGTGCATGCGCGGGGAGGCGGAGGCGATGGCGTCGACATTGGCGACGCCTTCGGCGGTCTCCAGGATGGCGTGGACGAGGATCGGCTTCGAGACGCCGTGCTTCGCCTCGAGCTGGGCCAGCAACTGGTCGATATAGTGGATGTCCCACGGTCCCTCGACCTTGGGCACCATCACCACGTCGAGCTTGTCCCCGACCTGGGACACGATCTCGAACAGGTCGTCGAGAATCCAGGGACTGTTGAGGGCGTTGATGCGGGTCCACAATCCGGTGCCGGAGGCGGCGAAATCGGTGGCCTGCGCCATGGCGACGAAGCCCTTGCGCGCGGCTTCCTTCTGATCGACCGGCACGGCGTCCTCGAGATTGCCGAGCACCACGTCCACGGTGGCGGCGAGTTCCGGCACCCGGGAACGGACCTTGTCGTTGTGCGGCGGCACGAAATGGATCATCCGCTCGAGCTTCACCGGCAGGTCACGGAACGGGGCCGGCGCGCCTGTGGCGAGCGGCTGGAAGAAGCGGCGCGGTAGTTTCATCGGGACTCGGGCTCCGGCTATGGATAGTCGTTGGACCAGATCGACGACCTGCATATCGTATTCAGGTCGTCGACCTAGGGTGTTGGCACCGCATCATCTTTACCGAAAACCAGATCTGACTTTCCGGATGATGCTCTAGCCTCGAAGCGGTTAGTCAAGGTTACCCCCCGCGTAAAGGCGGGTTTTGGGAGAAGACCGCTTTCCCAACGACGTGCGCTGGCGCATGTTCGACGCAAGGGGAGGGTCCACGGACCGGAACCGGCCGGTCGACGCCGGGTTCTCGCAGCAGAGGCGGGCGTTTCGAGACTTACCAAGGACACTCTCTCATGTCCGGATCATCCAGCCGACACGGTCTCTTCTATGCGGCCAGCATGGTGGCCATGCTCGGCATCGCCGGACCGGTCGAGGCCGCTCCGGCCCATGCGGGCGCACCGGCGAGATCCGCTCCCCTCAAAGAATCCTCGAAGTCATCGCCAGCGAGATCATCCGAACGGGTCGCGTTCACGGCCGGTGATGCGGCCGATGCCAGGCCCGACGGCCTGAAGGGCCTTCTCCGGATACCAGCCGACGACACCAAGGCCTTCCAGCATCTCATCGACGGCGCGGGTGCCGCGTCCGATCCGTGGCTGGTCCTGTCCGGCGGCGGCGAGAACGGGGCCTTCGCCGCCGGTCTCCTCAACGGCTGGTCCAAGGCCGGCAATCGGCCCGCTTTCGGAATCATCACCGGGGTCAGTACGGGGGCGATGATCGCGCCCTTCGCCTTCCTCGGATCCAGCGCCGATGCGACACTGGCGCGCGCCTATACGGAGATCTCGGCCGCCGACGTCTTCGAATTCGGCGGTACCAACGAAGCCCTCACCGATACCTGGCCGCTCAAGCGCCGGATCGAACGGATGGTGACGGGCAAGCTCCTCACCGACATCGCTGCCGAGCACGCCAAGGGACGTCGCCTGTTGGTGGCGACCACGGCGGTGGACAGCGAGCGCCCCGTCCTGTGGGACATGGGCGCCATCGCCTCCGAGGGCAGCCCCAAGGCGCTCGACCTGTTCCGCGCGATCATCCTCGCCTCCTCGGCGGTGCCGGGCGTATTCCCGCCGGTGATGATCGACGTGGTCGGTACGGACGGGAAGCGCTTCCAGGAGATGCATGCGGATGGCGGCACCACCGCGCCGTTCTACCTGGCGCCGGAAGCCGCGATCCTCGGCAAGGCCAAGGTGAGGCTTCCCACGAGCACGGTCTATCTCGTCGTCAACAACACGGTGACGCCGGACTTCCAGATGGCCACACGCACGACCCTGAGCGTGCTCGGCCGCGCAATGTCGGCCGCGATCAAGGCGCAGACCCGTGCGGCGCTCGCCCTGACGGAGAGCTTCGCCGAACGTAACGGCCTCGATCTCGACGTGGCCCAGATCGACAACCGGTTCACGCGCACCACCTCGGCGCCGTTCGACCAAGATTACATGAAGGCCCTGTTCGCCCATGGCGAACACCTCGGGCGGGACGGCACCGCCTTCAGCCGCGGAACGCCCGCTGCCTCGATCCCCACCGGATCGACCGGCGACCGTTTCGGTGCGGCGGACGCGCCGACGAGCCTCGCCCGGCGCTGACCGTCACCGCATCAGCGCGGGGGCGCCGAGGCGCGGCAGCACACCCTCCCGCATGACGATGCGGCGCAGCGGCCCGATCGTGGTCATGGCCAGCAGGCCGAGCCCGCGCAGGGCATCGACGGGGATCAGGGAGCTGAGCAGGCTGCGGTTGAGCGTATCCACCGCAGCCGTGCGCAGGCGGGCATCCAGTGCCCGCGAACGGGCGAACCCGGACAAAGCCTCGCGCGAGCCCGGATCGCGGCCGTCCGAGGTCGCGGCCAGGACGCTGTCGCGTAGCGCCGCGGCATCGCGCAAGCCGAGATTGAGCCCCTGCGCTCCGATGGGCGGAAAGGCGTGGGCCGCCTCGCCGATAAGCGCGATGCGAGGCCCGACCGGGGAGGCGACGGAGAGGCCGCGCATGGGAACGAGCCCGCGCGGCCCGTCGATGCGCATGGCACCGAGCATGGCTTGGGCCTGGTTCTCGATGGCGCGCGCGAGGTCGGCATCCTCCAGTTCGGAGAGGCGCCGCGCCGGTCCCGCGCCGGTGACCCAGACGAGGCTGGAACGATGCCCGCCGGGGAGGGGGACCAGGGTGAACGGCCCCTGCCGGGTATGGAATTCGGTGGAGACGTCCCGGTGCGGGCGCTCATGGGCGAGCAAGGTGGTGATGGCGGCCTGCGGGTAGGACCAGTCCTTGGTGGCGATGCCGGCCTGCTCCCGTATGCGCGAGCGGGCTCCGTCCGCACCGACGACGAGGCGCGCGGCGACGGCTGGGCCTTCCTCCAGACCGATCCGGGCTTCGTCGGCATCCCGCTCCAGCCCCACCGCGTCGCTCTCGAACAGGGTCAGGCCGGGAGCCGACCGGGCCTGCGCTCGCAACGATTCCACGAGGCGGGCGCTCTCCACGTTCCAGCCGAAGGCGACGAGGCCGATTTCGGTGGAGACGAACCGGGCCGGCGGCGGACGGAACAGGCTGCCGGTATCGTCGACGATGTGGAGTTCGGCCAGGGGTGCCGCATGCGGCGCCACCTCCGCCCAGGCCCCCAGCGCGCGGAGGAAACGCACCGATCCGTCGAGGAGGGCGACCGTGCGTCCGTCGGCGACGGGGGCGTGGCGGCCGACGAGGGCCGTAGCGATGCCCTCGCGCGCCAGGGCCAGGGCCAGACCGAGCCCGGCCGCGCCTGCGCCGACGACGGCCACGTCGAAACGGGGAGAGGACGGCTTCATGTCATCGCTCCTCGGCGAGGTGTCCCCCGCCCGACCTGCCGGAACGAGACCGCCCCGGATTTCAACCGCTTCATCTAGGCCGCGCCCCATTCGGGTTCACGTCGCTGTGGCATTGCGGCACTGCGGCTTCTAGCATCAGCAGCGAGCCCCGTCAGAGGGCCTGCGCGGAAGCTCCCCCATGAGTGCATCGTCATGAATCTCGCCATCGCGCTGCTGGCGCTCGGCTTCCTGATGCTCGTCGCCTATCGCGGCTTCAGCGTCATCCTGTTCGCCCCGGTGGCGGCACTGCTTGCCGTGCTCCTCACCGACCCGTCCGCCGTGCTGCCGGTCTTCTCCGGCCTGTTCATGGAGAAGATGGTCGGCTTCGTGAAGCTTTACCTGCCGGTCTTCCTCCTCGGCGCGGTGTTCGGCAAGGTCATCGAACTGTCGGGTTTTTCGCGCTCCATCGTCACGGCAGTGATCGATCTCGTCGGCCCGCGCCGGGCGGTGCTCTCCATCGTGCTGGTCTGCAATCTGCTCACCTATGGCGGCGTCTCGCTCTTCGTCGTGGTGTTCGCGGTCTATCCGTTCGCGGCGGAAGCCTTCCGGCTGAGCGAGATCCCGAAGCGCCTCATCCCCGGCACCATCGCGCTCGGCGCCTTCTCCTACACCATGGACGCGCTGCCCGGCACGCCGCAGATCCAGAACATCATTCCCACCACCTTCTTCGGCACCAACACCTGGGCGGCCCCCTGGCTCGGGCTGATCGGCGCCGCCTTCATCCTCGTCGCGGGCGTCGCCTATCTCGACCGGCGCATCGCCTCGGCCAAGGCCAGGGGAGAGGGCTACGGCAGCGGCCACAGCAATGAGCCGACGCCCGTCTCCGACGAAGCCCTGGCGCATCCCCTGGTGGCGCTTCTGCCGCTCGTCGTGGTCGGCCTCTCGAACCTCGCCTTCACCGCGTTCATCCCGCGCCTCTACGGGGCGAAGACCGAGACCATGCTTGCGGGGCTCGACAAGCCGATCGTCACGACCCTGTCCTCCGTCACGGCGATCTGGGCGGTGGAACTGGCGCTGCTGGCCGGCATCCTCACGGTCTTCGCCTTCGCCTGGAAGCCGGTCTCGAAGAGCTTCGCCGAGGGCAGCCGCGCGGCGGTGGCGGGCTCGCTGCTCGCCGCCATGAACACCGCCTCCGAATACGGGTTCGGCGCGGTCATCGCGGCGCTGCCGGGCTTCATCGTCATCCGCGAGGCACTCTCCGCGATCCCCAATCCGCTGGTGAACGAGGCGGTGACGGTGACGGCGCTCGCCGGCATCACCGGCTCGGCCTCCGGAGGGCTCAGCATCGCGCTCGCCGCCATGTCCTCCACCTTCATCGCGGCGGCCCAGGCCACCGGCATCCCCATGGAGGTGCTGCATCGGGTCGCCGCCATGGCGAGCGGCGGCATGGACACGCTGCCCCATAACGGCGCGGTCATCACCCTGCTCGCGGTGACGGGGCTGACCCACCGGCAGGCCTATGCCGACATCTTCGCGATCACGCTACTGAAGACGAGCGCGGTCTTCCTGGTCATCGGGGTCTATTACCTGACCGGGCTGGTCTGAGGCGGGCCGGGGGCGCTCATCCCGGCGGGTAGGGTTTCGAGCCGCGCCTGGACTTTCCTCGCGAAGGCGCGGTCAATGACAAATCTGTCGCCGTCAGAGGAGCCCCCGATGGATCGCCGCTCTTTCCTGAGGCTGTCCGCCGTCGCGTCAGTCGTCCCGCTTCTGCACGACCCAGCTCTGGCCGCACCGGTCCCGCCGGCGCGCAACGTGGTCCTCGTCCACGGCCTGTTCGCCGACGGGTCGTGCTGGTCGGAGGTGATCGAGCGGCTGCAGGCGGCGGGGCTCGATGTCACCTCGGTGCAGAACCCGCTGACCACCCTCGACGAGGCGGTGGCCTCGGTGCGGCGGGTGCTGGCGCGGCAGGACGGGCCGACCGTGCTCGTCGGGCATTCCTTCGCCGGAATGATCATCACGGAAGCCGGCATCGCCCCCAACGTGTCGGCCCTCGTCTACGTGGCGGCGCGCGCCCCCGATGCGGGAGAGGATTACGCCGCCCTGGCCAGGACGTTTCCGACACCGCCCGCCACGGCCGGCATCGTCTTCGACGGCGAGTACGGACGTCTCGGCGAAGCGGCCTTCCTGCGGGATTTCGCCGGCGACCTTCCCGAGGCGAAGGCGAAGGTGCTCTACGCGGTGCAGCAGCCCTTCGCCAAAGCGCTGCTGGCGGGCAGGACCACCCAGGCGGCCTGGCGATCGAAGCCGAGCTTCTACGCGGTCTCGACGGAGGACCGGACGATCGACCCCGCTCTCCAACGCTTCATGGCGAAGAGGATGGGCGCGACCACGATCGAGGTGACGGCGAGCCACCTGTCCCTGATCTCCCAGCCCGACACGATCGCGAAGCTGATCCTGGACGCCGCCGGCCGGCCCTGACCATCGTCCGGGGGCAGGGCGGATCGAGACCCGCGCCCTGCCGTTTGCCGACCGCCGGGACCTGTCCTATCGTCCGATGCGGCGATGCCGGATCATCGCCGGGATAGGAGAGGTCACATGGCATTCTTCATCGGGATCGCAGGTCCCTGGCTGGTTCTCGCCGTCCTCGACCTCCTGGCGATCCGCCGCGACTTGGAACTGTCGCGGATCCCGTGAAAGACTTCAGCCTTCCGGCTCCTCGACGATCTTCAAGGTGAGTTGCGTGAACGGCCTGATTTCCCAGGCGATCCCGGCCTTGAACATCATCACCACCCGGCAGCGGTCCATGACCTCGAAGGCAGGAAGGCCCGGCTCCGGCTGGAACACGAGCCCCGCGACGACGGCGGGATCGTAATCGGCGGGCCTGATCCAGACGATCTCTTCCATGGAACGCTGCCACCCTCCGTCGCGGTTGCCGGGGAACGCCGCCGCCCGGCCTCTCTCACACGAGGCGGGCGATGTTTCGCAATGGCCATGCCGCCCGCGCCTCCGGCCGGGCACCTCAATCGGCAGCGCCGGACTTGCCCCTTAATACCGGCAGCTTATGTCGCGTCCATCGGACAGACGAGGAGTGACGACGATGCCCAAGGCGATCCGGGTCTACGAGTATGGCGAACCCGAAGTGATGCGCTACGAGGAGGTGGCGGTCGGCGAGCCCGGCCCCGGCCAGATCCGCGTCCGCCAGACGGCCATCGGCGTCAACTTCATCGACATCTACTTTCGCTCGGGCGCCTACAAGGCGGCGCAGCTGCCCTTCACCCCCGGCAAGGAGGGGGCGGGCGTCGTCACCGCCATCGGCGAGGGCGTCACTGGGTTCCGGGTGGGTGAGCGCGTGGCCTACGGTTCGGCCGAGGGCACCTATGCGGAGGAGGTGGTGATCAATGCCAGCGCCGCCGTGCATCTCGCCGACGGGGTCGACGACGACACCGCCGCGGCCATGATGCTGAAGGGCCTCACCGCCGAGTATCTCCTGCACCGCACCTGCCCGGTGAAGCCCGGCGACACGATCCTGTTCCACGCCGCCGCCGGCGGCGTCGGCCTCATCGCCTGCCAATGGGCCAAGCATATCGGCGCCACCGTCATCGGCACGGTGGGCTCGGCCGAGAAGGCGGAACTGGCGCGGGCCAATGGCTGCGATCACGTCATCCTCTACCGCGACGAGGATTTCGCCGCGCGGGTCAGGGAGATCACCGACGGCAAGGGCGTTCGCGTCGTCTATGACGGCGTCGGCAAGGACACGTTCCCGGCCTCCCTCGACTGCATCGCCCCGCTGGGGATGTTCGTGAGCTTCGGCTCCGCCTCGGGCCCGGTGGAGAACTTCAACCTGGCGGTGCTGGGCCAGAAGGGCTCGCTCTTCGCGACGCGTCCCTCCCTGTTCGCCCATGCGGGGACGCGGTCCACCCTCGATTCCATGGCCGAGAACCTGTTCGGCGTGGTGGCGAGCGGCGCGGTGAAGATCCCCGTCCATGCGCGGGCGAAACTCGCCGACGCGGTGCAGGTGCACAAGGATCTGGCCGGACGCCAGACCACCGGCGCCACGATCATGACCCCGTGATCCGGGTATCCCGTGATCTCGGGATCACCTGACGACAGGACGAGGCGGATGATGCCCCCAGGCGAGCGTGACCTTCTCCTCGTGGTCGACGTCCAGAACGACTTCCTGCCCGGCGGAGCCCTCGCGGTGCCGGACGGCCATGCGGTGATCGCCCCGATCAACCGCCTCGCCGCCCTTTTCCCACACGTGGTCCTGACCCAGGACTGGCATCCGCCGGGCCACGTCTCCTTCGCCTCCAGCCATGCGGGGAAGTCCCCCTTCGAGACCGTGGACCTCGCCTACGGCCCTCAGGTCCTCTGGCCCGACCATTGTGTCGAGGGCTTGCCCGGTGCCCGTTTCTCGTCCGAGCTTCACGTCGATTGGGCCGAACTGGTCATGCGCAAGGGCTATCATGCCCATACCGACAGCTATTCGGCCTTCTTGGAGGCCGATCGGAATACGCGAACGGGGCTCGACGGCTACCTGCGCGAGCGCGGGTTCGAACACCTCTATCTCACCGGCCTCGCCACCGATTACTGCGTGCTCTGGAGCGCGCTCGATGCCCGCAAGGCAGGCTTTGCCGTCACCGTCATCGAGGATGCGGTGCGGGGGATCGATATCGACGGATCGGTGGAACGCGCTTGGGCAGCGATGGAGGCAGCGGGAGTCTATCGGATTGAAAGTGCGGCTCTCGACGGCCGGACCCCTTGAATCAATCGTTCAGGTTAACAAAATATCGTTTTGTTAACCTGAGGTGATAATAATGACCGACGATCTTACTAAGCGCGGGTTGCCCGACCAGCAGCGCATCAACCTCAACGAGCCCTGGGAAGTCAGGGATTGGTGCACGAAGTTCGGCGTGACCGAAGCTCAGTTGCGCGCGGCCGTCAAAGCCGTCGGCGTGATGGCGAGGGACGTCGCCAAGTACCTCGGCAAACCGTACCCGTAGAGACCGATCGGAAGGGGGCCATGTGGCTCCCTTCCATCGGGTCATGTCCCCTCGTCCGCGCTACACCGCGCTGCCGTAGAGGTCGTAGGCGTCGGCCCGCTCGATCTTCACGGTGACGATGTCGCCGACCCGCAGCGGCCGGCGCGAGGTGACATGGACGTTGCCGTCGATCTCGGGCGCGTCGTATTTCGAGCGGCCCTTGGCGATACCGCCCTCGACGGCATCGATGATGACCGGCAGGCGCTTGCCCACACGCGCCTTCTGCAGACGGGCCGAGACGCCCTGCTGCGCCTCCATGAAGCGGCGCTTGCGCTCGGCCTTGAGTTCCGGCGGGACGAGATCGCCGAGCCCGTTGGCCACCGCACCGCCCACGGGCTCGTATTCGAAACAGCCGACGCGCTCGAGCTTGGCTTCTCGGATCCAGGTCAGCAATTCCTCGAACTCGGCCTCGGTCTCGCCTGGGAATCCGACGATGAAGGTCGAGCGGATGGCGAGGTCCGGGCAGATCTCGCGCCAGCGCCGGATCCGCTCGAGCTGTTTCTCCTGGTTGCCCGGCCGGCGCATGCGCTTGAGCACGGACGGGCTGGCGTGCTGGAGCGGCATGTCGAGATAGGGCAGGATCTTGCCCTCGGCCATCAGCGGGATGACGTCGTCCACGTGCGGGTAGGGATAGACGTAGTGCATCCGCACCCAGGCGCCGAGTTCGCCGAGTTCGGCAGAGAGATCGTAGAACTTCGCCCGCACCTCGCGGTCGCGCCAGGGGCTCGTGGCGTATCGAATATCGATGCCATAGGCGGAGGTGTCCTGCGAGACCACCAGCAATTCCTTGACGCCGGCCTTCACCAGCTTCTCGGCCTCGCGCAGCACGTCACCCGCCGGCCTGCTGACGAGGTCGCCGCGCAAGGACGGGATGATGCAGAAGGTGCAGCGGTTGTTGCAGCCCTCGGAGATCTTCAGATAGGCGTAATGACGCGGGGTGAGCTTCACCCCCTGCGGCGGCACCAGATCGAGGAACGGGTCATGGGCCGGGGGCACCGCCTCGTGCACGGCGGCGACCACCGATTCGTAGGCCTGGGGCCCGGTCACCGCGAGGAGGTTCGGATATTTCTCGCGAATTTCCTCGGGCTGCGCGCCCATGCAACCGGTGACGATGACGCGGCCGTTCTCGGCCATGGCCTCGCCGATGGCCGAGAGCGATTCGGCCTTGGCCGAATCGAGGAAGCCGCAGGTGTTGACGATGACGACGTCAGCCCCGTCATGTCGGCGTGCGAGCTCATAGCCTTCCGCCCGCAGATGCGTGAGGATGCGCTCGGAATCCACCAGCGCCTTGGGGCAGCCGAGGGAGACGAAGGAGATCTTGGGCGCGGCTTTCGCCGGGGTCGGAACGGTGACGGATACGGTCATGGTCGCTCGTCGGTCGCGGCCGAGGAAAACTCGACCGGCCGTGATTCTCGGGGCGGAGGGTGCCGGGTTGCAGCCTTCCTATACGCCCATCCTCGCGCGGTTGCGAGGGCGGCGGTTCCGGGCACCATGCCGCCAATCTCCACGGCCCATGCAGCCCGCGCGGCTTCCGTCGGACCGCGACCCGTGTCACCTGTGGCGCGTCATCAGGAAACCATGCCGCAGGAGGGGCCCGTGTCCCAGCCCGCGTCAAGCTCTTAAGTCCGACAGCATCATGTGGACCCGCGAGATCCCCTTCATCGATCCCGTCGCGGCGGCCGAGGCGTTCTCGTCCCTGCCGGGACTGGCCTTCCTCGACAGCGCCATGCGCCACGAGACCCTGGGGCGCGTCTCGATCGTGGCCGCCGATCCGTTCGGGCGGTTCCGCTACGCGAACGGCCGCGCGACGCTCGACGGACGCCCGCTCGAGGGGTCCGGCCTGGAGGCCCTGCGCGCCTGCCTCGCGCCCTACCGGATGGCGGGCGACGAGGGATTCGGCTTTCCCGGCGGGGCCATCGGCTATTTCGCTTACGATCTCGGCGCCTGCCTGGAGCGGGTGACGCCGCCGGCCCGCCGCGCCGGCCTCACCGACGACATCGCCTTCAATCTCTACGACACGATCCTCTCCATCGACCATGACAGCCGCACCTGCCGGCTCGTCGCCAACGGCTTTCCGGAGCTGACGGATTCCGCCCGCGCCGACCGGGCGCGGGCGCGGCTCGACCGTTTCGCGGAGTTGCTCGCGGGCGGCGGCGGCGCCCGGACGAGAGCAGAGGCCGCGCCCCTCGCCTGGCGCTCCAACTTCACCAGGGCTTCCTACGAGGCGGCGGTGGAGACGGTCCGCGACTACATCCGGGCCGGCGACATCTACCAGGCCAACATCGCCCAGCGCTTCGAGGCGGTGCTGCCGACGGGATACGATCCCTTCGCGCTCTATCACCGCCTGCGTGAGACCAACCCGGCGACCTTCGGCGCTTATCTGTCCTTCGACGCTCTCACCATCGCGTCGAGCAGTCCCGAGCGCTTCATGAAGCTGCAGGGCAGGGCGGTGGAGACCCGGCCGATCAAGGGCACCGTGCGCCGGGTGGAGGATCCCGCCGAGGACCGGGCTCTGGGCGAGGCGCTCCAGGCCAACGTCAAGGAGCGGGCCGAGAACATCATGATCGTCGATCTCCTGCGCAACGACCTTTCGCGGATCTGCGAGCCGCACAGCGTCAAGGTGCCGGTCCTGTGCGGGCTCGAATCCTACGCCTCTGTCCACCACCTCGTCTCCGTGGTGACCGGGACCCTGCGCCAGGGGCTCGACGCCATCGACCTGATCGCCGCCACCTTCCCCGGCGGCTCGATCACCGGGGCCCCGAAACTGCGCGCCATGGACATCATTACCGAGATCGAGGGTGATGCCCGCGAGCTCTATTGCGGGGCCATCGGCGCCATCGGGTTCGACGGGTCGCTCGACACCTCCATCGCCATCCGCACCGTGTTCATGGACGAGTCCCGCGCCGTGCTCCAGGCCGGGGGAGGGGTGACGCTCCTCTCCGACCCGGCCGCGGAGTACGAGGAGACCCTGACCAAGGCGGCGCGGGTCTTCGCCGCCTTCGAGCCCGACCGGAACGAGGGCGAGGCGTCATGATCCTCGTCGTCGACAATTACGATTCCTTCGTCTTCAACGTGGTGCGCTACGTGGAGGAGCTCGGCCAGGAGGTGAAGGTGCTGCGCAACGACGCCGTCGACGTCGCCGGCATCCGCGCACTCGCCCCCGAGGCGCTGATCCTCTCCCCCGGCCCCTGCACCCCCAACGAGGCCGGCGTAACCCTACCCGCCATCGAGGCCCTGTCCGGCGAGATCCCGATCCTCGGCGTCTGCCTCGGCCACCAGGCCATCGGCGCGGCCTTCGGCGGAAGGGTCGAGCGGGCGGCGCGGCCGCTCCACGGCCAGGCGACGGCGATCCGGCATGACGGGTCCGGCCTGTTCGCGGGCCTGCCCGACCCGATGCAGGTGGGCCGCTACCATTCCCTCATCGTCACGCCGCAGCCGGGCATGGACGAATCCCTCGTCGTCGACGCCGTGTCGGGGGAGGGCGAGGTGATGGCCCTGTCGCACCGGCGCCACCCGACGATGGGCGTGCAGTTCCACCCGGAATCGGTGCTGACCGAGAACGGCCACGCGGTGTTCGGCAACTTCCTCGATCTGGCGCGCCGGTGGCGGGAGAGCCGCGATGCTGTGGTTTGACGGTGCCCTCCGCGAGGGCAGCCGTCACGGTTTCGACCTCGCCGACCGGGGCCTGACCCTCGGGGACGGCCTCTTCGACACGGCCCTCTGCCTCGGCGGCCGCCTCGCCTTCCGGGAGGCGCATCTCGCCCGGCTCGCCGCCTCGGCCGACGATCTGGGCTTTTCCATCGACCGGGAGGCAGTGGGGGAGGCGATGCGCCGCGTCGCCGCTGCCATCGGCGACGGCGCGCTCCGCACCACGATCACCCGCGGCTCCGGCCCGCGCGGTCTCGCCCCGCCGGAGCCGGCCCGGCCGGTCTGGTGGATCGCCGCCACGCCGCGCCGGGCGGGGTCGGGTTTCGCGCCGGTCTCGCTGCATCCGAGCACGATCCGCCGCAACG
Source organism: Methylobacterium sp. WCS2018Hpa-22 (assembly GCF_031843785.1). Lineage (NCBI taxonomy): Bacteria > Pseudomonadati > Pseudomonadota > Alphaproteobacteria > Hyphomicrobiales > Methylobacteriaceae > Methylobacterium > Methylobacterium sp. WCS2018Hpa-22. Next base: position 330,032 of record NZ_JAVTJA010000003.1, read on the forward strand.
AGACCTCGCCGACCGCGAGGATCAAGACGCTGGGCTATCTCGACGCCATCCTCGCCGCCCGGGAGGCGAGGACGCGGGGCTTCGACGAGGCCCTGTTCCTCAACACCAAAGTCCACCTCGCCTGCGCCGGGACCGGCAACCTGTTCGCGATCCTAGACGGGCGCCTCGTCACCCCGCCCCTGTCGGACGGCGTACTGCCCGGCATCGTCCGCGCGCAGGTTCTCGGCTTGGCGCGCTCCCTCGGCATCGGGACCACGGAACGCTCCCTCGCCCTCGAGGAGGTCCTGGCCGCCGAGGCGGTGGTCATGACGAATTCCCTGCGGGGCCTCTCCCCTGTTACGGCGATCGGGACGACGGCGTTCCCCGGCGGGCACGAGACCGTCGCCGCGTTGAGCCACGCGCTCCGCCGCCTCATCGCCGAGGAATGCGGCGTCGCGCCGGAGGTGGCGTGAGGCCGGAGATCACCACGCCGGAGGCCCCAACGCACAGCCGCCTGCTCTCGCGGCTCGGCCTCGCCGCGCTCTATGGCGGCATCGGCCTCCTCCACCTCGCGGCCGCCGACAGGTTCCTGCCGATCATGCCCGATTGGGTGCCCTGGCCGAGGCAGGTCGTCATCCTGACGGGTCTCTACGAACTCGCCTGCGTGGCGGGCCTGTTCGTCGCGCGCACCCGCCGCGCTGCCGGCTACGCCCTGGCCGCCTACGCGATCTGCGTGTTTCCGGCCAATATCAAGCACGCGGTCGAGGGGATCTCCGTTCCCGGCCTGCCCGATAGCTGGTGGTATCACGGGCCCCGCCTCGCCCTCCAACCGGTTCTGGTCTGGTGGGCGCTCCACGCCACGCGGATCGTCGATTGGCCGTTCGGGCGGCGGTAGAGCGCGGGCGGGCGAACGGACCGAAGCCAGCCGGCGATCAGGCTTCCGAACGCTTCACCCGCTGCCAAGCGGCCTCCATGGCGGGAAGATCGGCCTCTTCCAGGCTTGCCCCATCCTCCGCGATCAAAGCCGCCATGGCGTGGAAGCGCCGCTCGAACTTTATATTCCCTCTTTTCAAGGAATATTCCGGGTCTATTCCGGAATGCCGGGCGAGATTCACCACCGCGAAGAGCAGGTCGCCGATCTCCTCGGCGAGGTGATCCGGGTCGTTCCGCCCGAGCGCGTCGGCGACCTCGTCCACCTCCTCGCGGATCTTGGCGACGACCGAGGCCGCGTCCGGCCAGTCGAATCCGTGCCGCGCCGCGTTGCGGCTGATCTTCTCGGCCCGGGTGAGGGCGGGCAGGGCCTTGGCGACGGAACCGAGGAGGTCGCCCCCGGCGTGTTCGGACCGCCCCGTCTTCTCCGACCGTTCCGCCGCTTTCGCCGCATTCCAGTTGGCGTCGAGCTGCGCCAGGTTCAGGCGCTCGGGACCATCCGCCAGCAGCGACCCATCCGCCTCGAACACATGCGGATGCCGCCGGATCAGCTTGGCGCAGATCGTCCGGACCACATCGTCGAAGGCGAAGCTCCCGGCCTCTTCGGCGACCCGCGCCTGGAACACGACCTGAAGCAGGAGGTCGCCGAGTTCCCCCTGGAGATCGGCGAGATCGCCGCGCTCGATGGCGTCCACCACCTCGTAGGCCTCCTCCAGCGTGTAGGGGGCGAGGCTGTCGAGGGTCTGGACCTGGTCCCAGGCGCAGCCCCGTTCGGGATCGCGCAGGGCCGCCATCAATCGCAGCAGGGTCTCGATCGGGGCTTCGGATGTCACGGGCTCACCATGCTGGAGAAAGTCAGGAAGGGGGAAGGGCGCAGGTCCGGGCTCGGCCACGGTTAGGCCAACCGGTGGTGTCCCCTCAAGCCGGTGTCGCAGGGGGGCACGATCCATCCTCATCTGTGCCGAACCTGTGGACCGGGAGAGGAGGAATTCTGGAAATTCCAAGATATCGATCAAAAAACCGTGCCGTCCGGTAAAGCGAACGACCCACCGACCCCTTAGGAAAGATATCAGTAACCTCTTTTTAGAGAGTCAGTTCAGCAAGTTATATGGGACGGCGAATTCGCGTGGTCTCCCCGTAGGTTGAGACCCTTTCGCGTATCGAACTCTGCGCGAGGACGTATCGAACTCTGCGTGGTTCCGTATCGGATTCTGCGCTGTCGCGGCCCCGGTCCGTATGCGATTCTGCGCCGATCCGTATGGAATTCTGCGGGGAGAACGGGGTTTGCCGGTGAAGTATGGGGATAGAACGGAATTCCGGCCCGTATCGAACTCTGCGTAGACCTCGGAAGGGCTGAGGGGCGGTCTCTTCCGGCGGCGGGATCGCCGCACGGGTGCGGCCCATCCCCCGGCTGCGGGGTTCCGTGGCCGAGCCCTTGGCCGAGCCCTTGGGCCGACTCCGTGGATTGTCGGGATAAGATCCGGCCCCGGCGACTCCTGGCCTCGGAATCGTGCGATGGCGGGAGTTCAGTGACCAGAGCCGCCGGTATCGATGACAGCCATGGGGATCGAGGAGAAGCTCGCCCAGATCCGTGATCCCGACCTCCTGGAGGAGGTCGAGGCCGGCCGCGGCAGCTTCCTGTTCGGAAGCATCGTCGAGCATATCCTCCATCGGCAGCGTGCCCGCGACGCCGAGGCGGCGAGCCTGCGCGAGGCCGCCGACATGCGCGGCGCCATGCCCCGAGACCGGCGCCGGCGCGACATGGTGCGCGAGGTCATCGAGAACGAACCGACCCTGCCGGAGAACCTGCAGCACATCCACAGCGTGCTGGCCCTGTGCGGCCTGCCCTATCGCGATCCGGGCGATGCCCGCGAGTTCTTCCGGGAATACGGCCGCAACTCCCTCAGCCTGCTGGCCGGCCGCCTCAAGAACCCGGTCAATGGCGAGATGGAGTTCCAGGGCCTGCCCTACGGCCCCAAGGCCCGCCTCGTCCTGCTGCATCTCTGCACCGAGGCGGTGCGCCAGCGCAGCCCCACCATCACGGTGGCGGACAGCCTGTCGGGCTTCATGAAGGAGATGGGATTTTCCGTCACCGGCGGCGAGCGCGGCACGATCCGGCAGTTCAAGGAACAGCTCAACCGGCTCGCCGCCTGTACCCTGCAGATCGGCCTCTGGGACGGCAGCGACAAGGCCAGCACCCTCAACGTGCCGCCCTTCCGCCAGCTCGACCTCTGGCTCTCGCACGGATCGGGGGAGGGGCAGGTCTGGTCGAAGACCGTGCAGTTCCACCAGGATTTCTACGACAACCTGATCCAGCACGCCCTGCCGGTGGATATCCGCGCGGCCCGCGCCTTCGCCGGCTCGGCCCGCAAGCTCGATCTCCTGTTCTGGCTCGGCTACCGCCTGCGCGTCCTGCAGCGCCCACTGCGGCTGACCTGGGCCAACCTGCACAGCCAGTTCGGTGCTGACAATGCCAGCATCCGCAGCTTCCGGCAGGCCTTCAAGGCCGATCTCGCCCATATGCAGGAGGTCTTCCCGAAACTGCCCGTCTCCCTCGACGAGGCCGGCATGATGCTCCAGCCCGCCCATCCGAGCGCCCTGCTGGTTCCGCCCAGGCTCGGCGGGGCGAAGGCGGGCGCATCCAAGGCCGGTGCGGCACGGCGCGCCCTCGCGGGCTGAGACATCTTCCGAATATCCGAGAGGAATATTCCATACTGGCACGCCTTCTGCTAGATATTCCGTAATTGGAATATTCCAGAGGTGCCACCATGTTCCTGACGGAAGCCGAGGCCGAGGCGCGCCTCTCCGACCTCTATCGCGAGCGGGCCCGGATCGAGCGGGCCATCGCCGACCTCACGCTCTTCCTCGAGATCGGCCGCCGGATATCCGGGCCCGCCGGAGGGGCGGGTGACGGGCGGCGCGATCCGGCCCCGGTCGCCCCGCCGCCGGATTCGGCAGGCGAAGAGCCTGCGGGCGAATCCGGCGGCGACCGGTCGCAGGCCCGGCGCGAAGGCCGTCTCCTCATGGAGGCCGCCTCCGAGATCCTCGACGAGGCGGGCCGGCCTCTCCACGCCGCCGAGATCCTGGAGCGCCTGACCCTGCGCGGCCTGTCGGTCCCCGGCATCGATCCGGTGGCGGCCCTCAACACCCGGCTGTGGAAGCGCTCGGGACCCGACGGCCCGTTCCAGCGCCTCGGCGACGCGGTCTATGCCCTCGCCGCCGGGCCCGATGACGCATGAGGCTCAGAACCCCCCGTTCCGGGTGATCCCCGCGATGATCTCTTCGCGGGCGGCGCGCGAAGCGGCGAACCGCGCGCGGGCGGCCGCGACCACCTCCGGCGAGGCCGTGCCGGGATGGCCCGCCGAGAAGGGCGGGGCCGGCGCGTATTCGAGGGCCAGCTGGATCGTCTCGGCTTCCGTCCGGCCCGCGAGCTCGGCCACCGCCGCGAGGGCGAAATCGAGGCCGGCGGTGACGCCGCCCCCGGTGATGATCCGTCCGTCGCGCACGATCCGCTCGTCGACGGGAATCGCCCCGAAGGCCGCCAAGAGGTCGAGGGCGCCCCAATGGGTCGTCGCGCGCTTCCCCCGCAGCAGGCCCGCCGCCCCGAGGATGAGGGCGCCGGTGCAGACCGAGGTGACCAGGATCGGCCGCTCGGCTTGGGCGCGCACGAAATCGAGCACCGGCGCGTGCGTCATCAGGGCGTTCACGCCGATCCCACCCGGAATGCAGAGGAGGTCGAGGGGCGGGCAGGCGGTAAGATCCGTCGTGGGCGTCAACGGCAACCCGGTGGCGCTGACCACGGTGGCGCGGTCGAGGCCGACGAGGTGGACGCGCGCCCCCGGCAGCGAGGCGAAGACCTCGTAGGGTGCGGTGAGGTCGAGCTGCTGCACGCCCTCGAAGGTCAGGAGGCCGATCTCGAAGCGGATCTCGGTCTGCGGCATGGCAAGGGTCTCCGGGAGGGGGCGGCAACGGAAAGGCCGCGGCTGGACAGGACCGACGATACCGGCGCAGGTTGCCGGCCGACATGACCAAAAACCCTCGTATCCTGCCAAACCACCCATTGCGGGAGCGACCACTCGCCGTGGCAATCCTGGCCTATCCGGGGGTGCAGCTCCTCGATGTGGCCGGTCCGCTCCAGGTCTTTGCCACCGCCAACGACCTTTTCGTCGACGCCGGACGGCCATCCCCTTATCGGGTCAGCGTCGTCGCCGAGCGTGCCGGCTCCGTCGCCACCTCCTCGGGTCTCGCACTGACCGCCGAGGGTCTGGTTCCGGATTCCGGCTCCATCGACACGCTGATCGTCGCCGGCGGGCGAGGGGTTCATGCCCATCTCGACAATCCCGGCCTGGTCTCCTGGCTGTCCGGCCGGGCCGCCCGGTCGCGTCGCGTCGCCTCGGTCTGCACCGGGGCCTTCCTCCTCGGGGCGGCGGGCCTCCTCGACGGCCGCCGCGTGGTCACCCACTGGACCCGCTGCGATGCCCTGCGGGCCCTCTATCCGGCGGCGAGGGTCGAGGCCGACCCGATCTTCATCCGCGACGGCGCGCTCTGGACCTCGGCCGGGGTCACCGCGGGCATCGATCTCGCGCTGGCCCTGGTGGAGGCCGATCTCGGGCGGGAGACGTCCCTGGCCGTGGCGCGTCACCTCGTCGTGTTCCTCAAGCGGCCCGGCGGGCAGGCCCAATTCAGCGCGGCCCTTTCGCTTCAGGGGGGCGACGACCGGTTCGGCCGCCTCCATGCCTGGATCGGCGAGAACCTCGCCGCCGATCTGACGATCCCCGCTTTGGCCGACCGGGCCGGGATGAGCCCGCGCAGTTTCGCCCGGCATTACCGCGCCGCGACGGGCCGCAGCCCGGCCGAGGCGATCGAGGGCATCCGTTTCGAGGCCGCCCGCCGGCTGCTGGAGGAGACCGACCTGCCGCTGAAGCGCATCGCCGAACGCTGTGGCTTTCGTGCCGAGGAAACCCTGCGCCGGGTCTTCCTGCGCCGGATCGCGACGACGCCCGGTGATTACCGCCGTCGTTTCGCTGCTTTTGCGTGATCCTGGCAGCGCTCCTCCGATGCGGGCGAATTTGACTTTCCCGGCCGCATCATCGACACCGCCGCCCGTCGCGGCATCGACCGATCGTCAAGGGCTGCCCGTCGGCCCGGAGCCGCCCCATGTCCGCCCCACTGCGTCCCGTCTCATGAGATCCGCCGATGCCGGACATGCCGTCCCGCCCGGCGATGGAGCGGGCTTCCTCGACAGGCTGATCGAGGCGGCCTCGGCGAGCCATGCTCGCGCCTGCGCCCTGCTCCTGGCTCTCTGCCTCGTCTGTTTCCTGCCGGGCTTCGTCTCGCTCCAGCCGATGGACCGCGACGAGCCGCGCTTCGCCCAGGCCTCGAAGCAGATGATCGAGACCGGCGACATCGTGGACATCCGCTTCCAGGGCGAGGCGCGCCACAAGAAGCCGGTGGGGATCTACTGGGTGCAGGCCACGGTGGTGAAGGGGGCCGAGGCCCTGGGGGTCGACCGGGCCCGCACCACCATCGCGCTCTACCGCGTGCCCTCGCTGATCGGCGCGCTGTTGGCGAGCCTGTTCACCTATTGGGCGGCCCTCGCCTTCCTGCCGCGCCGGGGCGCGCTCGTCGCCGCCGCCCTGTTCTCGGCCTGCATCATGATCTCGGCGGAGGCGCGCCTCGCCAAGACGGACGCCCTCCTCACCGCCTGCTCGGTCGCCGCGATGGGCGCGCTGGCGCGGGTCTGGCTCGGCCGGATCACGCCCGGACGGACGAGGGGCCGGCCCGATCTCACGACCGTGCTGGTGTTCTGGCTGGCCATGGCGATCGGCATCCTGATCAAGGGGCCGATGGTGCCGCTCTTCGTCGGGCTCGCCGCGTTCGCGCTGTCGCTGAAGGAGCGGTCCGGCCGCTGGCTCATGGACCTGCGTCCCGGCCTCGGCCTCGGGCTGACCCTGGCCATCGTCGCCCCCTGGTTCGTCGCCATCGCGTGGAAGAGCGGCGGCGCGTTCTTCGGCGAGGCGGTGGGTCGCGACATGCTCGGCAAGGTGGGGGGAGCCGCCGAGAAGCACGGCGCGCCGCCTGGGACCTATCTGGCGGTGTTCTTCGCTACCTTCTGGCCGGGAGCCGCTTTCGCGGCGCTGAGCGCGCCCTTCGCCTTCGCCAACCGGCGCGACGATGCGATCGCGTTCCTCCTCGCCTGGATCGTGCCCGCCTGGATCCTGTTCGAGGCGGTGCCGACCAAGCTGCCGCATTACGTCCTGCCGCTGATGCCGGCCGTGGCGATCCTCACCCTCCTGGCCGTGGGGCGCGGCGCCCTCGATCCGGGCCGGCGGGGAGCCAGGGCCGTGGCCGCCCTGGTGGTGCTGATCCCGGTCGGCCTGACCCTCGGCCTCGTCGGCGTGGCCTGGACCTTCGACCACGTGATCCCCGTCGCCGGGCTGCCGCTGCTGCTGGCCTCCTGCGCCGCCGCGATCCTCGCTGTCGTGCTGTTCGCCCGCCGCCTGCCCGAACGGGCGCTGGCCTGCGCCATCCTGGCCTCGGCCCTGCTCTCGCCGGCGGTGTTCGGCCTGACCCAGCCGGTACTGGCGGCGCTGAAGGTCTCGCCGCGCCTCGCCGCCCTTCGCGACGGGCTGCCCTGCGCCGCCCCGAAGGTCGCCAGCCTCGGCTACCGCGAGCCGAGCCTCGTCTTCCTCATCGGGACGGACCTCGCCATGCTGAATACCGGGGCCGAGGCGGCGGAGTTCCTGGCAGGGGGCGGCTGCCGCCTCGTCTTCGTCACCGAGCCGTTCCTGGACGAGTTCCGGCGGGCGGAGACACGCGCTAAGGATACCCCAGTCAAGGCTGCCCCGGTCGGCCGGGTCTCCGGCTTCAACATCAACAGCGGCCGGCGGATCGACCTCTCGGCCTATGCGGTGACCCCGTGACCCAAACCGACACAGCCCCCTCTACCCGCCTGTCCATCGTCGTCCCGGTGAAGAACGAGGCCGGCAATGTCGAGAGCCTCGTCACCGAGATCGAGCGCGCCTGCTCGGCCCTCGCCCCGTTCGAGGTGATCTATGTGGATGACGGCTCCACCGACTCCACCGGGGCGGTCCTCGGCGATCTGCGCCGTACCCGGCCCTGGCTGCGCGTGGTCCGCCATGCCCGCAGCGGCGGGCAATCGGCCGCGATCCGCAGCGGCGTCGCCGTGGCGCGGGGCGCCCTCATCGCAACCCTCGATGGCGACGGCCAGAACGATCCGGCCTTCATCCCCGCCCTGGTGGCGGCCCTGGAGGAGGGCGGCCGGAGCACGGGCCTGGCCCAGGGCCAGCGCGTCGGCCGCAAGGACGGGCGCCTGAAGACCCTGCAATCGCGCATCGCCAACGGCGTGCGCGGCCGCATCCTCAAGGACGACACCCGCGATACCGGCTGCGGCATGAAGGTGTTCCGGCGCGAGGTCTACCGGGCGCTGCCCTATTTCGATGCGCTGCACCGCTTCATGCCGGCCCTCGTCGCCCGCGAGGGCTACCGCGTGGTCCATGCCGACGTGGTCGACCGGCCGCGCTTCACCGGGCGCTCCAATTACGGCCTGTTCGACCGGCTCTGGGTCGGCCTCCTCGATCTCGCGGGGGTGTGGTGGCTGATCCGCCGCAAGCGGCCCTCGCCCGAGGCGGTGGAGATCTAGACCTTTGTCGTGCCACGCTCTTTTTCGCCGAACCGGCATCCACTTCGGCGCAGGGCGCTCTCGTGACCGGTGGGGAGGCCTGAACCCATGCTGATGCAGCTTTCGGAAGACCTGAGCGGCTACGCCTACGACATCTTCGTCACCAAGTTCGACGGCTGGCTCGTCTTCGGCATCCTGGCCCAGGTCGTGTTCGGTGCCCGCTTCATCCTGCAATGGCTGGCGAGCGAGAAGGCCGGCCGCAGCGTCATGCCGCTTTCGTTCTGGTTCCTCTCCATCGCGGGCGGGCTGATGACCCTGGTCTACGGGCTGGTGCGGCGCGAGCCGGTCATCATCTTCGGGCAGGCCCTCTCGACCGGCATCTATCTCCGCAACGTCGCGTTGATCCTGAAGGAAAAGCGCCGGAAGTCCGGGGCGGATCCCGTTCCGTGACGTTCTCGGCATGACTCCCCCGACGATTCCGCTGCCGGATTTCTTCGACGATCTCGACGCCAGCCTGGCCCATCTCTGGCAGCTTCTGGAGGACGGGCCGAGGCTGCGCCGCAACGCCTTCCACATGCCGGCCCTCGCCACGGTGGATTCCGACGGCTGCCCGCAGGTCCGCACCATCGTCCTGCGCGAGGCGGAGCGGCGGACCGGGATCCTGCGCTTCCATTGCGACCGCCGGTCCCGCAAGGCCGCCGAGATCGCCGCCTCCGGCCGGGCCGCGCTGCACGGCTACGATTCGGCGAGCAAGGTCCAGATCCGGGTCTCGGGCCCGGCCACGCTCCATACCGACGATGCCCTGGCGGATGCCGCCTGGGACGGATCGATGGCGATGAGCCGGGTCTGCTACGGCGTGGCGCCGGGGCCCGGCACCGAACTCGCCTCGGGCGAGGGCTATTCCCTGCCGGAGACCGACGCGGCCATCGCCGCCGGCCGGCCGAATTTCTGCGCGGTTCAGGTGAGTGCCACCCGGCTCGAATTCCTGTTCCTCGACCGGCGGGGACACCGGCGCGCCGCCTGGAAGCGGGAAGGCGACGGCTGGGCGGGGACCTGGCTGGCGCCGTGAAAGACCCTTTTTCTGTTTTGGAAACCCCCTCACGATCGTCATCCGCCGTCATTCCGGGGCCGCGTAGCGGAGCCCGGAATCCAGAAGCGACGACAGCGCAAGGCGATGCACCGGCAGCGGCTCTGGATCCCGGGCTCGCCTTTGGCGACCCGGGATGACGGTGCGCCGTGTCTTACGAAGAGCGCCTCACATCGCTGCGCGTAACCGCGAAAACCCGGCATCGAGATCGGCCTGCAAATCCGAAATCTCCTCGAGGCCGATATGGAAGCGCAAACCCGGTCCGCCCGGCTCCCAGCGCGTGGCGGTGCGGTAGGTCCGGCAATCGAACGGGATGACGAGGCTCTCGAAGCCGCCCCAGGAAAAGCCCATCCCGAACAGTTCGAGCCCGTCGAGCATCGCCGCCACGGCGTTCGCCGGAGCCGGTTTGAGGACCACTCCGAACAGGCCGGACGACCCGGAGAAGTCCCGCTTCCAGATGGCGTGGCCGGGATCCTCCGGCAGGGCCGGATGGAGCACCCGCAGCACTTCCGGCCGCGCCTGCAGCCAGCGCGCCATGGCGAGGCCCTGGCGCTCGTGCTCGCGCAGGCGCAGGTTCATGGTGCGCAGGCCGCGCAGCGCCAGGAACGCATCCTCCGGCCCGGCGCACATGGCGAAATGCTCGAAGGTGCGGTGGAGCGCCGGCCAGTATCGTTCGTTGGCCGAGGTGAGGCCGAGGAGCAGGTCCGAGCCGCCGCTGAGATATTTGGTTCCCGCCTCCACGGCGATGTCGACGCCCCGCTCATGCGGCGGGAAGAACAGCGGCGTCGCCCAGGTATTGTCCATGATGACGGCAGCGCCATGCGCATGGGCGACCTCCGCGATGGCCGGCACGTCCTGCATCTCGAAGCTCTGCGAGCCCGGCGCCTCCACCAGCACCGCCTTGGTGTTCGTTTGCATCAGAGCGCCGATGCCGGCGCCGACGAGGGGATCGTAATAGGTCACCTCCACGCCGAAGCGCTTCAGCACGCCGTCGCAGAAGATGCGGGTGGGGCGGTAGGCACTGTCGGTGACGAGGAGATGGTTGCCCGCGCTCACCACGCTCATCAGGGCGACCGTGAGGGCGGCCAGGCCCGAGGGTGTCAGCACCGTACCCGCCGCCCCGGCGAGCTCGCTCCAGGCCTGGGTGAGCGAATCCATCGTCGGCGAGCCGCTGGTGCCGTAATCATAGCGCCCGCGCCGGTGCTGCAGGTCGTCATAGGTCGGGAACAGCACCGTCGAGCCGCGATAGATCGGCGTGTTGACGAAGCCATGCTGCGCGGACGGATCGCGCCCCGCATGGACGAGGCGTGTGGCCGGGCCGAAGCGGGCGGGATCGCGGGGAGGGGTGTTCGACATGGAAACCCGTATGCGGGGAGGGCGGTTGCGCCGCAACCTGAGCCTCGCGGGAGACGACGCGTCAACCTCGCGCTGCCTAAGCCCACCGTCATTCCGGGTCGCCGAAGGCGAGCCCGGAATCCAGAGTCGCGACGGATGTTGGAATCAACGCTGACGCGGCCGCATGATCGCGATCCATCCTCGCAACGGATGTGCGTCTGGATCCCGGGCTCCGCTGCGCGGCCCCGGGATGACGTTGCGGATGTCATGCCCTACCCCGTCATTCCGGGTCGCCCGAGGCGAGCCCGGAATCCACGGCCGAGATGGATGGCAGAATCAGCGCTGACTCAGCCGCACGTTCGATCCATCGTGGAACCGTCCATTCGCCTCGATGCGGCTCATGTCCTTTGCTGTCTACATGCTCGCCAGCGGTCGTCACGGCACGCTGTATATTGGCGTCACGAACAATCTCGTGCGCGGCGTGCACGAGCACAAGACGAAGCGGCAACCCGGTTTCACCGCGCGCTACAATGTTGATCGCCTCGTCTGGTACGAGAGCTACGATCAGGTCGTGGAGGCGATCCAGCGCGAGAAATCGCTCAAGACCTGGCGGCGTGATTGGAAGATCCGATTGATCGAGGAGGTCAACCCGGATTGGTCCGATCTGACGGCGAGCTTAGCTCTCTGACGTAACGTGCGGCCAGCAGTACGGATGTCACGACTCACTCCGTCATTCCGGGTCGCCGAAGGCGAGCCCGGAATCCAGAGTCGCGACGGATGTTGGAATCAGCGCTGACGCGGCCGCATGATCGCGATCCATCCTCGCAACGGATGTGTGTCTGGATCCCGGGCTCCGCTATGCGGCCCCGGGATGACGGTGGTGAGGGCGGCGGCTTGACCGCGGCGGCCGATCCTCTGCAATGCGCGGATGCGACTGGTCTCGATCCCGCTCCTCGCCATCCTCACCGCGTCTCCTTCCCTCGCCCAAGGCACCCTCGCCCAGGTGAAGGCGCGGGGGCATCTCGTCTGCGGCGTCAGCGGCGGGGTCGCGGGGTTCAGCATTCCGGACAGCCAGGGCCAGTGGCGCGGGCTCGACGTGGATTTCTGCCGGGCGCTGGCGGCGGCGATCTTCGACGATCCGGCCAAGGTGCGGTTCATCCCGCAATCCTCGGCCGCGCGCTTCACCGCCCTGCAATCGGGCGAGATCGACGTCCTGTCGCGCAACACCACCTGGACCCTGTCCCGCGACACCGCCGCCATGAACTTTCCGGTCATCACCTTCTATGACGGGCAGGGGTTCCTGGTGCGAAAGTCCCTCGCCATCACGTCGGTGAAACAGCTCGACCGGGCGACGATCTGCCTGCAGCAGGGCACCACCACCGAGCTCAACCTCGCCGATTGGTTCCGCACGCGGGGGCTGACCTACAAGGTCGTCACCTTCGCCAATAGCGAGCAGACGCTGGGCGCCTACGAATCCGGCCGCTGCGACGCCTATTCCACCGACAAATCCTCCCTCTACGGCGAGCGCCTGAAGACGGCGCATCCGGACGAGCACGTCATCCTCGACGAGGCGATCTCGAAGGAGCCGTTCGCCCCCGGCGTGCGTCAGGGCGACGACCAATGGCGCGATCTCGTCGCCTGGACCCATTACGCCATGATCGACGCCGAGGAGGCGGGGATCGGTCAGGCCAATGTCGAGGAGATGCGCCGATCGGCGCTCAGCCCCGACGCGAAGCGCATTCTCGGCCTCGAGGGCAAATACGGCGAGGGCCTCGGTCTCACCACCGATTGGGCCTACCGGATCGTCCGCCATGTGGGCAATTACGGCGATTCCTTCGAGCGCAATGTCGGCGCGCAGACACCGCTGAAGATCCCGCGCGGCCTGAATGGCCTCTGGAACCAGGGCGGCCTGCAATACGGGCCTCCGATCCGGTGAGGGGCGTGTGGGAGCAAGACCCTCCCCCCTTCGCGGGGGAGGGTGCCCGCGGAGCGGGCGGGAGAGGGGCCGGCACAGGTCTTTCCGGAGAGGGCGCTCCCCTCACCCGACCTTCGCTGACGCGAAGGCCACCCTCTCCCGCAGGGGGGAGAGGGGTTGCGCGTGGAGGATGCCGTCATGGCTGAATCCCGAAAGACCTCCCTGCGTGCCCTCGCGCTCCAGATCCTCCTGGCGCTCGCCGTCGCCGGCCTCGTCTATCTCGCCGCCGGCAACGCCGCGCAGAAGCTCGCCAAACAGGGCATCGTCGCCGGGTTCGGCTTCCTGTCGCGCAATGCCGGGTTCGACATCGGCCAGCGGCTGATCCCCTACGCGGCGGCGACCTCGACCTATCTCGATGCGTTCTTCGTCGGGCTCTGCAACACGCTGCTCGCCGCGGCGCTGGGCATCGTGCTCGCCACGCTGATCGGCTTCGTGGTGGGCATCGCCCGGCTGTCGCCGAACCTCCTCGCGCGCGGGCTGGCCTCCGCCTATGTGGAGGCGGTCCGCAACGTGCCGCTGCTGCTGCAGCTCCTCGTCTGGTACGTGGCCGTGCGGGTGGCCCTGCCCTCGGCCGAGGCTCCTGCGAGCCTGGGGGGCGCCTTCGTCTCGCAGCGTGGTCTCGTCCTGCCGAGCCCCGAATTCTCAGGCGCCGCCTGGCTGGTGCCGATCGCTTTCCTCGCCGGCATTGCCGCCCTGTCGCTCCTGCGGCGGCGGGCGCGCCGCGCGGCCGAGACCGGCCTGCCTCCGGTCCGGGCCTGGCTACCGGGGCTCGCCCTCACGATCCTCCTGCCGGGTCTCGCCTGGATCGGCCTGGCGCTGGCCGGTCATCCGGTCGCGGTCGATTGGCCGGCGCGCGGTCCCTACGATGTCGAGGGCGGCCTGCCGATCTTGCCGGAATTCGCCGCCCTGGTCCTCGGGCTCTCCACCTACACCGCCGCCTTCATCGCCGAGATCGTGCGGGCCGGCCTCTCCAGTGTGGCGCGGGGGCAGGGGGAGGCGGCCTCCGCCCTGGGATTGAGCCGGGGCCAGAGCTTGCGTCTCGTGGTGGTCCCGCAGGCGATGCGGGCGATCGTGCCGCCGCTCACCAGCCAGTATCTCAACGTCACCAAGAACTCGTCGCTGGCCGTGCTGATCGGCTATCCCGACCTCGTCCACGTCTTCATGGGCACCGTGCTCAACCAGACCAACCAGGCGGTGGAGGTGGTGGCGATCACCATGGCGGTCTACCTCACGCTCAGCCTCGCCACGGCCTTCCTGATGAACCTCTACAATCGCCGCGTGACCATGGTGGAGCGCTGAGGATGGAGGGATTCGTCCGCGCCGATCTCGTCGCCTCGCGCCCGCCGCCCGCCACCGTCGGCGGACCGCTGGGCTGGCTGCGCCGGAACCTGTTCTCGAGCTTCGCCAACGGGCTCACCACCCTACTGATCCTGGGATTGCTCGCCTGGCTGCTGCCCATCGCGATCCGCTTCCTCGTCATCGATGCGGTCTGGACCGGCGCATCGGGCGATGCCTGCCGGCCGGAAGTGGCGGGGCGGCCGGTGGGGGCCTGCTGGGCCTTCATCGCCGACAAGATCAACTACCTCGCCTATGGCTCCTACCCCGCCGCCGAGCGCTGGCGCCCGAACTTCGCCGTCGCGCTGCTGGCCTTCGCCGCCGGATGGATGCTCTGGCTCGGGGCGCCCCGGCGCGATCTCGGCGCGCTCTTCGCCTTCCTGATCTTCCCGGTCCTGGCCTACCTGCTCCTCTCCGGCGCACCGTCCCTCGGGCTGACGACCGTCGCGACGGGGTTGTGGGGCGGCTTCCTCGTCACCGTGGTGGTGGCTACGGTGGGCATCGTCGTCTCCCTGCCGCTCGGCATCCTGCTGGCGCTGGGGCGGCGCTCGACCATGCCGGTGGTGCGCGTGCTCTCCACCGCCTTCATCGAGTTCTGGCGTGGCGTGCCGCTGATCACGGTGCTGTTCATGGCCAACGTGATGCTGCCGCTGTTCCTGCCCGGCGACATCACCGTGGACCGCTTGCTGCGGCCGCTCGTCGGCATCGCGCTCTTCGCCTCCGCCTACATGGCCGAGGTGGTGCGCGGCGGGCTGCAGACCGTGCCGAAGGGGCAGGCCGAAGCGGCGGCGGCGCTCGGCCTCGGCCGGGGCCAGGCGCTGCGCCTCGTCATCCTGCCCCAGGCCCTGAAGGTGGCTCTGCCCGGCATCGTCAACACGATGATCGGCCTGTTCAAGGACACCACCCTGGTCTCCATCGTCGGCATCAGCGATTTCATCCGCGTGCTGGAAGCCTCGCGCGCCGATCCGCGCTGGTCGGCTGCCACCATCCCGGCCACCGCCTACATCTTCGCCGCCCTCGTCTATTTCGCCGTCTGCTTCGGCATGGCGCGCTATGCCGGATTCATCGAGCGCCGCCTCGCGGCGGGGGAGAGACGATGACGAGTGAATCCTTGAAGGCACCGCAGACCTCCCCCGCCGTCGCGCTCTCCGGCGTCAACAAGTGGTTCGGCGCCCACCACGTCCTGCGCGACGTCGACCTCACGGTGGCGAAGGCCGAGAAGATCGTGATCTGCGGCCCCTCGGGCTCGGGCAAATCGACCCTGATCCGCTGCGTCAACGGGCTCGAGGCGCATCAGCAGGGCACGATCCGGGTGGACGGGATCGAACTCACCGGCGCGCAGGCGAGCGTGGACGCCGTGCGCCGCGAGGTCGGCATGGTGTTCCAGCACTTCAACCTGTTCGCCCATCTCACCGTGCTGGAGAATTGTACGCTCGCCCCCATCCACGTGAAGCGGATGGGCCGGGCGGCGGCCGAGAAACTGGCGATGGAGTATCTTGAGCGCGTCCGCATCCCGCAGCTGGCGGGGAAGTTTCCCGGCCAGCTCTCGGGCGGGCAGCAGCAGCGGGTGGCGATCGCCCGCGCTTTGTGCATGAGCCCGAAGGTGATGCTGTTCGACG
Source organism: Methylobacterium sp. WCS2018Hpa-22 (assembly GCF_031843785.1). Classification (NCBI taxonomy): domain Bacteria; kingdom Pseudomonadati; phylum Pseudomonadota; class Alphaproteobacteria; order Hyphomicrobiales; family Methylobacteriaceae; genus Methylobacterium; species Methylobacterium sp. WCS2018Hpa-22. Next base: position 345,934 of record NZ_JAVTJA010000003.1, read on the forward strand.
AGCCGACCTCGGCCCTCGACCCGGAAATGGTGAAGGAGGTTCTCGACACCATGGCCGAGCTGGCGCGCGGCGGCATGACCATGCTCTGCGTCACCCACGAGATGGGCTTCGCCCGCGAGATCGCCGACCGCGTGGTGTTCATGGACGAGGGCCAGATCATCGAGACCGCTCCGCCGGCCGATTTCTTCGACAGGCCCCGGCATTCCCGGACACAAGCCTTCCTCAGCCAGATCCTGTGACCGTCTCCTGCCAGCGACATGAGAAAGGGTCAGAAAATGGCACGGTCCGGCCGCCCGCCGATGCTCGGGTTCGTTAACGGCCTTGGTTTAAAACCGGTGATCAAGGTGTTGAGTATTTGTAGAAAGCGTATCGCGTGCGTATCTTGCGCTTCCTCGTCATCGGCAGCGTCTTTGGGCTGAGCATCCTGGCGATCGGATTCGTCAGCGCCGACCGGCTGGCCCATCTTCCGGCGGCGCCCGCGCCACAGATGGTGCAGGCTCCGATTGTGAGCGAGCCTCAGGATACCGGCTCGATCCCGACCCTGCTCCAGCCGGGCGTCCTCTCCACCACAGGCCCGGTGGCCCCCCGTCCGACGGGCGCGAAGCCCGCCTCGGCAAAGCCCTCCGCCTCCTCGGCGGGCAAGCCCCCGGTGACCAAGACCGCTTCCGCGAAACCCGTCCCGGCCAAGCCGAAGGCCACGGACGGCTTCGACACCGAACGCCTCAACGCCCTTCTGCGCGGCGACCCGATCACCCCGCCACGGCGGTGATCGGGGGCCACCCGTTCCTCGGGAGGCGGAGCGAGGTGTGAAGCGGCCGGCAGCAATTCGGGCCGGGTAAGCGGCTCGCCACCCATCTCGAGCCGCCGATGGTTTTTGGAAGGCCTCTTATTCGAATTCGACCTTTCGTTGAGCTTGCGGCCCGGGCGGTCTATGCACGGACCCCATGGACCTTCAAGCTTCCCCGAGTCGATCCGTGGCTCCCCTCGCCTGCAACCTGCAGCCTCTCCGGAAGGCGGCGCCGTTCCTGCCCATGTGCCGCGCCGAGATGGACGCGCTCGGGTGGGATGCCTGCGACATCGTCCTGGTGACGGGGGACGCCTATGTCGATCATCCGAGCTTCGGCATGGCGATCATCGGCCGGCTGCTCGAATCGCAAGGGTTCCGGGTCGGCATCATCGCCCAGCCCGACTGGCAATCGGCGGAGCCGTTCAAGGCGCTCGGCCGGCCGAATGTGTTCTTCGGCGTCACCGGCGGCAATCTCGATTCGATGGTGAACCGCTACACGGCGGACCGTCGCCTGCGAAGCGACGACGCCTACACGGCGGGCGGACAAGGCGGCGCCCGCCCGGACCGCTGCACAATCGTCTACACGCAGCGCTGCCGCGAGGCCTACAAGGATGTGCCGATCGTCCTCGGCGGCATCGAGGCGTCCCTGCGCCGCATCGCCCATTACGATTACTGGTCCGACAAGGTGCGCCGCTCGATCCTGGCGGACGCGAAGGCCGACCTTCTGCTCTACGGCAATGCCGAGCGCGCCGTGGTCGAGGTGGCGAACCGCCTCGCGGCCGGCGCGGCGCCGCACGAGCTCGACTCCGTCCGGGGCGTCGCCCTGTTCCGCCGCGTGCCCGAGCATTACACCGAGCTGCCCGCCGACGATCTCGATTCGGCCGACGAAGCCGCCGCCCGCCGTCCCGGCGAGACCGTGATCCGGCTCCCCGCCTATGACGAGGTCAAGGACGACAAGGAGGCCTATGCCCGTGCCTCGCGGGTGCTGCACCGGGAGGCCAATCCCGGCAACGCCCGCCCCCTCGTCCAGCGCCACGGCGACCGTGACCTGTGGCTGAACCCGCCGCCGATCCCGCTCTCCAGCGAGGAGATGGATGCGGTCTACGACCTGCCCTACGCCCGCGCCCCCCATCCCTCCTACGGCGACGCGAAGATCCCCGCCTGGGACATGATCAAGTTCTCGGTGACGATCATGCGCGGCTGCTTTGGCGGCTGCACCTTCTGCTCCATCACCGAGCACGAGGGCCGCGTCATCCAGAACCGCTCGGAAGACTCGATCCTGCGCGAGATCGAGCTGATCCGCGACAAGACACCGGGCTTCACGGGCGTGATCTCGGACGTTGGTGGACCCACGGCCAACATGTACCGGATGGCGTGCAAGGACCCGAAGATCGAGGCGGCGTGCCGCCTGCCGTCCTGCGTCTTCCCGGACATCTGCCCGAACCTCAACACCTCGCACGACGACCTGATCCGCCTCTATCGCAAGGTCCGCGAGGTGGAGGGCGTCAAGAAGGTGATGGTCGCCTCCGGCGTGCGCTACGATCTGGCGGTGCGAAGCCCCGAATATGTCGAGGAGCTCGTGACCCATCACGTCGGCGGCCGTCTCAAGATCGCGCCCGAGCACACCGAGCGCGGCCCCCTCGACCTGATGATGAAGCCGGGGATCGGCACCTACGACCGCTTCAAGGAGATGTTCGACGCCGCCGCCAAGAAGGCCGGCAAGAAATACTACCTGATCCCGTATTTCATCGCGGCGCATCCGGGCACGACCGACGAGGACATGATGAACCTCGCCGTCTGGCTCAAGAAGAACGACTATCGTGCCGATCAGGTCCAGACGTTCCTGCCCTCGCCCATGGCGACGGCCACGACCATGTATCACACCGAGATCAACCCGTTGCAGGGCGTGCGGCGCGGCGGCAGCGAGCCCGTCGACGCGATCAAGGGGATGCGGCAGCGCCGGCTGCACAAGGCGTTCCTGCGCTACCACGACCCCGAGAACTGGCCCATCTTGCGCGAGGCGCTGCGGGCCATGGGCCGGGCCGATCTCATCGGGCCGAGGCCGGACCAGCTGATTCCGTCCTCGCAGCCGCCGGGAACGGGGCTCGGTGCCGGCAAGGGACAGGGCCAGCCGCGCCCCATGCGCCATCCGGGCGCGCCGCGTTTCACCACGAAGGGCGTGCCGCTGCGGAAGTGACGGTCTCGTGCGTTCGGCAACTGAAGGCTTCCAACGGCGGCTTTCAGGGGTCTTTGCCCCGAAGCTGACCTTCCCCGGGGCCGCTAAGGGGCAAAGCGGTCGATGAGAGGCGACAGGTTTCGAGCAAGAAATCGCCGCCCTGCCGCTCCCGATCACGGTCATCCCGTCGCGGAACCGAACGGCCTCTCCATCCAGATCGGCTCCCCGATCCCCCACCGGAGCCGTCCCGCGAGACTTGGTGTAAACCCCGTCCCAACCTCGCAAGGGAGGGGAGGAACGTCGTGGGTCTGATCTACGCGCTCGGTGCCTATCTGAGCTGGGGCCTCGTCGTCCCGGTGCATTTCCGGCTGCTCGATTCCGTGCCGGCCGGCAGCATCCTCGCCCATCGCATCGTCTGGTCGAGCGTGCTCGTGGTCGCCCTGCTGGCGATCCTGCGCCGGCGGGTGCGCAACCCGTTTCCCCTGAGGCGCCGCCACCTTCTCCTCGTCGTCTCGGCGGGGCTCATCGCGGTCAACTGGCTGCTCTACCTCGTGGCGGTCCAGTCCGGGCACATGCTCGATGCGAGTCTGGGCTATTTCATCAATCCGCTGATGAGCGTGGCGCTCGGCGCTCTCGTTCTCGGCGAGCGGCTGCGGCCGGTCCAGGCCGTGGCGGTGGGGCTCGCCGCCGCCGGCGTGATCCTGGCGGTGGTCCTGGCCGGGCACCTGCCCTGGCTGTCGCTGACGCTCGCCGCGAGTTTTTCGCTCTACGGGCTGGTGCGCAAGGTGGTGGGCGTCGATGCCATGGTGGGCTTTGCGGCCGAGACCTTCCTGCTCCTGCCCGCCGCCGGCCTCTATCTCGCCCTCGCCGCCCCCTCCGTGGTGAACGGCGATCCCGTCCGGCTCGGCCTCCTGCTCCTCACCGGCGCCACCACTGCCCTGCCGCTGATCTGGTTCGCCGCCGCCGCCCAGCGCCTCACCCTCTCCACCCTCGGGCTGATGCAATACCTCGCCCCCTCCTGCCTGTTGGGGCTCAGCGTCCTCGTCTATGGCGAACGGCTGGAGCCGCATCGACTGGTCCTGTTCGTCCTGATCTGGCTGGCGCTCGCCCTCTATGCCGCCGATTCCCTCCGCGCCGCGCGGCGGGCCAAGACGCCGCCGGAACCCGTCGCCGCTGGCCCCGACCGCCCCGGCATGAGATCGTTCTGAGAGACATTTGGAGGATCCACGAGATTCGGAGGATTCCGATGCGCAACCGCATCACCGACATCGCCGGTATCAGGGTCGGCCACGCCCATGACGCGCGGGTGGCGAGCGGCACCACCGCGATCCTGTTCGACGCCCCGGTGGTGGCCGGGGTGGACGTGCGCGGCGGTGGGCCGGGCACCCGCGAGACCGACCTCCTCGATCCCGAACGCACGGTGGAACGCATCGACGCCCTGGTCCTCTCCGGCGGCTCGACTTTCGGCCTCGATGCGGGCGCCGGCGTCGTGGCCTGGCTCGCCGAGAGGGGGAGGGGGTTTCCCATTGGCGACATCCGCGTCCCCATCGTGCCCGGCGCGATCCTGTTCGATCTCCTCAACGGAGGCGACAAGGAGTGGGGCCGCGTCTCGCCTTATCGCGACCTCGGCTACGCCGCCGCCGCCGCTGCGTCCGAGGATGTCGCCCTCGGCACCGTCGGCGTGGGCTACGGCGCGCGCACGGCCAACCTCAAGGGCGGCCTCGGCTCGGCTTCCTCCCTGGTGGACGGCACGCCCGCGCGGGTCGGGGCGCTGGTGGCCGTCAACGCCTTCGGCCGAGTCACGGTGGGGGAGGGGCGGCATTTCTGGGCCGCACCCTTCGAGCGGAACGGCGAATTCGGCGCTCTCGGCTTCCCCGATCCGATGCCGGCGGACGCCTTCACCTGGCCGCGCGAGGCTCTGCCCGGCAGCAGCACCACCCTGGCCATCGTCGCCACCGACGCGGACCTGACCAAGGCCCAGGCCCGCCGCCTCGCGGTGATGGCACAGGACGGGCTGTCGCGGGCGATCCACCCGGTTCATACCCCGCTCGACGGTGATGCGGTCTTCGCGGTCTCCACCGGCCGGGTCGCGCTCTCCGACCCCATCACGGACCTCGCCCGCATCGGCGCGGCGGCGGCCGACACGCTCGCCCGTGCGGTGGCGATCGGAATTCACGCAGCGACGAGCCTGCCGGGGCTGGCGATGCCGCCCGCCTGGCGGGACCTGTGGGGCGGGTGAGGTCCCCGGAGGTGGTTCTCGACGCTCCTACAGAACGTAGAAATCGTCCGCCGTCAGCTTGAGGTTCGCGTCGAGTGTGGCGAATTGCACGGCACTCGCACCGCCGTTGCCGTCGGCATCGTACGACACTGCGCCGGTCTTGGAATTGTAGAGGATCCGATGATCGGCATCGGTGGCCTTGGCGCCGATGATGAAGGCGTCGGAGGTGAGATGGCCCTTCGCGAGGGCGGCAAAGACAGGGTGATCGAGCCTGATCCTGTCGTCGGACATGGAAAAGTCGACGATCCGGTCGACGTTCGACACGGCATTCGGCGTGCTATCGAAGACAAAGGTGTCGTGGCCCGAACCGCCCGTCAGAATGTCTTTGCCGAGACCGCCGAAGAGAATGTCGGCTCCATCGCCACCCGACAGGCGGTCGTTTCCCGCAAGGCCTCGAAGCGTGTCGTTGCCGTCGAGCCCGAGGAGCGTATTCTTGAACAGGGAGCCCGTGATGAAATCTATCAATTCCGATCCGGTGACGTTTTCGATAGAAATCAGGTCGTCCTTTTTTCCCATCAAGTCGTAGCCGGACAATTGCTCCAAGTTTACCCTGACGCCGGTGCCCCATCCGGTTTCGAGGGAGTAATCCACCGTATCGATCCCTCGTCCGCCGTCGAGATGATCGGCGCCCGCGAGGCCGGAGAAGATGTTGTTTTCATTGGAGCCGATGATCGTATCGTCGCTTCTCGTTCCCACGACATCTTGAATGCCGATCAACCTGTCATCCTCAAGCGGGGAGAGGGAGCGTCCAAAGCCGCTCCCATCTGGATTGCCCGCCAGTTCGACGATCACACCCGTCGAGGCCGTGATGTCGTACCGGACCGTGTTGTGGGTTCCGCCGCCGCCGTTGATGATGTCCGCGCCGGCACCGCCGCTGAACGCTTCGTAGGACGCCGTCTTCGATCCCTTGAAGGAATCGGCCTTGCCCGTACCGATGATCAACTCGACGTTCTTGATCGAATCCACGAATCCGTAGGTATCGGTCGCCGTGCCCTTCTCGAGATCGACCTTGATGGCCCTGCCACCGGACTCGCGACTGTAGTCTACGACATCGTAATCCCCGATCCCTCCGTCGATCGCATCCTTGCCGGAGCCACCCACGAAGGTATCCGAACCGAAACTGCCGAGAAAGGTATCGGCCTTTTGGCCGCCGAAGAACTTATCGTCTAGGGACGCACCGTAGACGGTCAGTGCAATGGGGGCGAACAGCTTGAGGAGCGGCCCCTTATCATCGAAACTCGAATCGGTCAGTGCAATACGAAAGGCATTCGCGTTGAGCGAAAGTCCCGACATCGTCCATTGCGTTGATCCATCGACGTGGATCAGGCTGATCGACTTGATCGTCCCGGCTTTGATGTCTCCGCTTTTTGTGTATTGGAACCCGGATCCTACCAGTTCCATTCCATAGGAGGTGCCATCGTCGCGCGAGAGCGTATATTTGGTGGCCGATGTCTTTCTGAGAAATCCTGCGGACCATGCGCCATGGATTGCTTCAATATCGAAGTAGTTATCTTCAACTTGAACGGTGGCCATGGATGTTCCCCAGTCGATCAGGGGAGCAATCATGGGTTTTCAGGTGGAAGTCGAGATTCTCTTCCGCAACACTCTTAAAATCGACGGTCTGTTGCGATTTTGCCGCAAATCGACCGACAATGTGATTTGGTCGTGATGAGCAGCGCCCGAAGATGCGCGGGGAGGGAGGTCCGTAAGGCTCACGCCTCCTTGGCGTCCTCCACCAGCTGCGCCAGCCCGGCATCGACCTCGGCGCCGAGCATCGCCCGCTCGGCATCGCTGAGGTCGCGTGCCCATTTCGGCCCGGCGAAGCCGGCGGCGCATTTGGCGCGCTCTGCCGCGATATAGGCCTCGGTCTCCTCCGGCTGCCGACGCATCGCCTCGGCAAAGCCGAACCACGCTGCCCGCTCCACCACCGCGAGACGGGCGCGCAGGCGGATCATCACCGCCCGGTCCGGGCTGACGTCGTCGCTCATGAGGGGTCGCGCTCCCGGATGTCAGCGCCGCTGGTCGCAGCGGGTCTTCACGTAGCTGTCCTTGTCGGCGCCGTGGCCGGCATTGGCCGCGAGGACCGGCCCCTGCATCAGGCATTCCTGCAGGGTGTGAGCCTGCCCGGTGATCACGTCGAGGGCGGTCTCCCGCGTGCAATCCGGGGCCTGGACGGTGGAGGCGCAGACGAGGGCGACGACGAGGATGGTGTTCATCACAAGCGAACTAGATGCCCCGGGCGAGCCGGCAAGGGAGTCCGGCAGGAAAATGCAACGCATCCGCCCCACTGCTCATTCGAGGGGTTCCCCTCGGAAAAGGCTATCATACTAGGACAAAAGACCTGAGTTAATTGTCCTAGGATGATGGGCCTATTCTTCTCGTGGAGCGTCCCTGTGGATGTGGGAAGGGCAGGGGAGGTCGCCTGAGCCCATTCGTGCTAGGGTCGCCATCGTCGCGGACGGGTTGCGGGACAGCGGAGCGGGAATGACGGTCGGGATCGAGATGGGGCTGAGCATGGGCCCGGGCGAAGAGCCCGCCCGGCTCGATCTCGAGGAGCTGCTGGCCACCCGTCTCTTGGTCCAGGGCAATTCCGGCTCGGGCAAGTCGCATCTGCTGCGGCGACTGCTCGAACAGAGCGCCGGCTCGGTCCAGCAGGTCATCATCGATCCCGAAGGCGATTTCGTCACCCTGGCAGAGGCTTACGGCCACGTGGTGGTGGATGGTGCCCATGGGGAGGGCGATCTCCAGGCCATCGCGGCGCGGGTGCGCGCCCACCGGGTCTCCGTGGTGCTCACCCTGGAGAGCCTCGACATGGAGGCACAGATGCGCGCGGCCGCCGCCTTCCTCGGCGGTTTGTTCGAGGCCGAGCGCAGCCATTGGCACCCCGTTCTCGTCGTCGTCGACGAGGCGCAGATCTTCGCACCGGCCGCGGCCGGCGACGTCTCCGACGAGGCGCGCAAGGCCTCCCTCGGCGCCATGACCAACCTGATGTGCCGCGGCCGCAAGCGCGGGCTCGCGGGCATCATCGCGACGCAGCGCCTCGCCAAGCTCGCGAAAAACGTGGCGGCAGAAGCCACCAACTTCCTGATGGGCCGCACCTTCCTCGATATCGACATGGCCCGCGCCGCCGACCTGCTGGGCCTCGACCGCCGCGGCGCCGAGCGGTTCCGCGACCTCTCGCGCGGCGAATTCGTGGCCCTCGGGCCCGCGTTGAGCCGTCGGCCGTTGGCCCTGCGCATCGGTCCGGTCTCCACCTCGGCGCGCTCGGGCTCCCCGAAGCTCGTGCCGCTCCCCGCCCCCGCCGATGCGGATCTACGCGCCCTGATCCTCACCCGCTCGGCCGAGGACGGCCCTGCCTCCTGGGCCCCGGCTCCGCGCACCCCTCCGACACCGCGCGCCAGCCCGGCCGATCTGCTGCGTGAGCTCAGTGCCTACCGGCCCGAACCCGCCGAGGCGCCCGAGCCCTTGAGCGAGGAAGATCTGCGTGCCGGGCTCGACGAGATCCTGCGGGGCATCGCCACCGACCCGGATGCCGGGCGTCAGCCGGTGGCGGTGATCTATCAGGACTTCCTCGTCCGCTGCCGCATGCGTGGGCTCGACGGTGAGTCCCTCACTCTCGCCGCCTTCCGCCGCCGCCTCGGCGTCGCCCGTGCGGGAATCGACGGGCAAGGCGCCCCGGCCGACAGCGACGGGCGCTGGGAGGAGGCGCAAAGCGCCGCCGCCGCCCTGCCCGACGAAGTCCAGGGCCTGTTCCTGCTGCTCGCTCGCGCCGCTCTGGCGGGAGAGCCCTGCCCCGGCGACGAGGCCCTGGCCCGCGCCATCGGAAGCCGTTCGCCGGGCCGGGCACGGCGTCTGCTCGCCTATGTCGAGACCCGTGGCACCATCGTCTGCCGCATGGATTTTCGCGGCAACCGCGTCATCGCTTTGCCGTCGCTCGGCTGTGAGACCGGCCCCGGCGACCCGAAGGCGAGCCTGCCGGGCAGCGTCGCGCCCGAGATGCCGGGGCTGTTCGCGGCCGAATGAGCCGCGCTCCCGGCACCGAACCAGGCTTGGTCCGCTCGATTTCTGCCGGATAGGGGCCGATCGTCCTCTGCCTGTCGGCAGCATGCTGCACAGTGCGGCGGCAATTTCTGTTGCTTGGTTGGGCAGTCCTGCTCAAGGATTGGGACCTCGAATCGATGATGCCGGTGGGTCGGCATCGGAATCGACGATGAGGACGACACCCATGACGGCACGTTTGTCCACCGGTCTTCTCGCCCTTGCCTCGCTCCTGGCAGCCTCCGCTGCCTCGGCCCAGAGCTATACCGCGCCGGCCGGCCTCCCGGCGGTCGTGGCGCCCGGCGGCCTCGTAGGCCAGGCCGCCTTGGATGCTCGCGGCAGATACGCCGCCTCCGCGCCCCGCCGCGGGGATGAGCGCGACATCACCACCGGCTCCGCCCGTCGCGGCGGGTACAGATCCCGCTGAGGCCCGAGTGAGGCTCGGATCCGCGGGCGTCCTGAGACGGGGTCCGCTCAGGCCCGCACGCCGGCCGGATCGGCCGGTGCGCGTCCGAGCCTCGTCAGCCCGAGCAGATGATAGATGAGGATCGCCCCGAACGTGGCGGTGCCGATGCCGCCGAAGGCGAAGGAGCCGAATTTCAGGGTCAGGTCGCCGGCGCCGAGGACCACCGCGATCCCGACGGTGAGGAGATTGCGGGCATTGGCGAAATCGACCCTGTTCTCCACCCAGATCCGCCCGGCGGTGGCCGCGATCAGCCCGAACACCACCACCGACAATCCGCCGATCACCGGCACCGGCAGGGTCAGGATCAGCGCTCCGAATTTCGGGCACAGGCCGAACAGGATCGCGGTGAAGCCGGCCACCACGAAGACCAGGGTCGAGTAGATCCGGGTCATGGCCATGACGCCCATATTCTCCGCATAGGTCGTCACCCCGGTGCCGCCGAGCCCGCCCGACAGCATGGTGGCGAGGCCGTCGCCGAGGAAGGCGCGGGCGATGTAGGGGTCGAGGTTGCGGCTCGTCATCGCGCCGATGGCTTTGATATGGCCGAGATTCTCGGCGATCAGCACCACGAAGACCGGGGCGATGAGGGCGATCGCCTTGGTGTCGAACACCGGCGCGACGAAGCCCGGCACGCCGATCCAGGGGGCGGCCATGACGGCGGAGAAATCGATGGGCTTGGCGAGACCGAACCCGTTGGCGAGGAGGAGATAGAGCAGGTAGGCGAGGGCCGCCCCGATCAGGATCGGCAGGCGCCGGGCGAGGCCGGGCGCGTAGATGGTGATGACGCTGACGATGACCACCGTCAGGAGGCCGAACCAGGTGTCGAAGGCGGAGGCCGAGATGATCCGCGTCGCGATCGGCGCGAGGTTGAGGCCGATGGCGGCCACCACCGCTCCGGTCACCACCGGTGGCATCACCCGCTCCACCCAGGCATAGCCGACGAGGCCGATGACGGCGCCGACGAGGCCGTAGAGCAGACCCGCCGCGATGATGCCGCCGAGCGCCACGGCGATGTTGGGGTTAGGCCCCGCCCCGGCATAGCCCGTGGCCGCGATCACCACCCCGACGAAGGCCGCCGACGAGCCGAGATAGCTCGGCACCCGGCCGCCGGTGGCGAGAAAGAAGATGAGTGTGCCGATGCCGGAGAAGAAGATCGCCAGGTTGGGGTCGAATCCCATCAGGATCGGCATCAGGGCGGTGGCGCCGAACATCGCCACCACGTGTTGGAAGCCGAGGAGCACGGTCTGGCCCGCCGGCAGGCGCTCGTCGGGCATGACGTCCGCGGCCTCGGCCGTCGCATCTCTGGCGCGCCAGACGGGGAAATAGGGTTCGACTGCCATGGGGGCGTCTCCGGGCGGTGGATCGCGTGAGGCGAGGAGCGTGACGGGATGCTCGGGGCGAGGCCGGACGGTCAGACGGCGGCGGGGTGCGGCGGAGCGACCGCCACGGGCAAGGTGTGGTAGCGCCGGCCGGCATAGACGAGACCCTGTTGGCCGGCGGGCTCCGAGAGATCCACCACCTCGCAGAACAGCACGTCGTGGCTGCCGACGGCGTGGCGCGCCACGATGCGGCAATCGAAGGCAGTCAACGCCCCCTCCAGCACCGGTGCCCCGGTGGAGAGCACTCCCCAGGCCCCCGCCGCGAAGCGCTCGTCCATGGGGGTGCGGCCGCCGAAGGCGCCGGCGATGGCGGCCTGCTCGCCCGACAGCGTGTTCACGCACAGGGCCGCATTGGCGCTCACTGCGGCATAGGCGGAGGAGGTTCGGTTGATGCAGACGAGGAGCGTCGGCGGCGCGTCGCTGACGCTGCAGACGGAAGAGGCCGTGAAACCGGCCCGTCCGCCCGGCCCGTCGGTGGTGACGAGATGGACCGAACTGGCCAGATGGGCCATCGCCTTGCGAAAAGCTCCGGCCTCGACCGTGGGCAACGTCGTCTCGGTCATGGCGGAGCTTTCATCCTGAGCAGGTTCAGCAAAAGTGGTCACCGGTTTCGCGCCTGAACACCGGCAGCCCCTCGAGGATCCAAGCGAGATGGCGCGCTGGCTCGCCAAGACGAACCGGTCGAGCCATGACGAACTTCCTCAGGGCCGGTCGAGGAAGGTGACGAGGGTGCGGTTGAACGCCTCCGCCTGCGTCACGCTATGCGCGTGGCCGCCGCTCTTGGCCAGATCCAGCGTGGCGTTGGGCAACGCCGCCGCGAGTTCCTCCGAGCGCAGATAGGGCACGAGCACGTCGTCGGCCGCTGCCATCACGAGGGTTTCGTGCGGGATACCGGACAGATGCGCGGTGAGATCGAAGGCTTCCAGCGCCGCGATCCGCCGCAGCGTGTTCTCAGGTCCGGGAAAATGCGCCAGGGCATGGGCCTCGTCCGCCGCGACGCGCTCCGCGTTGAGCGAAAGCCAGGGCGCCGGATAGAGGAAGATCGCCTGCGCGGCCACGTAGGCTTCGGGGCCGGCATGGGCCAGCAGGGCCTTGCGGGCGGCAAAGCACCGCTTCGTCGCGGAATCGGTCCTGGCCCAGCCGTTGATGACCACGAGCCGCCCCACCCGGGTGGGATGGGCACGCGCCAGTTCGAGGCCGATGAGCCCGCCGAGCGCATGCCCGACGATGTCAGCCGTGGCGATGCCGAGATCGTCCATCACCCGAAGGGCGTCGGCGGCCATGGCGGCGATGCTGTGGCCCTGTTCCAGCGCATCGGGCGAGCGCCCGGTGCCGCGATGATCGTAGCCGATTACCCGAAACCGCTCGGCCAGGGCCGGAATCTGCGGCGCGAAATAGCCGCACGATCCGCCGAGACCCGGCGAGAGCAAGACCGTCCGTTCTCCGCCCCCGTGGATCTCGTGATGGATTGTCGCGCTCACGGTTTGCCAACATGCGCGACGGAGGCGATCTCCACCAGGGCGTCCGGTTTCACCAGGCCGCACTGGATGCAGTAGCGCGCCGGCTTCTCGCCGGGGAAGTAGCTGGCATAGACCGCGTTGATCGCGGCGTAATCCGCCCAGTCCTTCAGGAAGATGTGGTTGAAGGTGACGTCGTCCATGGTGCCGCCGGCGGCGGTCACGACGCCCTTGATCGTCTCCAGCACGTGTCTCGTCTGCGCGCCGGCATCGCCCACATGGACGACGTTGGCATCCGCATCCAGCGGCAGGGTGCCCGAAACGTAGAGCACCCCGTCGGCGAGGGTGCCCGGAACGTAGGGGGCCAGCGGCTTCCCGGTGCCGGGCGGAATGATGACTGTCTTGGGCATTGTCTCGGAAGTCTCCGCTACGGGAAAAACGGTGTTCAACGGCAGCCCGATCGCGGTCGTGCCGCCGATTTCTCCCTCCCCTGATGGGGAGCGAGGGGAGCCCTAAACTGCGGCCTCGCCCAGGGCCGCCTCGAAGCTCGCGACATCCGAGACCCAGCCGAAGAAGGTCTCGATATTGGTGAGCGCACCGGCCTGCAGGCTGTCCGGCCCCGCCTGATGCGTCGCGTCGGCGAGGACGATGCCAAAGTATTCGAGGAAGAACCCGTCACGCAGGGTCGATTCCACGCAGACATTGGTGGCGATGCCGGTGAAGACCAGGGTGCGGATGCCGGCCGAGCGCAGCAGGCTGTCGAGTTGGGTATTGTAGAAGCCGCTGTAGCGCGGCTTGCCCAGCACGATGTCGCCGGGCTCGGGGCTCAGCGCATCCACCAGGGCGTAGTCCCAGGTTCCCTTGGCGAGCAGCCGCTCGTTCATGTCGGGGCGGCTGCGCATGGTCTTGAGGGCGTTCGACTTGTGCCAGTTCGGCGAGCCCGGCCCTCCGGCCTCGACATAGTCCGGGTCCCAGCCGTTCTGGAACCAGACGATCCTGATCCCGGCCTTGCGGGCGGCAGCGACGGCCGTCGCGATCCGTCCGATCACCGGCCCGGTCGCCGAGACGTCGAACCCGGCGAGATCGAGATAGCCGCCCTTCGTGGCATAGGCGTTCTGCATGTCGACGACGATGAGGGCCGTGGCCTCGGCGTCGAAGGCGATGGGCTCCGGCCGGGCGGGGAGGGTGATGCCGCCATGGCGCCCGGCCGGATCGTGATAGCCGGCGACCATCACGCCACCTTCGCCATCGGTACGGCATCGGTGGTGACATGCGCCCGCGAGCGCATCAGCGGCTGGATGCGGGTGCCGTAGGCATCGAGCCCTTCGAGGAAATCGTCGAAGACCAGGAGCACGCCCTCGGTGCCGGGCACGGTGGCGACCTCGTCGAGCATGCGCGCCACCTCCGCGTAGGAGCCGACGAGGGTGCCCATGTTGATGTTCACCGCCGAGGTCGGGTCGGCCATCTGGCGCACGTTGGTGTCGGCGCCGGATTTGGTGTCGGCCGCGCCCTGGACCCCGAGCCAGGCGATGGCCTCCTGATCCGCTCCCGCCTTGTAATGCTCCCAGGTGGCGCGGGCCTCCTCGTCGGTCTCGGCGGCGATGATCATGAACAGGACGTAGGACGAGACGTCCCGGCCCGTCTCGGCCTTGGCGAGTTCCAGTCGCTCCACCGTGGGGGCGAAGGCTTTGGGCGTGTTCACGCCCTTGCCGAAGCAGAAATTGTAGTCCGCATATTTCGCCGTGAACGCCATGCCGGCGGCCGATTGGCCGGCGCAGATGATCTTCATCTCCGCTTGCGGCCGGGGCGAGAGCCGGCAATCGTCCATCTGGAAGAACTCGCCCTTGAGGTCGCAGGACCCCGTCTCCCACAAATCGCGCAGCACCTGGGCGTATTCGGAGAGGTATTCGTAGCGCCGCGAAAAGTACTCGTCGCCGGGCCACAGACCCATCTGCGAGTATTCAGGCCGCTGCCATCCGGTGACGAGGTTGAGGCCGAAGCGGCCGCCGGAGATGGAATCGATAGTGGACGCCATCCGGGCTGTGATGGCGGGGGGCATGCACAGGGTGGCGGCGGTAGCGAAGAGCTTGATCCGGCTCGTCACGGCGGCGAGGCCCGCCATCAGTGTGAAGGATTCGAGGTTGTGGTCCCAGAACTCGGTCTTGCCGCCGAAGCCCCGCAGCTTGATCATCGACAGGGCGAAATCGAGCCCGTAGCCTTCGGCCTTGAGGACGACCTGCTTGTTCAGTTCGAAGCTCGGCTTGTATTGCGGCGCGTTCTCCGACAGGAGCCAGCCGTTGTTGCCGATGGGAATAAAGACGCCGACATTCATGACAACCTCGCTGAGCTGGCAGAGATTGGACGATGGGATCCAATGCCGGTCAAGGTTGCGAACGGAGTGTACCGTGTTCGCCCCGTCCGATGGTGAACGGTAGCTGTTTGGACCATATGATCAAACTCTAAATCCAACAGATATAGGTGTTTGCCCAAACTCTCTCCGATTTGCCCGGTGGGGAGGCGGCGTCTGCTGAATTGCGGGGCGGATACGCGAATCTTCTCTTCCCATCCTCGCGACGTGACACGTTCTCGTGAGTCTTCCCTCTCGGACATTGCCTTCGGGAAGCATGCGGTCAGTAATCTGGAGGTATTCAAAACAACCACGGAGAGGAAACCCCATGCGGTACCCGATGCTCGGTGCTCTCGTCGCGATGCTGCTTCCGATGGCGGCCCACGCCGAGGGCGATGCCGCCGCCGGCGAGAAGGCGTTCGCGCCCTGCAAGGCCTGCCATGCCTTCGGCAAGAACGGCGTCGGCCCGGATCTGACGGGGGTTGTCGGACGCAAGGCGGCCTCCCTCGACGGGTATTCCTACTCGGCCCCGCTCAAGGCGTCCGGCCTCACCTGGGACGAGGCGAGCCTGCACGAATGGCTGAAGAACCCGAAGGCCAAGGTGCCGGGGACGAAGATGGTGTTCGCCGGCTATCCCGACGACAAGAAGATCGATGACGTGATCGCGTATCTCGCCTCGAAGAAATAGGTTTTTCGGGGATCTCGCCGATGGGGCTCGCTTCCCGAGCGGGTCCCGGGACGCGAAACCTGCCGAGTGCCTATCGCAGGCCCAGCCCGGTGAGGATCAGGGCCTGCGTGCTCATCACGGTGCTCTCGAAGAAGTCGGATTCGTCGAGGCTCCGGCCGGTGACCGCATCCACCTGGACCG
This sequence comes from Methylobacterium sp. WCS2018Hpa-22, assembly GCF_031843785.1. Lineage (NCBI taxonomy): Bacteria > Pseudomonadati > Pseudomonadota > Alphaproteobacteria > Hyphomicrobiales > Methylobacteriaceae > Methylobacterium > Methylobacterium sp. WCS2018Hpa-22. The sequence continues at coordinate 361,730 of NZ_JAVTJA010000003.1, forward strand.
CGAAATCGGCGTAGTGCTGGGTGATCGCCCAGATCGAAAAGATGAGGTGGTGCGGGTCGTGGGCACCGATGCGGCCCTGGTCGATCCAGCCGCGCAGGATCGCCGCTTTGCTTTCCACCAGCCCGCGCAGGGGGCCTTCGAGCTCGGCCCGCAGGAGCGGTGCGCCCTGGACGATCTCCAGGCAGAACAGCCGCGAGGCCTGCGGCGCATCCCGCGACAGGGTCAGCTTGGCGCGGATATAGGCCCGGATCGCGTCGGCGGGCTCGCTGTCCGCGTCGAAGGATTGCAGGGGATCGAGCCAGACGTCGAGGACGCGGCGCAGCACCGCCACGTAGAGCTCTTCCTTGGAGGGGAAGTAGTAGAGGAGGTTGGCCTTCGACAGGCCGGCCCGCTCGGCGAGCCGGTCGACGCTCGCCCCGTGCAGGCCGAGCCCCGAGAACACCTCTAGTCCGGCATCGAGGATCGCCTCGCGCCGCGCCGCGCCGTCCTTGCGGCGACGGCGTTCGGGGGGCTTCTCGACGGTCGTTGGCACGGATATGCGGTCCTGTCGGGTTTCGAAGAAGCGGCTGGGAACTTCACGGCCTCACGCGTTCCCCTCGTCCCGTCGGGGCCACCGCTTCGAAGATGGAGTAGGAACGCCCGTTCCGTCCAGCGGGCGGGGGATCAGCCCGGCGGATGAGTGTTCATCCAATGCTCGGCGATATCGATCCGCCGCGCGACCCAGACGTCCTCATGGGCGGCGATATGGTCGAGGAAGCGGGCCAGCGCCGCGATCCGTCCCGGCCGCCCGACGAGGCGGCAATGCAGGCCCACCGACATCATTTTCGGCGCGGTCTCGCCCTCCGCGTAGAGCGCGTCGAACGTGTCGCGCAGGTAGGTGAAGAAGTGGTCGCCGGTGTTGAACCCCTGGAGGGCGACGCATTTCATGTCGTTGGCGTCCAGCGTGTAGGGCACCACGAGGCCGCGTCCGCTCCGCCCCTCGATCCAGTAGGGCAGGTCGTCGGCGTAGGAATCGGCGAGCCAGGTGAAGCCGGCCTCGACCCCGAGATCGAGGGTGTGGACCGAGGAGCGGCCCGTGTACCAGCCCAGCGGCCGCTCGCCGGTGATCTCCGTGTGAATGCGGATCGCCTCGTCCATATGCGCCTTCTCCTCCTCGCGGGTGAAGTCGCGGTAGTCGATCCATTTCAGGCCGTGGCAGGCGATCTCCCAATCGGCCTCCTTCATGGCCGCGGCGATATCGGGATGGCGGGCGAGCGCCGTGGCGACGCTGAACACGGTGACGGGAACGTTCCGCGCCTGCAACAGCCGCCAGATCCGCCAGAAGCCGGCACGTGAGCCGTATTCGAACATCGATTCCATATTCATGTGCCGCTGGCCCGGCCAGGGTTGGGCGCCGACGATCTCCGACAGGAACGCCTCCGAAGCAGCATCGCCATGCAGGATGCAGTTCTCGCCACCCTCCTCGTAGTTGAGCACGATCTGCACCGCGATCCGCGCGCCGTTCGGCCAGCGCGGATGGGGCGGGTTGCGGCCGTAGCCGACGAGGTCGCGGGGATAGGTCACGGGGCCTGCCGATAAGGTTCGGGAATGATCTGGAGCGCGAAGAGCCGCCCGCCGCATTCGAACCCGGAGCCCACCCCTTGCGCAAGCCCCGGGCAATCCGGCCTGGAGACATGGGGACAGCGGTGCTGAATCGGAGGACGGTGCAGCTTGGGTGATAGAGCTTTTCCAACAGGAGGTCGCTACGTCCGGCCATGGGGGAAGCGAGTCCACGCGTCTCATCGAGAGCGTCTTCCGGATATGACGGTGTCGCCGCTTGCACCTCGACACTCTCGATGTATCGATGCGCTCCGGCCTGCGCATGGTCCTTGCCTGCCGACCGTCGCACCCCGCGACCAACACCCGAGGTTTCCCGTGCTCCTGACCCCGCGCGAAAAGGACAAGCTCCTGGTCGCCATGGCCGCCCAGGTCGCCCGTAACCGGCTCGCCCGCGGCGTCAAGCTGAACTATCCCGAAGCGATCGCGCTCATCACCGATGCGGTGGTGGAGGGCGCGCGGGATGGCCGCTCGGTCTCCGAACTGATGCAGGCGGGCGCCCATGTGCTGACCGCCGACCAGGTGATGGAGGGCATCGCGGAGATGATCCACGACATCCAGGTGGAGGCGACCTTTCCCGACGGGACCAAGCTCGTCACCGTCCACCACCCGATCCGCGGCGCGCCCTCGTCGGACGTGCCGGGCATTGTGACGACGCTTCCGGGCGAGATCGTCTTCAACGACGGCGCACCGCGCACCCTGCTCACCGTGGCCAATGTGGGGGACCGTCCGATCCAGGTGGGCTCGCATTACCATTTCTACGAGGTGAATCCGGGCCTGACCTTCGAGCGCGAGAAGGCGAGGGGGCAGCGCCTCGACATCGCGCCGGGCACGGCGGTGCGGTTCGAGCCGGGCGCCACACGGGAGGTCTCGCTGGTGCCGCTGCTCGGTGCCCGGACGGTCTACGGATTCCGCGGTGACGTGATGGGGTCCCTATGACCGACGAGACATCCCGCCTGCGCGATGGCATCCTCCTCGTCACCCGTGCCGCCGAGTTCGCCGCGCGGCGTCACGTGGGACAGACCCGGAAGGGCGCGGCGCGCGAGCCTTACGTGAACCACCTCGCCGAGGTGGCCTCGCTCCTGGCCGCGACGGCCGAAGCGCCCGATGCCGATCTGGTGGCGGCGGGCTGGCTCCACGACACGGTGGAGGATACCGGGACGAGCCGCGAGGAGATCGAGCAATTGTTCGGTCGGCGCGTCGCCGAACTCGTGGCCGAGGTCACGGACGACAAATCTCTGCCCAAGGCCGAGCGCAAGCGGCTCCAGGTCGAGCAGGCGCCGCACAAGTCGCGCGGCGCCCGCACCCTCAAGATCGCGGACAAGATCAGCAACCTGCATTCGCTCGTGGCGAGCCCCCCGGACGATTGGGGCGCGGAGCGCGTGGCGAACTACATCGATTGGGCGAAAGAGGTCGTCGCCGGCTGTCGCGGCGTCAACGCGGCGCTGGACGCTCTGTTCGACCGCGCCGTCGCAGAGGCACGAGAGGCCGCCTGATGTCCAACACACCCCGCCCCGCCTCCCTCGCCCGCTCGGCCTATGCCGACATGTTCGGCCCCACCACGGGTGATAAAATCCGTCTCGCCGACACCTCCCTCGTCATCGAGGTGGAGCGCGACCACACCACCTATGGCGAGGAGGTGAAGTTCGGCGGCGGCAAGGTCATCCGCGACGGGATGGGGCAGTCGCAGGTGACGAATGCCGATGGCGCGGTGGACACCGTCATCACCAATGCCGTGGTCCTCGACCATTGGGGCGTGGTGAAATGCGATGTCGGCATCGTGAAGGGGCGGATCTTCAAGCTCGGCAAGGCCGGCAACCCGGACATCCAGCCCGGCGTCGACATCATCGTCGGCCCCGGCACCGAAGTGATCGCCGGCGAAGGCAAGATCCTCACGGCCGGCGGGTTCGACAGCCACATCCACTACATCTGCCCGCAGCAGATCGAGGAGGCCCTGTGCTCGGGCGTCACCACCATGCTCGGCGGCGGCACCGGCCCGGCGCACGGCACCTTCGCCACCACCTGCACCCCCGGCCCCTGGCATCTCGCCCGGATGATCGAGGCGGCGGATAGCTTCCCCATGAACCTCGCCTTCGCCGGCAAGGGAAACGCCTCGCGGCCCGAGAGCCTCGTCGAGATGGTCCGCGCCGGCGCCTGCGCCCTGAAACTCCACGAGGATTGGGGCACCACGCCCCAGGCCATCGACACCTGCCTCACGGTGGCCGACCTGCATGACGTGCAGGTGATGATCCATTCCGACACGCTCAACGAATCCGGCTTCGTCGAGGACACGATCCGCGCCTTCGCGGGGCGGACCATCCATGCCTTCCACACGGAAGGGGCGGGGGGCGGCCACGCGCCGGACATCATGAAGGTGGCGGGGCTGATGAACGTGCTCCCGTCCTCCACCAACCCGACGCGCCCGTATACGAAAAACACCATCGACGAGCATCTCGACATGCTCATGGTCTGCCACCACCTCGACCCGGCGATTCCCGAGGATCTCGCCTTCGCCGAGAGCCGCATCCGCAAGGAGACCATCGCGGCCGAGGACATCCTGCACGATATCGGTGCGCTCTCGATGATGTCGTCGGACAGCCAGGCCATGGGCCGGGTCGGCGAGGTCGTCATCCGGACTTGGCAGACGGCGGACAAGATGAAGCGCCAGCGCGGGAGCCTGCCGGGCGACGCCTCCGGCAACGACAACCTGCGCGCCCGCCGCTACATCGCGAAATACACGATCAATCCGGCCATCGCGCATGGCGTCTCGGCCCATGTCGGCTCGGTGGAGGCGGGCAAGCTCGCCGATCTCGTGCTGTGGACCCCGGCCTTCTTCGGGGTGAAGCCCGACCTCGTCATCAAGGGCGGCATGATCGCCACCGCGCCGATGGGCGACCCCAATGCGTCGATCCCCACGCCCCAGCCGGTGCATTACCGCCCGATGTTCGGGGCCATCGGCCGCTCGCCCTTCTCCACCGCGCTCACCTTCGTCTCGAAGGCCGCCATCGAGGACGGGCTCGGCGAGAGGCTCGGGGTGCAGAAGCGGCTCGTCGCCGTGGAGAACGTCCGCGGCGGCATCTCGAAGAAGAGCATGATCCTCAACGACGCCACGCCGAACATCGAGATCGACGCGGAGACCTACGACGTGCGCGCCGATGGCGAGCTCCTGGTCTGCGAGCCGGCCGAGGTGCTGCCGATGGCCCAGCGGTATTTCCTGTTTTGAGCTCTTCCCTGATCCGCGCCACGAAAGTGATCCGCCGAGACGCGCTCTCCGGCGAGATCGTCGACCGCATCGTCCTCGACCATGGCGACCGGCATCGCCGCCGCATGGCCATGCGCGGGGTCGGCGGACTGTCCTTCCTGCTCGACCTGCCCGAGCCGACGGTCCTCGACGACGGTGACGCCCTGGTGCTGCAGGATGGCCGCCTCGTCTGGGTCGAGGCCGCGCCCGAGCCCTTGCTCGAGATCCGGGCCGCCGACGACCTCGCCCTCAAGCGCCTGATCTGGCACATCGGCAACCGGCACATCCCGGCCGAAATCGGTGCGGACGCGGTCCATATCGCCTACGATCACGTGCTGGCCGAGATGGTGCGGGGCCTAGGGGGGACGGCCGAGCCGGTGGAGCGTCCGTTCCGGCCCGAGGGCGGGGCCTATGCCGGCGAGGCTGCCGGGCACCACCACGGGCATGGCCATGCCCACGAACATGCTCACGATCATCCTCATCCGCACAGCCACGATGCGGTGCCCGGTTGAGCCTCGCCCTCTGCCCCCATCCTCTGCCCCATGGGCCGCTGGCGGTTCGGGCTTCCAGGGAAGGGCGCCCGGTACGATGAGGGGCGACCCCTCGATGATCGACACCGTTCGGCTCATGGCCTGGCTCTCGCCGGGCTATCCGGTCGGGGCCTATGCGTATTCGCATGGGCTCGAATGGGCCGTGGAATGCGGCGATGTCGGCGGCGAGGCCTCGCTGCTGGCATGGCTCGGCGACGTGCTCGAACGGGGCGCTGTGCGAAACGACCTGATTCTTCTGGCCCATTCCCATACCGCCGCCGAGGCGGGGGACGTCCCGGCGCTGATGGAGGTCAACGACCTCGCCGTCGCCCTGGCGCCCACGCGCGAACTCCACCTCGAGACGACCCAGCAAGGCCGCAGCTTCCTCGACGCCACCCGCGCCGCCTGGGGGCTGCCGGAACTCGATCGGTTGAGCGAGGCGTTGCCCGGCTCCGTCGCCTATCCGGTGGCGGTCGGGCTCTCGGCCGGCGCCCACCGCATGGCGCTCGCCCCGGTGCTCGCCGGGTTCGGCCTCGCCTTCCTGCAGAACCTCGTCTCGGCGGCGCTGCGCTGCGCGCCCATCGGCCAGAGCGCCGGCACGCGGGTGATCGCGTCCCTCACCCCTCGGGTGGCGGGTTTGGCCGCAACCATCCCGCCCCTGAGCTTGGACGAGATCGGCAGCGCGACACTGCGCCTCGATCTCGGCTCGGCCCGGCACGAGACCCAGTATTCTCGGATCTTCCGCTCGTGAAAGACCCCGTCATGACCTCACTGAACGGCCACTCACCGAACGGCCCCTTGCGCGTCGGCATCGGCGGCCCTGTCGGCTCCGGCAAGACCGCCCTGATGGAACAGCTCTGCAAGCGCTTCCGCGATCGCTTCGAGATCTGCGCCATCACCAACGACATCTACACCAAGGAGGATGCCCGTATCCTCACCGTGGCCGGCGCCTTGCCCGAGGAGCGGATCATGGGCGTCGAGACCGGCGGCTGCCCGCATACGGCGATCCGCGAGGACGCCTCGATCAACCTCGCGGCCGTGGCCGAGATGCGCCGACGCTTCCCGAAGCTCGACCTGATCCTGATCGAATCCGGCGGCGACAACCTCGCGGCGACCTTCTCGCCGGAACTCGCCGACCTCACCCTCTACGTCATCGATGTCGCCGGCGGCGAGAAGATCCCACGCAAGGGCGGCCCCGGCATCACCCGGTCCGATCTCCTCATCGTCAACAAGACCGACCTCGCCCCCATGGTCGGTGCCGATCTCGGGGTGATGGAGGCCGATACCCGGCGCATGCGGGGCACGCGGCCCTACGTGTTCTCCTCCCTGCGCGAGGGACACGGCGCCGACACGGTCGCCCGCTTCATCGTCGAGGCCGGCGGACTGGGATAGGTTTCCGGGAGCCATCCCGCCCACGACCTCATCCTGAGGCGGCGCAGCGCAGCGGAGCCCTCGAAGGAGGCGTCCAGGGATCGCCAGTCAGGCCGGAGCCCTTCTTCGAGGCGGCTTCGCGGCACCTCAGGATGAGGAATTCAGATAGGAAGACGTCGCGGGAGCGAGCCCGCCCCCGTCCCCTCGAGGTCCTCCCACGTGACGACACCCCTTTTCGCCCGCGAGGGTTCCGTGCGGGAAGTCTTCCTCGCCTTCCTCAAGCTCGGGCTCACCGCCTTTGGCGGCCCGATCGCCCATCTCGGCTACTTTCGCGAGGAGTTCGTGCACCGTCGGCGCTGGCTCGACGAGGCGGCCTATGCGGATCTCGTGGCCCTGTGCCAGTTCCTGCCCGGCCCGGCATCGAGCCAGGTCGGGTTTTCCCTCGGCCTGATGCGGGGAGGGGGATTGGCCGGTGGGTTGGCGGCCTGGACCGCCTTCACCCTGCCCTCGGCGCTCCTTCTCGTGGCCTTCGCCTATGGCGCCGGTGCCCTCGGCGGCCCGGTCGGATCGGGCCTCGTCCACGGGCTGAAGCTCGTCGCCGTGACGGTGGTGGCGCAGGCGGTCTGGGGCATGGGCCGCAGCCTCGCGCCCGATGTCACCCGCGCGTCCATCGCCTTTTCCGCCCTCTGCCTCGTCACGGCACTCGCTGGATCGGCGGGGCAGGTCGTCGCCATCGCGGCGGGAGCCATGGCCGGCCTCGTCCTGTGCCGGCAGGCGGCCGGAGTGCCGGGCCAGCCGCTCCGCTTCCCGGTCTCGCGCCGGGCCGGCACGGTGGCCCTCCTCCTGTTCGGCCTGTTCCTCGTTCTACCTTCGCTCCTGGCCGAAGTTCTGGCCTCGCAGGGGCTCGCCATGTTCGATGCGTTCTACCGCGCGGGCGCCCTCGTCTTCGGCGGAGGCCATGTGGTGCTGCCGCTCCTGCGCACGGCTCTGGTCGAGACCGGCTGGATCGGCCCGGACGCGTTCCTGGCCGGCTACGGCGCGGCCCAGGCCGTGCCGGGGCCGCTTTTCACCGTCGCGGCCTATCTCGGCGCTGCCCTCGGGCCTGAGCCGAACGGTCTGGCCGGGGCCGTCATCGCCCTGGTTGCGGTCTTCCTGCCGGGCCTGCTCCTGGTCTACGGCGCGCTGCCGTTCTGGGATGCGTTCCGCGCGAAGCCTTTGGCGCAGGCGGCCATGCGGGGCGCCAACGCGGCAGTGGTCGGGATCCTCGCCGCTGCCCTCTACGATCCGCTCTGGACAGGCGCCGTCCTCGGCCCGCGCGATTTCGCCCTCGCCGCCGGCGCGTTCCTGCTCCTGACGATCGGCGCGGCCCCGCCTTGGATCGTCGTCGTGCTGACGGCCGCCTCGGGGGCCGGCTTCGCGGTTCTCGGAGGCTGAGGCCCCCTCAGTCCCATCCGGTCGATTCAGGAGGGGGCCGTAGGATGGAGCCTGGAAAAAGTCATCCCTCGCAATTCGCGGCGAGCAGCGCCAGAATGCGCTGGAAACCCTGATACTGCGCCATGCTGGACGGGTGCCGGATTTCCGCCGCATCGGGGAGAATGCCGGCAAATCCCGATCCGGTATCGGCGACGAAGGGGCGCGGGCCGACATGGACGCCCATCCGGTTGGTCACGTCGACCTCGCCGCAGACGGCGCCCGCCTTGCCCGGTCGTAGCCGGGAATAGCGTGCCTCGGCCGGGCTCTTGAGCCCCTTGCCCAGCAGCGCCGTCGTGGCGGCGGCGACCTCCGCTCCCACCGTTGCGTCGGACCCGTCGGTGATGGTCTGCGCCGTGGCGGGCACGGCGGCGAGAAGGACGACGGACACGCAGACGGTCCGGATCATGACGCCTTCGCCACCACTTCGATGTCGCGGTCCATCCCGCTCTCGACCTTGAACTCGCGGGTGTAGACCTGCCCGTCATGGCGGGCGATGAGGACGTAGTCCCCCTCGGCCAGGGTCACCTGCGGGAAGGCGCCGATCGCTTCGCGGATCGTGTCGCCGCCCGGCGTCAGGACGCTGAAGGCGGTGCCGGCGAAGGCCTCTGCCCCGGGCGCGGCCACGAGCTTGAGGGTCACCGTGGCGGCCCGGTGGTTGAGGGTGGCGTCGGTGACCTTGCCGTTCTCCACCTTGAGGTCGGCGCGCTGGATCGCGTTCGATTCCCCATAGTTCGAGACCACGTGGTAGGTCCCCTCCGGCAGGCGGATCAGCTCGCCCGCCTTCACGCCGCTGCGCACGAGGCGCCCTTCCGAATTGGTGCCGATGGGCACGAAGACCGAAAAGGCGAGTTCGGCGGGGGCGATCTTCATGTCACCGATGGCACCAGAGAGCTTGAGCGCCCCCGCGGTGATCGTCAGGCGGTCGCTGAGTGCCGCGCCCGCCATGGTGATGCGCTTCGAGGCGCTGGCGAAGCCGTAGGTGACGGTGGCGACGTAGGTGCCGGGTGCCAGGGTGAAGCTCGGATCCGCCGCCTCGGACCGCGCGACGATGTTCGGCCGCACCCCGTCGGACCGGTCCTCGTAGATGCGCCAGGCGAGGCCGGACCGTACAGGCTGGTTGCTGCCCGCGAACAGGGCGGTGAGGGCGAGCGGTGCCTCGCCCTCGACAGGTGGGCTCGGCAATTGCGGTCCCGTGATCGAGGGGGAGGGCAGGGCTGGACCGTTGCGACCGCCGAACGGGTCGCGCTCCTGCGCCTGCGTCGGAAACGCCGCCATCGCCATGGCTCCCGTCACCGCGAGCGCGCGCATTACCGGTCCCATCCGCTATCTCCTTCACGGCGCCACCATGCACGGGGCCGCCATGCATGTCGGCGATTGCCAAGCTGCGGACCGCACGGCATGTTTTCGCTTGTCGACCGTCACCGTGCCGAATGCGACATCCCGCTTTGTATCCGGACCGTGGCGGCTCCAAGGCCGAAGCTTCCTATCGATCGCCGAAGCGGCTCGCCTCAGACCAGCCGCCCGGCGGTGCCCCCACGTCCCTCATTCGCGCCGAACAGGTTCCATGGACACCATATCCGACATTCCGCGGAACGACACGATCGACCTCCTTCGCGTCCGCCGTTCGGTTCCGCCGGTCAATCTCGAGGGCCCGGGTCCGAACACCGAGGAGCTCGATGCGATTCTCACCATCGCGTCCCGCGTACCGGACCACGGCAAGCTCAGCCCCTGGCGCTTCCTGGTGATCGAGGGCGATGCCCGCCTGCGCGTGGGTGAGACCATCGCGGACGCCTATGCGGCGGACCACCCGGAGGCCGATCCGAAGCGCCTCGATCTGGAGCGCCACCGCCTCGCCCACGCCCCCCTCGTGGTCGCGGTCGTCTCCAGCGCCGCCCCCCATGTGAAGATCCCGGAATGGGAGCAGGTGCTGTCGGCCGGTGCCGTGTGCATGAACCTCGTCGTCGCGGCCAATGCCGCGGGCTTCGCCACTGCCTGGCTGACCGAGTGGTTCGCCTATGACCGCCGCATTCTCGACGTCCTCGGCCTCGATCCGCGCGAGAAACTCGCGGGCTTCATCCATCTCGGCCGTGCCCGCGAGGTTCCGGGCGATCGCCCGAGACCGGCCCTGGCCGACATCGTCACCCGGATCTGAGCCGCGCCATGCATTACGATTCCGAGAACCGCACCCTGCCGCACAACCCGCTGAAGGCCCTGGTCGCCCCCCGCCCCATCGGCTGGATCAGCGCGATGAACAAGCAGGGCCACGTCAATCTCTCCCCCTATTCCTACTTCAACGCCGTCGCCACCGGCCCCGATATGGTGATGTTCTCGTCCTCAGGCCGAAAGGATGCGATGACCTTCGCGGAGGAGGGCGGGGAGTTCGTCTGCAACTTCGCCACCTACGATCTGCGCGACGCCATGAATGCCACCTCGGCCCCCCTCGCCCGGGGCGACAGCGAGTTCGTGGCGGCCGGGCTGACTCCGGTGCCATCGCGCAAGGTGCGTCCGCCACGGGTCGCCGAGTCCCCCGCCGCCTTGGAATGCCGGTGGCTCCAGACCGTGCCCCTGACACCTCTCGACGGCAGCGAAGCCAACCACTTCCTGGTGATCGGGCAGGTTGTGTCGATCTATGTCGACGATGCCTTCATCAAGGACGGCCGGGTCGATACCGGCGCCATGCATCCTCTCATGCGGGGAGGATATTTCGATTATTTCAGTGTTACCGACGACGCGCGTTTCGAGTTGAAGCGTCCGCCCGGAGCAGGTCAGTAGCCTCGGTTCGGCCAGTCTCTCACCAACGGCGCAAGCTGAGCCATGACGAGAGTGGCCGGGGTCTGCTTCGTGTCAAAGTGGGAACCAAGATGAGGGGCAAAGCCTTAATGGGCCGAGCCGTCGTTCGGCGACTCCTTTCCGCGAAACGCCTGAGGGGGCGCTCGCACAGGTAGTCATATCATGTTCCTCAAGTTCACCGCACCGCTTCTGCTGGCCGCTACTCTCGCGACGCCGGCTCTGGCGCAAACGACGACCCGGCCGCCGACCATGCTGATCCATGGCAATTACTGCGGGCCCGGCAACAATGCCCCCCTCCCGCCCATCGACGCCCTCGATGCGGCCTGTGCCCGGCACGACGCCTGCACGCCGGATGGCGGGCTGCCCAGCAAGGCCTGCAACCTGCGCCTTCAGCGCGAGGCCGAAGTCATCTCCCGAAGCCCGCGCCAGCCGGACGACATCCGCTCCCTCGCCGGTCTGATCTCGGTGGGCGCTTCGATGATGCTGGCGGATACGGGCTCACGCTCCACCCCCGACGTAACGGCCGTCCCCGTCAGCCACAACATCGTCTCGCCCGAAGCGCAGCGTGATCCGACCGCTCGGACCCTGCCGGCGGATGAGGACGGCGAAGCCGCCGAATAGGCTGGCCCCGACGCTCTCGAACAATGAAGCGCCTCCTTCCCGGCACCGTCAGCCATCCGTGGACGGTGCCGGGAAGCGACCGTCGAAAGTCGTGACGAATCCAGCCTGATCCGGTTCGAGAACGAGTTTCGCTTCGAATCCATCGCTCCACGCAGCATCGACCTCGTCTGCGAAGTCGCCCCCTGGCGGGCATGCCGCGTCGATCGCGGCAACCCTCGCTGCGGTGGCGGCGAGACGAATGAGGGAGCGGACCTGAGCGAGGGGGTGTCTCAGCGCGCCGCCGCGATCACGGGTGGTGAGCGCCCCGATCTCGGCCCTGATGGCGTCGGCGTCCCAGGCGATGCCGGCGAGACGCCCACTCGAATCCGCGAGGGTATGCGAGGCCAGGGCGCCTCGCGCCGTCTCGATGAGAGGCAGGATCTGCGTCGACCCGTCGGCCAACCCATGTATCGCTTCCTCGACGGCGAGCTGCGCACCGAGGCGCATGACGTCGCGGACGCCTTCGCAGCGGGACAGCACGATGCCGTCCGGTGCCACGGCCATCATCGCCGAGAGATCGCGTTCCAGTTCGCCCGAGCGTAGGTAGATCAGCGGTCCGCTCTGCTTGCGATCGAGGAAGTAATCCGGCGATGAGAGACCGGTGACATCCACGATCAGCGCATGCGCGCCGCTCGCTATCGCCGTCGCGATGGCCCCTGAATCCCCAGGAACGATCAGGAATGCGCGCATGACGGCCTCTCCCGTATTCCGGCGCGGGACGTCCGATCGCTGCCGATCACCTTCATGAAACCGGTCCCTGGCTGCGGCCCATGCGCTCGGCGAGGAAATCCACCAGGACCCGGATGCGGGCGGGCATGGCCGGGCCGCCAACGAACACCGCATGGATCGCCTCGCGATCCTGAGGATTGTATGCCTCCAGAAGCGGCACGAGGCGGCCCACCGCAAGATCCTCCGAAATATGGAAGGTGCCGACACGGGTGATGCCGATGCCCTGCAGGGCGAGCTGCACCAGGGTCTCGCCGTTATTCGCCGCGATGTTGCCGCGCACCGCCAGGAGGTGGTCGCGCCCGTCTTCGCGGAACGGCCAGCCCGGCTCGATCCGGCGAAAGTTGAAGTCGAGGCAATTATGGCCGGCTAGATCCCCCGGAACCCGTGGCGTGCCGGCCCGGGCGAGATAGGCGGGTGAGGCCACGACCATTCGCCCGGTCTCGCCGAGGCGCCGGGCGGTAAGGGGGCTGTCGGCCAGCGGCCCGAACCGGATCGCGAGATCGGTCCGCCCGCCGCTCACATCGGCGATCTCGTCGCTGAGGTCGATCTCCACCACGATCCCCGGATGGCGGGCGACGAAATCGCCGATGAGGGGAACCACCACACGCCTGCCATGGGCCATCGAAGCGCTGACGCGGACCCGGCCGCGCGGGCAGCCCTGGTCGGCGATCTGTGCTTCGGTCTCGTCGAGATCGGCGAGGATCCGCCGCGCCGCCCGGGCATAGGTCTCGCCCTCGGCGGTGAGGTGCAGGGAGCGCGTGGTACGCACGAGGAGCCGGACGCCGAGCCGGGATTCGATGCGTGCCACCACCCGGCTCACGGCCGAGGGGGTGAGGCCGAACCGGCGCGCGGCCGCCGACAGGCTACCCTCCTGAGCTACGGCGAGGAAGACCGCCATGTCTCCGGCCCGGTCGACCTTGTCGCGCAGCATTGATGCCTCCGGCGCACGGATGTTGGTCCCAGCACGATACTACCAGGGAGAGGTGGTATCCGCCATGTGCTGTTCCGGAACAGACGGAAAGTACGAATCATGAGACTCAACCTTCCCCTGCTGGCGCTGTCGGCCGGTGCCTTCGGCATCGGCGTCACCGAATTCACGCCGATGGGCATGCTGCCGCTGATAGCGAACGACCTGCAGGTCTCGATCCCGGCGGCGGGTCTCGTCGTCAGCGCTTATGCGATGGGCGTGCTCATCGGCGCACCGTTGATGACGTTGGCCTTCGCCCGAATGCAGCGCCGCCGCCTGCTCGTCGGATTGATGGGCATCTTCACCCTCGGCAACCTCCTCTCGGCGGTGGCCGACAGCTATACGATGTTGATCGTCGCCCGCCTCGTCACGTCCCTGAACCATGGCGCGTTCTTCGGGGTCGGGGCGGTGGTGGCGGCGGGCATCGTGCCGCCCGAGCGCCGCGCCGCTGCCGTCGCCGCGATGTTCTCGGGGCTCACCATCGCCACCATCGGCGGCGTGCCGCTGGCGGCCTGGGTCGGGGAGATGCTGGGCTGGCGCGCGGCTTTCTGGGGTATCGCCGCGGTGGGGGCCGTGGCCATGCTGTCGCTGCGCCTGGCTCTGCCGCCTCTCGAGGCCGAGGCCGGTGGCGACATGCGGGCCGAACTCCGCGTCCTGATGCGGGGGCCGGTGCTCGCTGCCCTCGCCCTCACCGTGCTCGGTGCGAGCGCGATGTTCACGGTGTTCACCTACATCGTGCCGATCCTGCGGATCGAGACGGGAGCCGCGACGCCGTTCGTGACGGCGATGCTGGTGCTCTACGGAATCGGCCTCACCGTGGGCAACTGGGCCGGCGGGCGCTTCGCCGACCGCTCGGTGGACGGCACACTCGTGGCCTCCCTGGCCGGCTTGGTGGCAGTGTTGGTCCTTTTCGCCTGGGGCATGCGCTGGGAGATCCCGGCCGCCATCCTGATCTTCCTCTGGGGCGTCGCCAGCTTCGCCCTGGTGCCGCCGCTGCAGATGCGGGTGATGGAGAGGGCACAGGACGCGCCCAACCTCGCCTCGGCCATGAATGTCGGCGCATTCAACCTCGGCAACGCCATCGGTGCCGCCCTCGGCGGAGGCGTGATCGATGCGGGCCTCGGTTATCCGGCCGTCCCCCTCGCCGGGGCTGCCATGGCCGCTGCCGGCCTCGCGATGCTGGTGGCCCTGCGCCGGGGGCGGCGCGGGTTGGCGGAACCCGTATCGTCCTGAAACTTATACAGGTTCGGGACGGCGCGAGTGGCGGTTCCTTTAACCTTTATTTACCATAACCGGAACAGATTAAGGCTTAGGCCGACATCGTCAGGTCCGCCTGCAGCCGGACGGTCATGTTCCTCTTCACGACGCCCCCCGCCAGCACTCGCGAGACCGGCCTCGGCCGGGACGCGGCCACGCGGAACGGGGCGACCACGGGAACGGCCGCCGGATCGGCTTCGGCGGGCGTGGTCGATGCGATCCGCAGCGGCGCGCGCAGCACCGGCACCGAATTCGACTACCTTCTCGCCACGGCCAAGCGCGAATCCTCCCTCGACCCGTCGGCCAAGGCCGCCACGTCCTCGGCCACCGGGCTGTTCCAATTCATCGAACAGACCTGGCTCGGGACGATGAAGAATGCGGGGCCCAAGCTCGGCCTCTCGGCCTATGCCGACGCCATAACCGCCCGGCCCAACGGCACCTATGCGGTCGAGGACGCCACCACTCGCCAGACCATCCTGGATCTGCGCCGTGACCCTGCGGTGGCGGCCACCATGGCGGGCGCCCTGACCCAGCGCAACGGTGAGGCGCTCACCGCCGCCCTTGGGCGCGAGCCCACCGGCGGCGATCTCTACGCCGCCCATGTTCTCGGCGCACGGGGGGCGGCGACGCTGATCGCCACCGCCCAGGCGAGCCCGGCGCGCGCCGCCGCCCTCGACATGCCGGAGGCGGCCGCCGCCAACCGGAGCCTGTTCTACGACAAGACCGGCCGGCCCCGCGGCGCCGCCGAACTCTACGCGCTCCTGTCCGCCAGCCAATCCGCGTCGCGGCCCGCCCCCACGGCCCTGACGGGTGCAGCTGTCGAGCCGGCCTCCACCACCGATCCCGTCTCCGCCTATGCGGCCATCGATGGCGGCGGATTGCGGGCCCTGTTCCAGACCGACAAGCGCCAGGGGGCGATGTCCGAGGGGGTCGCCCGCCTCTGGCAGGGCAGGGCCACGTCACCGTCGCCGGAGCCGGTGCGCAGCGCGCCGACCTATTTCCCGCGCTCGGACGGGACGGGAGAGACGGCCTCCGTGACGACCGCGATCCTGGCGGAACCAGCGAAAACGGCGGCGACGGCCTCGCCCACCGCCGCCACGGCCACCGCCCTCGTCGGCGCACCGCTGCCCCCGCGCCGACCCGCCGAGTTCACGGCCGCCGCCCGGTCGGCCGGACACTTCGCCTCCAAACCTCTCGATCTCTCACTCTTCGCGACCCGGAGCGGTCAATGATCATCCGCCAATTCCTGTCCTGGACCCGTGACGCTTCCATCGACCGTCGCGCGGAGGCCGCGGCGGCGCTGACCCGGGCCTATCTCTATGGCGGCCTCGATGCCGGGGCGGCGCGCGACGCGCAATCGGCGATCCTGGCGCTTCTCGACGACCCGGCCCTCGCCGTGCGTCGGGCCCTGGCGCAAGCCTGCGCCGGTTGCGCGACTGCACCCCGCTCGCTGGTCGTGGCTTTGGCGGGTGACCATCCCGACATCGCCGCCCTTGTGCTGCGGCGCTCCTCCGTCCTGACCGATGCGGATCTCGTCGACGGCATCGCCGTCGGCTGCGAGACCACCCGCACCGCCATCGCTGGCCGGCTCGGCCTCTCCCACGCGGTGGCCGGCGCCATGGCCGAGATCGGCGGCGTCCCTTCGCTCACCACCCTGGTGCGCAACCGCAGCGCCCGCATCACCACCGGCAGTCTGCTGCGCATGGTGGAGCGGCACGGCGACGATGCCGGCCTCAGGAACGCCCTGACGCTACGGGCCGACCTGCCCCTCGAAGTGCGGCAGGCCGTCACCGCCCGTGTGGCGGCATCGCTCTCGGCCTTCGCCATCGCCTCGGGCTGGCTCACCCCGGCGCGCGGGGAGCGGGCGAGCCGCGAGGCCCTGGAGCGCAGCACCCTGGAGGTGAGCGCTGGTGCCGACGGGGCGGATCTCGCGCGCCTCGTGAGCCATCTCCGCATCCGGGGACAGCTCAATGCCGGCCTGATCCTGCGGGCGATCCTGTCGGGCCGCATAGCCTTCGCGGAGGCGGCGCTGTCCGACCTCACCGGCCTGAAGGCCGACCGCGTGGCTGGGCTGATGCACGACCCTTCCGCCTCGGGTTTCGCCGCCCTCCACCGCCGCGCCGGATTGCCGCCCGTCCTGCTGCCCGCCTTCGTCGCCGCGCTCTCGGCCTGGCGCGAGGCCGGTTTCCAGGCCGAGCCGGGCCAAGCCAAAACCAACCAAGCCAAAACCAACCAAGCCAAAACCAGCCAAGCCAAGCCCGGCAATGCCACCCTGTCGCGCCGGATGATCGAGCGCGCGCTCACCGCCTGCGAGACCATGCCGCTCGCCGAGGCGCAGAGCGTCGTCGCGCTTCTGGCTCGCTACGAGGCCGAGGCCGCCCGCGAGGAGGCCCGCGTCACCGCCAAGGCCATGGAGGAGAAGGAGAGCCGGGAGACCCGGACACGAATGCAGATCCTCGACGCCGAATGGCGCCTGGCGCAGCAGCTCGTCTCTCCCCGGCCGGCCCAACCCGTGCCGCTGGCCCTCCAGCCCGTCCGCATCGACGCCGTCACCATCGAGCAGGGGCAGGCGATGGAATCCGTGCTCGATGCCCTGTCCGACGGGCTCAGGGCGAGTGTGCGCGAGGCGAGGGCGCAGGTCCGCCCGCTCGCCGCCGCGCCGATCGATCTGACTGGCCACGACCTCGTGACGATCGACGTGCCCTCCATCGTCGTGTCCCAGCCGGAATTCGGCATCGTACCCGACCCCGTGCGGATCGAAATCGGCGTATCGCCGACCCACGAGGCCGATGCGATCCTGGATGCGATTCCCGGCGCCCTGATCGCCAGCTACCGCGCCGACCGCGACCGAATGCGTCTGGCAGCCTGACCTGACGGGGTGCGACCGGCCTCCGCCGGCCGTCGCTCCTTCGCCCTCATCCGGCTATGAGGGCGGCATGACAGGCACCGACACCAGAGCCCTTCTTTCCGGCTTCGCCCCCGTGGCTGCCCTGGTGGGCTCGATCCTCTCCCTCGTGATCGGCACCTCCTTCGCCAAACAGCTGTTCCCGGTCATCGGCGCAGAGGGCACCTCGGCCTACCGCGTCACCCTGGCGGCGGTGCTGCTGCTCGCCGTATGGCGGCCCTGGCGCCGGTCGCTCAGCCGTCGCGATGCCGGTGTGGTGGTGCTCTACGGGTTCGTGCTCGGCTGCATGAACCTGCTGTTCTACCTCTCCCTGCGGACGATCCCGCTGGGGCTCGCCATCGCCATCGAGTTCGTCGGGCCTCTCACGGTGGCGGTGGCCTCGTCACGGCGCGCCGTCGATCTGGTCTGGGTGGCGCTTGCTCTGCTCGGCCTGTGCCTGTTGCTGCCCCTGGATCGGGCGAGCGCCGGCCTCGATCCCCTCGGCGTCGCCTTTGCGCTGGGCGCCGCCCTGTGCTGGGCGCTCTACATCCTCGTCGGCCAGAGGGCGGGGCACCTGCCCGGCGGGCAGGCGGTCGCCCTCGGCATGAGCGTGGCGGCCCTGGTCATCCTGCCCTTCGGCATTGCCGGCGCGGGTACGGCGCTGCTTTCGCCCTCCATCGTCGTGGCCGGACTCGCCGTGGCGATCCTGTCGAGCGCGATCCCGTATTCCCTGGAGATGGTGGCGCTGCGGGGCCTGCCGCGCCAGACCTTCGGCATCCTGCTCAGTCTCGAGCCGGTCTGCGGCGCGCTCGCCGGTTACCTCATCCTCGGGGAGCGTCTCACGTCCCTGCAGGGAGCGGCCATCGCCTGCATCATGACGGCGTCGGTGGGCAGTACGATTGGCGCCTACCGGGCGAAGCGGGCGGATCCCAACCGATCGGCATGAACGAGAAAACGTATGTGATACGGAGATTTGCGAGCGGTTGTTCTTGCGGCTGATGATGAGATGAGCCGCTGACATTCCAGGCGACCGGAAATGCTGCTGGTCGTGACAGGTACGCTCACGCGAGACGCACCGATCGCGGCAGAAAAGGCCGTGTCCCGTCCCCGAGCTCTTGCGGGCGTTCCTGTATATGCCGCCGGCGTATCAGCCGAACTGTTCGCGAAGAATCCGCTCGTCCAGGCTGTGGCCGGGATCGTGGAGGAGGGTAAGGTCGGTCTTGAGGTCGAGCCAGGTCTCCACGGTGCAGACCCGGCGGAATTCGGTGTGGTCGGCCACCGCCGCCACCGGGCGATGCGCCGCGTCGAGCACTTCCACATGGATGCGGGCGTGATCCGGTAGCAGGGCTCCGTGCCAGCGCCGGGGGCGGAAGGCCGAGATCGGGGTCAGCGCCAGAAGCCGCGAATTCAGGGGCAGGATCGGGCCGCCCACCGAGAGGTTGTAGGCGGTGGAGCCGGCGGGCGTCGCGCAGAGCACGCCATCGGCGATGAGCTCGGGCAGGCGCACATGTCCGTCCACCGAGATCTTGAGCTTGGCGGTCTGGTGCGTCTGGCGCAGCATGTAGACTTCGTTGATGGCCCGCGCCGTGTGCCGGCGCCCTTCCACGTCCACCGCCTCCATCATGAGCGGGTGGATGGTGCTGCGCTTGGTGCTCTCCAGCCGTTCGAGGAGGTTGTCCTCACGGTACTCGTTCATCAGGAAGCCGACGGTGCCGCGGTTCATGCCGTAGATCGGTATGCCGGCCAGCATGAAGCGGTGCAGCGCCTGCAGCATCAGCCCGTCGCCGCCGAGCGCCACGATCACGTCGGCTTCTTCGGGGGCGACGCTGTCGTAGCGCCGCATCAGCGTATCCGCCGCACCGCGCGCATCGGCGGTGGGGCTCGCGATGAAGGCGATCCTCTGGAAGCGCCGCGCCATGGGTGATCGTCCGCTCGTGTTGACGCCGGGCTCGACCGCGCGCCTCATTCCCCTCGGAACAGGCCGCAGACCGGGAGACCCATAGCATGGAGCGTCCGCTTCTCGTCTACACCACCTTTCCCGATGCCGAGACGGCGCTCGCCATCGGTGAGGAACTGGTGCGCGCGCGGCTCGCCGCCTGCGTCAACGTCCTGCCGGGAATGCGGTCGGTCTATGCCTGGAAGGGCGCGGTGGAGCGGGGCGACGAGGTCGTCGCCATCCTCAAGACCCGGGAGGGCCTCGCAGACGACCTCGCGACTGCGCTGAAAAAGCGCCACCCGTACGAGACGCCGATCATCCTGCATCTGGCGACGAGCGGGGCGGATGCCGCCACTGCGGCGTGGATCCTGAGCGAGACCAGCGGTTGAGGCGCGTGCGGTCACCATCCCGCCGGGCATGAAAAACCCCGCCTCGGCTCAGCCTGGCGGGGGGAAACGGTACTGGAGGGGTGCCGATCGATCGGCGTCGGCTCAGGCGGCCAGACGGTAGGAGGCCTGGGCGTTGTCGTTGATGGCGACGAACATGCCGGCCGAAGTCGTGTTGGAGACCGGCTCAGCCGATTCGGGGCGGTCCGTGAGCAGCGCCAAAGCAGGGCCGACGGCGACGGCGGCGAGGCCGAGGATGAACAGAGCGATCATGAAAGGAGCCTCTCTTGCAGCTGCAATGAAGCCTATATCGCACCGCACAATGGTGTTTGGTATATCACATTCCGTATGACGGTCATGTTCCGGACGCGGATCTGCGGATGAAGTCCACTCTGCGGTCGCACGAGGGGCCAGCCGGTCATCGGAAGGGGGCGTGAGTGTCGGGATTGGGACGGGGGGCGCCGTTCCGGTGCCTGTAACCTGGCTGAGGGCGTCTCAGCGATGGTTGCCGCCGGACACGCCGGGCATCAGCGGAAGTGCATGATAGCCGTCGCCGAAGATGATGATCGATAAGGTCAGGCCTAAGGCCGCTACATACAGCACCGCGAAGAGGTCGCGGTTGGCGCCGGCCGTGGCGAGCACCAGGGCCGCGAACGGAATGCTCTGCAGGGCGAGGATGGCGGCGATGTTCATCTCGGGCACTCCGGCGATAGCCGAGCAGAGTTGGACATGACGGCGCATGGGGCAACACGGGGCGGCGGACAGGATGGCGCACCGTGTGCCGGGCCGGAGATGGCGCTCCTCGGAGGGGCGCCATCGGGGCCGGTCGCTGAAGGAGCCGGTCATCGGCTCCTTCGGTCGTGCCGGGCTCGCCCCGCCGGTCGGGCGGGACGAGCCGGGGATCAGGCGTGGGCCAGGGCGCCCGCCGGAGTGACCGAGCCGTTGGCGACGTGGTGGCGCTTGAGCATCGGCCGGAGGACGGCCACGGCCAGGAAGGCGGCGAAGAGATCCATGACCGCCACGGTGTACAGCACCGTCGCCCAGGTGCCGGTGGCCTGCATCAGCAGGTTGCCCACCGGGACGAACAGGGCGGCGAAACCCTTGGCGCAGTAGAGCACGCCGTAGATCTTGCCGATATGCTTGGAGCCGAACGTGTCGGCGGCCGTGGCGCTGAACAGCGAGTAGACCTCGCCCCAGGCCAGGAACACGATGCCCGACAGGATCACGAAGGCCCAGGGGTTCGAGCCGAAGTAACCCAGGGCGACGATGCCGATGCCCTCCATGGTGAAGGCGATGAACATCGTCTTCTCACGCCCGATCCGGTCGGAGATGTAGCCGAAGAGCGGCCGCGAGATGCCGTTCATGATCCGGTCGAGCATCAGTGCGAAGGGCAGGGCCGCCATGGCGAAGAAGTACAGGTTGACCTGGAACTCCTTCACGCCGAGATCCTGCGCGATGACGCCGAGCTGGGCCACGGCCATCAGGCCGCCGGTGACCGTGCAGGTGAACATGAGCAGCATCACGTAGAAGACCGGCGTGCGCAGGGCTTCCCCGAGGGTGTAGTCGCGCCGGGTCTGCAGGACCTTGGTCGAGAAGATGACCTGGTCCTTGGCCGGGGAGCGCAGGCCGATGGCGGCCAGCATGATGACCGCGCCCTGGATCAGGCCGAAGATGAAGAAGGCCTGGGCGTAGCTGCCGTGCGAGATCATGCTGGCGATCGGCAGGATGGTGAGGGCCGAGCCGGCGCCGTAGCCGCCCGCCGTCAGGCCGACCGCGAGGCCGCGCTTGTCCGGGAACCATTTCAGGGCGTTGTTGATGCAGGTGGCGTAGACACAGCCCACACCGATACCGCCCGCCACGGAGCCGAGATAGAAGCCGGTGAGCGAGGTGGCGTAGGAGTTGATGACCCAGGCGAGGCCGGTCATCAGACCACCGAACATCACGACCCGGCTCGGGCCGTACTTGTCGATGAAATAGCCTTCAATCGGGGTCAGCCATGTCTGCACCACGACGAAGATCGTGAACGCGACCTGGATCGCGGCGCGGTCCCAGCCGAACGTCTTCTGAATTTCCGGGACGAACAGAGTCCAGGCGTACTGGATGTTCGCCGCGGCGACCATACAGGCAACGCCGAGAATAAGTTGGAGCCACCGCTTTGAAGGTTGCACCGCTATGGGCGCGGTCACGGACGTCGCCATGAGCTTTCTCCCTGATCATGGACATGGATACTTGAAGGCTTGGTGGTCGAGGCACCCCAGCGCATCGGCTTCCTTGGCCGCGGCAAGTGATCGTCGAGATCAGAGGTCGCTGGCTGGTATTCAGTATTTGGCATATCAGATTGGCTTGCAAGCACCATAATGCATGAGCCGAAGAGGATTCATCCAGAATTCGCGAAATTTTGCTCCGAAACGCCTCACGGATGAGCAGGATTTTTCATCCACCACAGTCGGGAAAAATAATTTCACCGGCTTGGCTGCGACGATGACGGGAAGGCAGAAGATCGAAGCCATCGCATTCCGAGCTGTTTGACCGGCACGGGCAGGCTATGATCGGATCCCTGTCGGGGTAGACAATGTCGTGCCGCGTAGATCCGAGTATTCGATCTGCATAAATTATAAAACCAAGAGTTTTTTGATATTTACGTCAAAAAAACAAACACTTGGTATACTTCGTTCCACGCTCCGGTGGTCTCCGGTTCAGCCGACGCGTCGTCGTGATGCCGGGCCGATCCTTGTGCTCGCCGGGATAGAAATCCTGTGCGCGGCCGGCCAGCCGGGGAACAGCCGGCAGGCGACGGTACCGCTTGAAAACCCGGCCTCGCCTACGGCTGGGAATGGGGCGTCTTCGTCCCCTTCACCGGATAGCTCCGCCCCTTCCACACCGCCGCTCCGGCGCGCTTGGGGTGCAGCAGCACGTTCCACTGGATCGCCAGGGCCACCACCACCCCGAGCGGGTGGAGGAGGATGGTCGCGGCCGGCTCGTGGGTGATGAGGGTGATCGCCGCGCGGGTGGCGAGCGAGACGACGAGGGCAGCGAGCGCGACGAGCCCGGCCGTCGGAGTCGCGAGGCCGAAGGCGGCGGCGAGAACGAGCAGCAGCGGCAAGACATGACCCGCGAGCAGGAGCAGCGTCCAGACGGGGAGGGCGCGGGGGGTCGCCATGCCCTCATGGGCGTTCTTCGAGAAGCCGGCCCAGGATTCGGCGAGGTTCCGGTACATCCGGCAGGTGGCGAGCGCGTGCCCGGCCACGAGGTCGGTCCGATGCCCGGCATGGCGCAGAATCCGGGGCAGGAACACGCCGTCATGCAGGAGTCCGCGGATGGCGCCGTGGCCGCCGGTCTCACCGTAGACGGAGCGGTCGATGAGGACGAGCTGGCCGCAGGCGGCGCCGAGTGCCGGACGGAGCGAGGCGCGCATCATCGGCACGGGGAGGTAGCCGACGAGGAGGAAATTGATCATCGGCACGGTGAGCCGCTCGCCCAGGCTGCGCATGATCTGACGCGGCACGGCGCTCACCAGGGCGGCCCCGGTGGCACGGGCATGGGCGACGAGCCCTGCCGCGGCACTGGGCGCGAGGGAGACGTCCGCGTCGATGAAGAGGAGCTGCCCGCCCCTCGCCTCGGCCGCGAGGGCAGCGCAGGCGTGGTTCTTCCCCGTCCAGCCCTCGGGCAGGGCGGGCACGGGGACCAGCCGGAGCCGGGGATCGGTCTCCGCCAGGGCGCGGACGAGGCCCGCCGTGCCATCGGTGGAATGGTCGTCCCCCACCAGCACCTCCACGGCGATGCCGGTGCTCGCCAGCGCGGCCCGCACCGTGTCGACGATGGTGCCTTCCTCGTCGCGAGCGGGGATCAGGATCGAGACCAGCCCGTCCTGCGCCGCTTCCGGCTCCGGCGTGCGCAAGGCGATGAGGTTCGCGCAGGCCAGGATGGCGGGGAGGAGGGCGAAGGCGAGGGCGACGAGCGCCAGGACGAGGGTCACGGGGCTCTGTCTCCCTCGGGGCGATGGGCGGGGTCGAAGCGGCGACCGGTGAGGATAGCCCGCATCCGGCGCCAGCCGTCATAGATTCCGCCGATACCCTTGCCGCCGGAGGTCAGGGTCGTGAAGCGGTCGGGCTCGCGGGCGACGACGTCCGCGGAGAGCCGGTCGAGGGTGGCGGTCAGGTCGGCCTCCATCCGGGCCAGCCGCTCTGGCCGGGGCAGGGCGAGGAGGTCGGCACCCCGCACCGGCGTGCCGAAGGCCGCGAAGGCTTCAGCGCCTCGCTCTTCCCAGAAGGCGTAGTCCAGGGCCAGGGGCACGAACAGCGCGTCCGGGGCGATCTCGGGGAGTCTCGCCACACCCGCGCGCAGGTCGAGCGGGCGGGCGCGGACATCGACGAAGCGTCCCTGCGCCGTGATCCAGAGCATCTGTCCGGGCGCGCCGAGGATCACGCGGGAATGGGCAAGGAACTGCGCCGCCCCGCGCAGCGATTCGAGATCCACCGGAAACGCGCCGATTCGCCCGAAGACCGCGTATTTCTCCAGCGCCGACGCATCGAACGGGGCGTGGCTCGTCCGTTCCGGAAACAGGCGGCCGGCCAGGAGGATCACCACGGCCGCGTCCCACCAGGACGGATGGTTGAGGACGACGACGATGGGGCCGGCATGACCGGCACAATCCGGCGCGCCCCAGCGGGCGAGCCGGAGCGCGTTCATGTGCCGGCGCAGGAAGCGGTCGAAATACCCGACCATGAACCGCCAGATCAGCGGCGAATGACGGGGAGCCGGTCGGGCCGGGGACGCCGCTGGCCTCACGCGCTCTGCCGTACCTCGCTACCGGTCGCCCCACCCTGCCGAGCGTCGGAATCGAGCGCGTCGGCGGCGATCCAGCCCGACATCATCACCATGGGCATGCCGGGGCCGGGATGGGCCGCGCCGCCGGCGAGATACAGGCCGCGCACCTGCCGCGAGCGGTTGCCCGGCTTGAACGCGCCCATGAACTTGCCGTGCGAGGCGAGGCCGTAGATCGCCCCGTTGAGCACCTTGTAGCGCTCGTGGATGTCCTGCGGCGTCAGATGGCGCTCGACGACGATGCGCTCTTCGAGATCCGGCATGTTGCCCGTGCGCTTGAGCTTGTCGAGGATGACCTGGCGGTAGGCCGGGAACATCTTGGACCAGTCGTGGTGCGGCCTCAGGTAGGGCGTGTGGACGAGGACGTAGAGCGCCTCGCCGCCTTCGGGAGCCACCGATGGGTCGGTGGAGGAGGGGGCGGCGAGATAGGCGGTCGGGTCCGGGGCCGGCTCGCCCTTGCGGTAGATGTAGTCGAACTCCTCCTCCGGATCGCGGGAGAAGACGAAATCGTGGTGGTTCAGGTGGTCGTAGCGCTTGTTCAGGCCGAGATAGAGCACCACGCCGGAGCAGGCCGGCTCGAAGCTCTTCTTCTCGTAGGCCTTGCCGACATCGCCGCCGACGAGCTCGCGGTAGGTCCGCACCGAATCCATATTGGAGATCACCGCGTCGAACGGGGTGATGCCGGCGGCGGTCTTCACGCCCTTCACCGTGCCCTTCTCGATGGCGAGCCCGGTGACTTCGTCGCCCGGCCGCAGGGTGGCACCGAGTTCGGAGGCCAGCTTCGTCAGCGCCTCGGCCACCGCGCGGGTGCCGCCCATCGGGTACCAGACGCCCTCGGCGGTCTGCATGTGGGCGATGGCGCAGAGCACGGCCGGCGCGCCATAGGGGGACGAGCCGACATATTGCACGAAATGGTCGAGCATCTGCGCGAGGCGCGCATCCTTGACCTTCGAGCGGATGGTGCCGGCAACCGACGAGCCCATGCGCAGGGAAAGCACGTCCCGCAGGGTGCCGGGATTCATGTTGGCGCGGATGTTGATCGTGTCGAACAGATCTTCCACCGGTTTCCAGAAGAAGAACTTGTTCGAGACGTCGTGCAGGTGCTCGGAGATTTCGAGGAACTTCTTGTAGCCCTCACCGGCGCCGGTATTGGGCGCGAAACGCTCCATGTCGGCGGCCATGGTGGGCACGTCGGCCATGAGGTCGAGATGGGTGTTGTCGTCGAAGAAACAGCGCCATTGCGGATCGAGGCGGCGCAGGTCGAGGTAGTCGTGGATGTTGCGGCCGGCCTCCTGGAAGATGCGCTCCAGCACCTTCGGCACCGTGAGGATGGTCGGGCCCATGTCGAAGCGGAATCCGCCCTCGTGCAGCACCGCTGCCTTGCCGCCGAGCCAATCGTTCTTGTCGTAGAGAGTGACCGTGTGGCCGCGCGCCGCGCTGACGCAGGCCGCCGCGAGGCCGCCCAACCCTGCGCCGACCACGGCGACCGAAGACCCGACCCGCATGTTCATCGTCACTCCCTGGGCCCGGCCGATGCCGCGCCTCACGGGTGAAGCTAGACCGGATCGCCGCGCGGTCAACGCGCTAACCGGTCGCGCCGCCGGAGTTATTGCCCATTACAAGGCCGAGAGCGGGGATTGGAGGTTCGGGCCGGCCAGTTTCGGGTTCGAGGTGACGCCCGCAGGCTCACACCACCCGACGCGCCACCAACCCCACGGCGGCCACCAGGCCCAAGGCCGCCACGGTGATCATCACCCCCCAGGCCGGCATGGCCGCGGCCATGCCTTCGCCGAGCGCCGTCTGATAGGCTTCGATCGCCCAGGCGTTGGGGGTGAGCCAGCCGACCTGCTGCAGCCAGGGCGGCATCAGGAAGCGTGGGACCATGCTGCCGCCCACCGCCGAGAGCAGTAGAACGCCGAAGGTGGAGGCGAGATGTGCCTGCTGGCGGGTATTGGCCGCCGCGCAGGCGGCGAGCGCCAACCCCGCCGCCATGGCCGAGACGAGGAACGAGGTGACGATCCAGGCCGGCCAGTGCGGGCCGATCTCGACCCCGTAGACCAGGGCGGCGGCGGCGAAGATCAGCCCGGCCTGGACCACGCCCTGGATCACCAGGAACAGGAACTTCCCCACCACCACCACAGCGAGCCCTCCGGGCCCGGCCATGAGCCTGTCGGCGAGGCCCGATTGCCGCTCCTCCACCAGGGACATCGCTCCCTGCATGGCCGCAAACAGCAGGAATACGGCGGTGATGGCGCCGGCATAATAGCTCACCCGCTCGTTGGTGCTGCCCGAGGCGGTGCTCTGGCGTTCCACCAGCGAGGCGAAGGAGAACGGCTCCTTGCGGGCGCGCTGCTCGGCGAAGGCCGAGTTGAGGAAGGCGCGTTCGTCCGGCCCGATCTTGCCCGACCGTTCCACGTCGGCGACGATCCGGGCGAGGACCACGTCGGGCAGGGCCTCGTTGAGGATGCGCTGCAACTGGCCGAGCGCGATCGGCGTGGCCAGGGCCCGGGCGGGGTTCTCGATGAGGATCACCGGCTGGGCGGCCTCGGGCGGGGCTCCGGCCACGGGCGCGTCGAGGTCGCCCCGAAGGACCAGGGCGGCGTCCACGTCCCCGCGCCGGACCGCGCTCGTCGCACCGGCGAGATCGGTGACCTTCAGACGCTCGATGCGCAGGGAGGTGTCGGCCTCCAGGGCCGTCATCAGCCGCTCGGTGGTCGCCGTGCGGGCGAGGTCGACGAGACCGAGATGGATGCGGATCCGGTCGCCGATGGCGCCCGAGAAGATCGCCGCGAAGATCATGAAGATCACGGTCGGCAGGACGAAGGCCATGACCAGGGCGGCGCGGTCGCGCCGCAGGCTGATCAGCATCACCCGGAAGGCGGCGGTGATCATGCCTCGTGTCCCGCGTGGAGGGGCATGGCCCGGCCCGGCCCGGCCCGGTCGAGGGCCTCGCGATAGATCGCGTCCAGGCCCGGTGCGCGGATGCGGATTTCCCCCACCGGCACGCCTTCCGCCCGCAGGCTGCCGAGGAGCGCGGTCCCGTCGAGCCCGGCCCTGTGGCTCGCCCTCCAGGTCAGTCCGGTATCGATAGGGGTGAATCCCGCCCGGCGCAGAGCGGCCACGGCGTCCGGGCCGGCGGGATTGGTGAGCGCCACCTCGTGCTCGGGCACTTCCGCGCGGATGCGTTCGAGGAGGAGGGCGAGCCGGCCTTCATGGATGAGCCGCCCGTCCGCCAGGATGGCGACCCGGTCGGCGAGGCGTTCGGCCTCGGCGAAATCATGGGTGGCGATGAGGATCGCGGCGCCCTGCTCCCGCAGGCGCGCGAGCACCGCATGAATCGCGGCGCGCGCGTGCAGGTCCACTCCCTGGGTCGGCTCGTCGAGGAGGACGAGGCGCGGCCGCGCCATCAGGCTCGCGGCGATATTGGCCCGGCGCTGGTAGCCGCCGGACAGGTGGCCCACCGGACGCCGCGCCACCTCGCCGAGATCGGCCAGATCGATGGCGGCCTGGACCGCCGCCTTGCGCTCGCGCCGGCCGATCCCCGAGAGCTGTGCGAAGACGGAAAGGTTCTCCGCCACGGTGAGGCGTGGATAGAGGGCGATTTCCTGAGGAACCCAGCCGATGGCGCGCCGTGCCTCGCGCTCACGGAACGGATCGGCACCGGCGATCCGCACGGTGCCGCTCTCCGGCGGCAATCGTCCGGCCACGATGCGCATGAGCGAACTCTTGCCGGCGCCGTTCGGGCCGAGCAGGGCGAGGGTTTCGCCAGCCTCGATCCGGCAATCGACGCCCCGCAGGACCCGATGCCCGCGATAGGCGAGGACGGCGCCCCGAACCACGACCAGGGGCTCCTGT
Organism: Methylobacterium sp. WCS2018Hpa-22; assembly: GCF_031843785.1. NCBI lineage: Bacteria > Pseudomonadati > Pseudomonadota > Alphaproteobacteria > Hyphomicrobiales > Methylobacteriaceae > Methylobacterium > Methylobacterium sp. WCS2018Hpa-22. The sequence continues at coordinate 390,229 of NZ_JAVTJA010000003.1, forward strand.
CCCGGATTCATGAGTGGCGGGGTCAGCGGGGTGGCAGGGCGCGGACGAGGCGTACCCGCAGGGCAAGACCCGGTTCGCGCACGACGACGCGCGCACGGGCGAAATCCGGTCGCGCGCGCGCCGCCTCGCCGGAAAAGCCATAGGGTTCGAGGGGAAGGCCAAGGCCCGTCCGGTCGAGGCGACGATTGCCGTTGAGATCCTGATAGGCCGCCACCGCGTAGGCGCCGGGTTCGATCCCCGTGAGGATCACCCGCTGGCTCCTGCCGTCGGCGGGAACGTCCTGCCCATTGCGACACTCGGTCTCCGACAGGCCGCCCTGGCACAGAGCGACGTAGACCGCCCCCGCCCCCGGCTCGATCCCCTCCACCACGACCTCGACGGTAGCCGCCCGCGCGGGATCGAGGATCATGACGAGGGCCAGCGCCAGGCCGGTCGCGAAGAAACGCCTCACGAAGCTTCGCCCGACGTGGCGAGCGGCTGGGTGGTGGGGATGCCGGCGGCCTCCGCGCCGACGCGCCCGGCTGAGAGCTCCTCGATGAGGAGACGGGCGGTGATGCGCGCGCCCTCGTAGATCACCGGCAGGCCCGAACCCGGATGAGTGCCGCCGCCCACGAGGTAGAGCCCTGGCCCGAAGCGGTTGTGAGGGCGGAAATACAACATCTGCATCAGGTCGTGGGCGAGGTTGAAGGTGGCGCCCTCATACACGAAGAAATCGTCCCGCCATTGCGACGGGTCGACGATACGCTCGTAGCGGATGCGATCCTCGATATCGTCGAGGCCGAGCAGCTTCAACCGGTCGAGGACGAGGCGGCGGTAGCTCTCACGGGTGGAGGGCCAGTCGATCCCCGACTTCAGGTTCGGCACCGGCACGAGGACGTAGAGGCTGGTATGGCCGGCCGGCGCCATGCCGCCATCGGTGTAGCCCGCGTGCTGGACGTAGAGGGAGGGCTGCATCGGCAGGGTGCCCTCGGTGATTTCCCGGATGTTGCGGGCGTATTCCTCCGACAGGAAGATCGTGTGGTGGCCCAGCGCCGCCGGCACTTTCCCCTCGATCCCGAGATACATCATGAAGGTCGAGCAGGAGAGGCGGGCCTTGCCGATCTTGGCGTCGCGCCAGCGTGGGCGATGTGTCTGCGGCACCAAATCCTTGATGACCTTGGCGAAATCGCCGTTGATGACCACCGCGTCGGCCTTCAGGGTCTCTGTCCCGCAGACCACCCCGGTGGCCTTCTTGCCATCGAAGATCACCCGGTCGACCGAAGTGTCGAGGCGGATGTCCACGCCCATGCGGCGGGCGAGCCCGGCCATCGCCTCCGACACCGCGCCGCAGCCGCCGACGGGATGGTAGACCCCGTGTTCGTATTCGAGGAACGACAGGATCGTGAACAGGCTCGGGCACCGGAACGGCGACATCCCGAGATATTTGGTCTGGAACGCGAAGGCGAGGCGGACCCGCGGGTCCTTGAAGTAGCGCTGCAGGTCCTTGTCGACGCTGCGGCCGGGATGGAGATGGGGGAGAGCGGCGATCATGGCCGGCGAGGCCATGGCACGCAGGGTGTGGAAGGCCTGTTCCAGCACGGGCTTGAAGAATTTCAGCTTTACCCGGTTGTCGGCGAAGAACTTGCGGACGTTCTTGGCGTCGTCCGGGGCGATGCGGGCGATTTCCGCCTCGAGGCGCTCCATGTCACCGGTGGCACGGATCTCGCCCGAGACCCCGTTCCTGCCCTCCGCATCCTTGCCCTCGAACACGAGGTGATATTGCGGATCGAGCCGCTCCAGCTTGACGTGGTCCTCGAGACGCTCGCCGCATGTCTCGAAGATGTCGGCGAGGATCTGTGGATAGAGGAAGAAGGTCGGGCCGATATCGAAGCGGTAGCCGCCGGGCGCCTCCACCGTCTTGGTCCGGCCGCCGACGGCAGGGTCCTTCTCGACCACCGTGACGTGGATGCCCGCTCGTGCGAGGAGCAGCGCCGTTGCCAATCCCCCGGGGCCGGCGCCGACGATGATGACGCGGCGTCCGGACAAGGTCCGCATGCCATCCCGAGACTGAAGCAACGCGTTGAACTCCTTCGGCGACAGGCCCCCTACGGCGGATCGTTCCTCCCGTAAGGGGTATCGAGATTCATTCCAAGCTCAAGGTCGCGGCGTCCGGAATCTCCGACGCACCGGCCTAGCTTGCCGCCTAATCTCGACCGGCATCACCAGCGGGACAATGGGTGCGGATTGTCGCGTGCCTGCATCGCCAGATGGTGGAGCGCCAATGCTCCCGCTGTCGCCACGTTCAGCGAGTCGAATCCCGGTGCCATGGGAATGCGCACGGTTTGGGCGCGCGCCATCAGGCCGTGCGACAACCCCGGCCCCTCGGTGCCGAGGAGCAGAAGCGTGCGCGGCGAGGGCGGCAGGTCCGCGAGCACCGCTTCCCCGCGCGGGCTGAATGCCAGGGGGACGAGGTCGTTGGCCTGCGCGAAGTGCAGCATGGCCTCCGCCTCCAGCCGCGCGAACGGCACGATCAGCGCCGCGCCTGCCGAAACACGGATCGCCTTGCGATAGAGCGGGTCGCAGGTAGCGGAATCGAGAAGGATGCCGGTGGCTCCAAACGCGGCGGCGTTGCGGAACAGGCCGCCGACATTGTCATGGTTGGTCAAGCCGACGAGCCCGACCATCGTGACGGGCGCCGGGGACGGAGGCAGGACGAGAGGTGGGGGCGCTCCGCACGAGGCCACCGCCATCACGCCCCGGTGGATCGGGAAGCCGGCGATGGCGCTCATCACCGCCTTCGAGGCCGTATAGACCGGCACCGAAGCGGACAGGGCGGCGAGCGCATCGGAGAGGGGCGCCAAGCGCTCGTGGCTGAGGAGCAGTGATTCGGCCGGGAAACGCGCGGCACCCGAGAGCAGGACCCGCAGGGTCACCTCCCCCTCCACGATAAAGCGGCCCTCGCGGCCGATCAGGTCGCGCTCCCGCATGGCGGCATAGGCCGCGATGCGGGGGTCGGAGGGGTCGTCGATGGGGATGGGTGTCACCGCTGGCCGCATCCTATGCCCTGGCAGATGATGCGCATGGCCGGAGCTGCCCCTCTTCCCGCATGCGGAAAGAGGGGTATGCGCGCTACGCGTTCGCGGGGCGGCCGCCCATGCGGATGGCGAGCGGGTCGGCCTCCTCCTTGGTCGGGACCTTCACCAGGGCCTCTCCGTCGAGGACGACTTCACCCGCCACCGAGCAGGTGCATTTGAGCCGGGCGCGGCGGCGCTCGGGGACGAGCTCAGCCACTTCCACCGTCACCTGGACGGTGTCGCCGATGCGGACCGGCGCGCGAAAGTTCAGGGTCTGGCTGATGTAGATGGCGCCGGGGCCGGGCAGGCGGGTGCCGAGCACGGCCGAGATCAGCCCGGCCGTATACAGGCCGTGGGCGATGCGGGTGCCGAAAGGCGTGCGGGCCGCGAAGTGCTCGGACAGGTGGATCGGGTTGCGATCGCCGGTGATCTCGGCGAAGCCCACCACGTCGGAGGAGGCGATGACCTTGTTCAAGGTTTCGGACAATCCGACCTCGAGATCCTCGAAATACAGGACGCGCAGCTCTGGCATCATCGGTCGGTCTCCCCCCGTCTCACGTCGTACTCACGGGACTTGGCCCCGCATCCGACGTGTCGCGTCGCACAAGCGCTGCTGCAAATCCAGCGCAAGCACGCCGAAAATCGCGGCTCGACAGGCCTGTCGTGGTCGGTCCAAGAGGCAAAGACTTTTTCGAGAGCCGATCCTGAGAGCCGATGACCGACGCATCCACCCCGGCAGGTCACGCCACCCTGCGCCCAGTCGTCCTGCGGGTGGCGGGACTGAACATCGCCTATTTCAGCATCGAGATCGCCGTGGCTTTGGCGATCGGCTCCCTTGCGCTCATCGCCGACAGCCTGGATTTCCTGGAGGATGCGGCGCTCAACCTGCTGATCTTCGCCGGGATCGGCTGGAGCCTGCGAAACCGGGCGCGGCTCGGCATGGCGCTGGCCGGCATCCTGCTGCTGCCAGCACTCGCCACCGCCTATGCCGCCTTGGAGAAGGTCTCCGACATGGCGCCCCCCGCGCCGCTGCCGCTCACCCTTGCCGGCCTCGGTGCCCTCGGCGTGAACCTCGTCTGCGCCATGATGCTGGCGCGTCACCGCGAGGGCGGGGGAAGCCTGACCCGGGCAGCCTATCTCTCGGCCCGCAACGATGCCTTTGCCAATCTCGCCATCATCGGCGCAGGCCTCGTCACGGCGCTCACCCTCTCGCCCTGGCCCGATCTCGTGGCGGCGGCCGGCATCGCCGTGCTCAACGCGGATTCGGCCGTGGACATCCTCAAGGCCGCCCGTGCCGAATGGCGCGCGGCGCATCCCGTCGCGTGAGAGCGTGCCCCGCCGCCCGGCCGCGCCGATGCCCGGCATCGCCAAGACGATGAGGTTCTGAAAGATGCGCCTGTTCCCGATCTCCGACCTGCATCTCGAGCGCCGGCGTCCGGAGACGATCGCGCGGCCGGCAGAAGCGTTCGACGTGCTGGTCTGTCCCGGCGATCTTTACGAGGGCCGGCCCGAACTCGGCCTCGCCGCCCTGCGACAGATCGCGCAGGGCCGTCCCATCGTGCTCGTGCCGGGCAACCACGAACATTATGCGCCGACGGGTGACCCGCGCACCGCGCCCGAACTGATCGCCGCCCTGGAGGCCGAGGTGGCGCGGATCAACACGTCGGGGGAGGGCGGTCCGGTCCACCTCCTCAACCACGGTGCCAGCGTCGTCCTCTATGGAATCCGCTTCGTCGGCACTACGCTCTGGAGTGACTGGTCGCTGGCCGGTCGCTGGCTCGACGAGACCATCGCCGGCCACCCGGCCGACCCCGTCGCCTTCGCCGCCGCGCGGATGACCGATCCGGTGACCGGTTCGCGAGAGTTTCGCGGTTCGATCCGCAAGGGTGACGGCACGGTCTGGTCACCCGCCGACGCCATGGCGGCGCATCTGGCCCAGAAGGCCGAGCTGACCGGCGCCCTCGCCGTGCCGCATCCCGGCCCTACCGTGGTCGTCACCCACCATCCGGCCAGTCCACTGGCGGCCGACGCGTTCCGGACCACGCCCGGCGTGCCCTGGTGGGTGCCGGCCTTCTACGCCACCACCGCTCTCGACGATCTCCCCGAGGCGAGCCGGCCCGATCTCTGGGTCTCCGGCCATTTCCACTCCGGCCACGACCTGCGCGTCGGCCGTACCCGCTGGGTCGCCAACCCGGTGGAGGGGGCGACTTACTCGGCCGAGAGGTTCGTCGATCTGGGGTGAAGGGCAGGCCTCGACTCTCCGATCGTCTTCGAGAGAGCGGGCTCACGCGAAACCGAAGCCCTCCGTCCGACGTAGAGGGCCGAGGGGGGCACGGCCCCGCCTCGCACCGGAGCCTGTCATGAACACTTTCATCGCCGTCGTGCTCGTCTGCGCCAACGCGATCCCGATCGAGGCCTGTTCGGACGACAAGGCGAGCGAGGTGCGCAAGGTCCGCGTTTCCAACGAACTCGGCTGCACCAACGGCTGGCAGGAGATCATCTCCCGTACGGATCTCAACGAGGAGATCGGTAAGACCGCCTATCTCAAGACCGAGTGCCGGAGAGTGAAGGAGGCGCGGTGAGCCCTACTTGTCGTACTTGATATAAGCGAAGCGCGCGTCGCCGGGCGTGCCCTCCAGGCCTTGGCCTTCCGTTCCAGGCTGCCAGCCCACGACCTCCTCGATCTTCTTCGCCAGGGCAAAATCCTTGTCGGTGATGCCCTTGGCGGCATGGTTCATCAGCCGCACTTCGACCCAGGCATAGGAAGCGGTGAGATCCGGATGGTGCCAGGCGGCCTCGGCGAGGTGTCCCACCGTGTTGATGACCATCAGCGTGCTCTTCCAGCTCGCTGTCTTGTAGGTCCGCCGGATCCAGCCATCCTCGTAGGTCCAGGCGGGCAGCTCGGCGCTTAAACGCTCCGCGATGGTGGCGTCGTCGATAACGTCTTCGCGTGATCCGGCCATGGCCTGCATTCCTGTTGGGTGAGGTGGATGTCATCCGACGACTGGATGTCGTGATTGGTACCGGAGGCATTCCGGGTCCGGACCCTGCCCCGAGCAGCGTAGTCCGGCAAGTTTTCCGGAGCTCGGGTTTTTCGGATTTCTCGCCCCCGGTCGTCTGAGCTCGTCACCTGCGGCCACTCGACCATGGCGCGCGTCGGTGGACGACGGAGATGTGAGACCCTATTAAATATAAGAACCGCCGGGCAGTCTCAGTGATGAGGCCGTCGAACGGCAAAATCCGGGCTTTCAAAATCCGGTTCCAAAATCCGGGCTTTCAAAATCCGGTTCCAGGGAGACGATGCTCATGCTGTCACGGCGCGGATTGCTCGCGACGGCGGCGCTCTGGCCCATGGCCGGCGCGGTGGCGGCCGCATCGGCGAGCGTGCGCGTCGGCAGCCTGCCCTTCGGCACCGTGTCCTGGGAGGCCGCCATCATCAAGGCGCGCGGCCTCGACACGGCCAACGGCTTCACCCTCGACGTGGTCAAGCTCGCCGGTAACGACGCCGCCCGCATCGCCTTTCTCGGCGGTCAGGTCGACACCATCGTGGGGGACCTGCTCTGGGCCGCCCGCCTCGGCAACGAGGGCAGGGCGATGCGCTTCATCCCCTATTCCACCACCGAGGGATCCCTGATGGTGCCGCCCGGCAGTTCCATCGCAGGCCTAAAGGATCTCGTCGGGAAACGCCTCGGAATCGCCGGAGGGCCCCTCGACAAGAACTGGCTGCTGCTCAAGGCTCAGGCCAAGGATGCCGCCGGGATCGATCTCGAATCTCAGGCGCAGATCGCCTATGGCGCGCCGCCCCTCCTGGCACTGAAGCTGGAACAGGGAGAACTCGACGCAGCCCTGCTCTACTGGACCTATTGCGCACGGCTCGAGCCAAAGGGGTTCCGTCGCATCATCGGCTCCGACGACATCATGCGCGCCTTCGGCGCCACCGGCTCCATCGCCCTCATCGGCTACCTGTTCGAAGGGAGCACGGTCTCGGGCAAGGGCGAGGCGATCGCCGGCTTCGCCCGCGCCTCGCGCACCGCCAAGGAGATGCTCGCCAACGACCCGTCCGCCTGGGAGGTGGTGCGACCGCTGATGTCGGCCGATGACGAGCCGACCTTCGAGGCCCTGAAGCGGGACTTCCTCGCCGGCATTCCGCGCCGGCCCATCGCCACCGAGCGCGGCGACGGTGAGCGCCTGTTCGGCGTTCTGTCCAAGCTCGGCGGCGAGCGCCTCGTCGGGGCGGGGACGACCCTGCCCCCCGGCCTGTATTTCGACGGGGCCGGAAACGGTTGAGCCGCTGCGGCCTCTCCGATCGGTACGGCGGACATTGATCCGGCCCGGCTCCAACGCCATGGGGGTGGCGACCCGGCTCGTCTCCGTCCTGCTGCTGCTGGCGGCTTGGCAGGCGGCGGCGAGCCTCGCGGGATCGCGGCTCCTGCCCGCACCGCTCGCGATCCTCGATTTCATCGTCAGTGAATCGGCCAGCGGCGACCTCTGGCGCAATGTCGGCATCACCCTCACGCGGGTGGGCGTCTCCTTCATGATCGCCATGGGGCTCGGCGTGCTCCTCGGGATCGCCCTCGGACGCTTCAAGGGCTTGAACCTCGCCCTCGACACACCGCTCCTCATTCTGCTCAACACGCCCGCCCTCGTCATCACCGTGCTGGCCTATATCTGGGTCGGCCTCAACGAAGGGGCCGCGGTACTGGCCGTGGTGCTCAACAAGCTGCCCAACGTGGCGGTGATCGTGCGGGAGGGCGCGCGGGGCCTCGATCCGGGGCTCGAGGAAATGGCGCGGACCTACCGGTTCGATCGCCGCACCTGGATCGCCCACGTCCTGGTGCCGCAACTGCAGCCGTTCGTCGTGGCCGCGGCCCGGTCCGGCCTGTCGCTGGCCTGGAAGATCGTGCTGGTGATCGAGCTGCTCGGGCGGCCGAACGGCGTCGGTTTCGCCATCAACTTCTACTTCGTTCAGAGCCTGAACGTGGCCGCCATCATCGGCTACAGCGTCGTCTTCATGAGTGTCATGATCGCCATCGACATCCTCATCCTCCAGCGCCTCGAAGCGTATGTCCGGCGCTGGCGCTGAGATGGCGGACGCTCTCTCCGTCTCCATCCTCCGCAAAGTCTACGGCGCCGGTGGGCCGGAGCCGGTGGAGGCGGTGCGCGACCTCTCCTTCACCATCCGCCGCTCGGAGATCGCCTGCCTCATCGGCCCCTCCGGGGCGGGCAAGACCACCACCCTGCGCATCCTGCTCGGCCTGGACGACGCATACGAGGGCGCGGTGACTCCCGATCCGCGCGAGGCGGGGATCGCCATGGTCTTCCAGGAGCCTCGCCTCCTCCCCTGGCGCAGCGTCGAGCAGAACGTCCGCCTCGGCCTGCCCCGCCCGGAGCGGGGGCGTGATCTCGACGGCCTGTTCGAATCCCTCGGGCTGACGCCGTGGCGCAGCCGCTATCCGGGAAAGCTCTCCTTGGGCATGGCGCGTCGCGTGGCCCTCGCCCGCGCCCTGGCCCTACGTCCCCGCATCCTGGTGCTCGACGAGCCCTTCGTGTCCCTGGATGACAGGGCCGCCGCGTCCCTTCGGGAGATCGTGGTGGAGACGGTGGGGCGCGAGGGGATGAGCGTGCTCATGGTCACCCATAACGTCGCGGAGGCGATCGAGATCGCCGACCGGCTCCTGCTCGTCTCCGCGCGCCCAGCGAGCCTGCTCGCCGACGTGACCCTCGACCGGCCGCGCAACAGACGCGACCGGGCCTGGTCGGAGGCCATGCGCGAGGATTTGGCGAATCGCTTTCCGGGCGTCATCGCCGCTTGAGCGGCGTTTACCGTCCTGCATGAGGCGCAAGATATCGCCGACGCAACATTATGCACATGCGCACAAGACGTAAGGCGCATGCGCGGCGCGCTACGTACTCATGCGGCGAGACAACGCAGCGCCCGATCCAATGGCGCCCAATCGATGTTTCCGTACATGCCGGGGGTACTCGATCTATTTTGCGAGCAGGCAAAATAATGCTTATTTCGAATGGTGAAACTTGCCCTTCCGTGGGACGAAGCGGTCGTTTCCACCAATGGTCTCTGCTGCAAGAGAGAGAATCTGGCATGCCAGGCCGAGCTCATGCATGGAGTGCATAAGAAGCGCCTGCGTCTTACAAATGCTTTTGTCTTTGAACTTGGCGATTTTGCAACGCAGCATTTCCTTGTGCAGGTGCATGAAATGCCTGCCGGGGAAGACATTCGTTCACCAGGACTTGATGCAGACCATGCTCAAGCTTGCTCAATCGAGTTGACGCCGCCGAGATTTTTCTTAGAGTTCATTCAAGCTTCGGTTCGGAGGGGCGCCGCAAAGGGGTAGCGGCGACCGGGAGAGCAGGCGGTGGTTGAGGCGAAAGTTTCGCGGAAACAACCGCTTAGGAGACTCTATCGAAGTGAACTATCCCTGTCGCAAATAACAGGTCGCGCAAACGGAAGCAGGTCGAACTGCTCTCCAGTTGTGTCAAAGACTTGTCGGAGGAATGCATGAGAGCGGTCCATCTTCTCGCACTCGGCGCTGGTCTGGTGGCTTCGGCCCCCGCCTTCGCCAACGACGACGTCCTGAAGCGCTCGGCCGATCCGGCCCAGCAGGTTCTGCAGACGGTCGATTACGCCAATACGCGCTATTCGAAGCTCGACCAGATCAATG